>JAQGID010000092.1 GCA_028291405.1 Rhodospirillales bacterium | reverse complement strand
CGGCGGCGCCGCCGCTTCCAGCGGCGGTGGCAGCTTCGGCGGCTTTGCCGGCGGCGCACCCGGCGCCGCCTTCGCCAACCGGATCGGTCCCTCCCCCTTCGCAGCAAGCCGCAGCAATACGATGGCTACAGGCGCCCCGACCACTGGTACCAATTCCGGCGGCGCCTCTTCCGGATCGCATAGCGGTGCCGCGACGGCCGGTAACGTCGGTTACTACGATCCGCAGAGCGCCTTCCTGGCGAGTGCCGTTGCAACGCCGTTCGCCGAGCGACGCGACAGCGGTACCCTCGACCTCGTGAGCAGCTTCGAGGACAAGGACGGCCGCGCCTGCCGCGAGTATCGCGAGACGGTGACGATGGACGGCAAGCCGGTCGAGGCCACCGGCAAAGTCTGCCAATCCGCCGACGGCCGCTGGGCGCTGGTCGACTGAAGCCACGGCCTGTCGCCTTGCCGGAGCGGTGCCGCTGCGTCTAATCTCGCGGTGCAATGGCCGGTGCAACGGCCGCAAATGTCAGGGCGAGAGAGGATGTCACAGGTTTCACTCGACAAATTCGCGGTCGTCGTCGCGCTCGCCGCGAGCTGCAGCATCGCGACGGCCGGGAGCGGCGCGGCGGCCGTCATGACGAAATACTTCGACCTCAGCTCCCCCGCCTTCCGCGACGGCGCGATGCTGCCGAAGAAATTCGCCGGCGCCAATCCGGCGAACAAGAACTGCGACGGACAGAACGTCTCGCCGGCGCTCAAATGGTCGAATGTCCCAAATGGCACCAAGAGCTTCGCGATCGTCTTCCAGGACACGACGGGGCGCGCGCCGCTCGGCGTCGTGCACTGGCTCGCCTACGACATTCCGGCGACCAAGGCCGGCCTCAAGGAAGGCGAGGCGAGCGCGCCGAGCAGCGAGTTCAAGGTCGGCAAGAGCACGGTCAACCAGCCGGCCTATTTCGGCCCCTGCCCGCCAATCGGCGACAAGCCGCATCCCTATATCTTCACGCTGATCGCGACCGACCTCGCGCCAGGGACCCTCAACGCCGGGATGACTCGCGAGGAGCTTGCGGCGGCGCTCAACGGCCATATTTTGGGCGCCACCGGCCTGATCTCGCGCTACGGGCACTGACTGACGGCCCTGCCCTGGGGAGGCCGAGGCTAAGCGCCCCAGATTCGTCCGGTCTTGCCCCACTCCGCCTTGCGCGGCTCGGATTTCGCGGCGCGATTGGCCTCGCGTTTCTTCTTCAGCGCCGCGATCAGGCCTTGGCGCGTCGGCGGCGTCAGCGACGCCGCAAACTGCATAGCGCCGGCGGCGGCCGCGAGCCGCACCATCGCGGGAAGCTCGCCGAACGCGACGCTCGCCGAGATCAGGCTCTCGCGCGCGCCGGTCGCGACATAGTCGTCGAGCTGCTGCACCGCCGGGCTGCCGGGCGCATGCGCCCGGACGCTCTGGCCGAGAATGGCGGCTGCCGCCAGGTCTTCGTCTTCGACGTCGGTCATGCGCGTCCGGCAGTCCTCTCAAGGTGGCGAAGGCCGAGCTTCATCGGAGAGTGTTACGATTTCGCTGCATCGGCGTTTTCGGCCGGCTCGCGCTCGCCGGCGCCGGCCTCGCTCATGACTTCCTTAACCTTGCCGGCGAGCTGCTTCAGGCTGAACGGCTTCGGCAGGAAATGGATCTCGGCGTCGGTATCGAGCCGCTTGCGGAACGAATCCTCGGTGTAGCCGGAGATGAAGATGACCTTCATGTCGGGATGCGTCTCGCGCACCAGGCGGATCAGCCCGGGCCCGTCCATCTTCGGCATCACGACGTCGGTGATCAGCAGGTCGATCTGCTCGGTGGCGCGGTGGATGATCTCCAGCGCCGCCTCGCCGCTCTTCGCCTCGATCACCTTGTAGCCCTTGTTGCGGAGGGCGCGCGTGCTGAAGAGGCGTACCGGATCCTCGTCCTCGACGAGCAGCACCGTCCCCGCACCGGTGAGGTCGCGGGTCAGCACCGCGTCGCTGCCCTCGGCGCGCGACGCCGCGGCGATCTCGCCGCTGTGGTCGCGCGGCAGGTAGATCGAGAAGGCGGCGCCCTGCCCGGGGGCGCTGTCGACGAAGACGAAGCCGCCGGTCTGCTTGACGATGCCATAGACCGTCGAGAGGCCGAGCCCGGTGCCGGAGCCGATCTCCTTGGTCGAGAAGAACGGCTCGAAGATGCGCTCGAGGTTTTCCTTCGGGATGCCGATGCCGGAATCGGTCACCTCGATCAGCACATAATCGCCCGGCGGCATGACCTCGTGGCCGCGGCGGACGGCGTAGAGATTCGAGATGTTGCTCGTCCGGATGGTCAGCGCGCCGCCGTTCAGCATCGCGTCGCGGCCGTTGACCGCGAGGTTGATGATGACCTGCTCGAGCTGGCCCTGATCGACCTTGACGAGGCCGAGATCGCGGCCGTGCACCATCTTGAGCTCGATGTTCTCGCCGATCAGCCGGCGCAGCAGATGCGACAGCTCGGCGAGGACGTCGGTGATGTTGAGGATGCGCGGCTGCAGCGTCTGCTGCCGCGAGAAGGCGAGCAGCTGGCGGACGAGATTGGCGGCGCGGTTCGCGTTCTGCTTGATCTGCATGATGTCGGCGAAGCTGGGATCGCCCGGCCGGAAGCGCAGCAGCAGGAGATCGCAGAAGCCGATCATCGCCGTCAGGAGATTGTTGAAGTCGTGCGCGACGCCGCCGGCGAGCTGGCCGACCGCCTGCATCTTCTGCGACTGCGCGAACTGGACCTCGAGGTTCTTCTGCTCGGTAGTGTCGATGAAATGCAGGATGAGGCCGCTCGCCGCGGAATCGGCGGCGTCGAGGCGGCTGACGAAGAGCGCGGCGGTCTTCTCGCGCAGCCCCTTGAGCCGCACCTCGACGGGCGCGATCGGATTGGTGCCCTGCGCCGCCTCCGCGAGCTTGGCCGAGATCTGGACGCGATCGCCCTCGTGCAGGAAATCGACCAGCTTCTCGCCGATCAGCTCCTGCGGCACGCTGTCGAAGAGGATGCCGAGCGCCCGGTTCGCCTCGTCGAGCTTGCCGTTGCCGTCGAGCAGCGCGATGCCGACCGGCGCGTTGGCGAAGAAGCGCTGGAAGCGCTGCCGCGACAGGCGCAGCGCCTCCTCCCACTCGCGCTCCGGCGTCAGGTCGCGGACGACCGAGCGGGTGCGCAGCTCGTCGCCGGCATGGACGACGGTCTGGCTGATCGAGGCGTAGATGATGCGGCCCTGGCGGCCCTTGAGGATCAGCTCGCCGGCCTCGGCGCCGCCGGCCGCCGGCTCGAAGGGCGCGTGCGCCGGCGCCTCCGGCGGGATCGGCTCGCTGATGAAATCCTGCAGCCGAGCGCCGGCGTTGACGATCTCTTCGGGCGCGCCGCCGAGCCATTGCGCAAGCGTCTCGTTGATGAAGAGAAAGCGGCCGTTGCCGTCGACCGAGTAAAAGCCGATCGGCGCATTGTCGAGGAAGTCGACGAGCTTGTTCTGCTCGTCGCGGATCACCGCCTCCATCTCGTGGCGGGCCGTGATGTCCTGGAGCCGCCAGAAGCTGTAGCCCGGCCTTCCGGCGAGCGGATGGACCGAGACGTTGAACCAGCCGTCCATCCCGGACGGCTCGTGGATCGGCAGCGCGGCGAGCGCGTGGCGCCCGGTCGCGGCATGGCTGATCAGCCGCTGCAGCTCCTG
Organism: Rhodospirillales bacterium; assembly: GCA_028291405.1. GTDB lineage: Bacteria > Pseudomonadota > Alphaproteobacteria > ATCC43930 > CGMCC-115725 > URHD0088. The sequence goes on along the minus strand of JAQGID010000092.1, from coordinate 9,774 downwards.
CTGCGAGCGCTCGCCGCCGTCGAGGTGGCGGCTGATCGCCCCGAGCGGCTCGCTCGCAATCTTCGGAAAGAGGCTGTGAAAAGCGAGATTCGCATAGGCGACGGTGCGGTCGGGCGCGAGGACGAGCTGGGCGTCGGGCGAGGCTTCGAGCGCCTGGCCGAAGAGGTCGAGCCGGCCGAGTAGCGCCGACTGCACCTGCTGCGCCGCCGCCGCGGCGCCGGCGGCGAGCGCGGCGCAGACGAGGAAGAGCGTCGCGGCCGGCCAGGCGGCGAGGCCGGTCAGGATGTCGGAGAGGCCGAGAACGCCGAGCGCGATCGCCACCAGGGCGCAGCCGGCGCCGATCAGCCCGAGCCGGCGCACCCACGCGTCGGCGGCGCCGCGCGACGGCTCACCCGATATTACCGGCTCGATCCGCTCGATGGCGTTGGCAGTCATCCTTGCGACCTCGTGGCACCAATCCCGGGTAATTTATCATAATGTATCACCGCGCTGCGCGAATTCCGGCGAGGCAGCTCAACGGTTGCCGGACGACCGGGTCACAGCAACCAGTGCGCGTTGCCGCCTAGCGCTGCTTGCTCTTCCCCTTGAGCCGGAAGACGTAGCTGATGATCTCCGCGACCGCCTTGTAATGCTCGGGCGGAACCTCCTGGTCGATCTCGACGGTGGCGTAGAGCGCGCGCGCCACCGGCGGGTTCTCGACGATCGGAATGTCGTGCGCCCGCGCCACCTCGCGGATGCGGGCGGCGACCAGATCGGCGCCCTTGGCGACGAGGCGCGGCGCGCCGGCGCTGTTCATCTCGTATTGCAGGGCGACCGCGAAATGCGTCGGGTTGGTGACGATGACCGAGGCGTTCGGGACAGCCGACATCATGCGGCGGCGCGCCCGCTCGGTGCGGATCTGGCGCAGCTTGCCCTTCATGAAGGGATCGCCTTCCTGCTGCTTGTACTCCTCCTTGACCTCCTGCTTCGACATCCGCATCGAGTTCATGAAGCTGATCTTCTGGTAGGCGTAGTCCGCCACCGCGATCAGCGCCAGCGCGGCGAGGACGCCGCCGACCAGACGGATCGCCAGCATCATGATCTCGTGCGCCATCGCCGCCGCGCCGAAGCTCGTCAGCATCGGCAGGCGGTCGATCTCGGGCATCAGCAGGGTGAAGGCGACGCTGCCGACTGCCGTCATCTTGAGCAGGCCCTTGAGGAACTCGACGAGCGCGCGCACCGAAAAGAGGCGCTTGATGCCGGCGCCGATCGAGATGTGCTCGAGCTTGGGCACCAGCTTGTCGGTCGCGAAGATGATCCCGCTCTGCAGGACCGTCCCGGCGAGACCAGCGGCGATCATCAGTGCGAAGGCCGGCAACAGGGCCATGGCGATGTCGTTCATCGTCGAGAGCATCACCGCGACGGCGGTGCCGTCGATCCGCATGGTGCCGGCGCGCTGGAAGAACATCTGCATCGATTGCTGCATCGCCGTCGAGATATGCGGCCCGAAGATCAGCAGCGCCCCTGCCCCGCCCGACATGGCGAAGAGATTGGTGACCTCGCGAGACTGGGCGACCTGGCCCCTGAGGCGCGCCTCGTCGAGCTTATGGGAGGAGGCGTCTTCTGTTTTTGAATCGTCGTCGTCGGCCATCGTCCGTCAGCCCGGCACGATGCTGCCGAGGGTCCCGGTGAACCCGTCGAGAAACCAGCTCATCACGGCGTAGAGCGTGAAGGCGAAGACGACGAGCCCGCCGGCGACCTGGATCGGCAGGATGACGAAGAAGACCTGCAGCTGCGGCATCAGCCGCGACAGAAGGCCGAGCGCGACGAAGAAGATCGTGCCGAGCACGATGAAGGGCGCCGAGAGCGCGACGGCCAGCGCGAAGCTGGACGATACAAGACGCGTCATCGCCTCGGAGAAATCGCCGACCGCCGGAAAGGCGCCCGGCGGGAAGGTGCCGTAGCTCGCGACGATGCCGCGCAGCATGAGGTGATGCGTGTCGGTGAGAAAGATGACCAGGACGCCGAGGACGGAGAGGAAGGCGCTGGTCAGCGCGCCCGTTTGCTGCAGCGCCGGGTTGAAGACCTGCGCCGCCGACAGCCCGAGCTGGAAGGCGATGATGTTTCCCGCCGTCTCCAGCGCGGTCAGCAGCGTCCTTGCGATCGCCCCGAAGAACAGACCGATGGCGATCTCGCCGCCGAGCATGATGATGAGATCGCCCGGGCGCGCCGGCGCCACCGGAAGGATCGGCGCCAGCGACGCCGCCAGCATTGCCGACAGGAACATCGCGATCAGCAGCCGATAGCGCGCCGGGACGTAGATGTCGCCGAACCCCGGCAGCAGCATGATGGCGCCGGCGACCCGCATGAAGACGAGCATGACCGCGAAGACGTTGGCCGGCAGAAATTCGGCCAGCGACTGCGTCTGGTTCATCCGATGATCATCCGTTGGAACAGCCGCTCGGTGAAGCTCGTCAGCGTTTGCAGCATGAAGGGCAGCAGCAGCACCACCGCGAGCAGGATGGCGACGATCTTCGGGACGTAGGTGAGCGTCTGCTCCTGGATCTGCGTCAGCGCCTGGAACAGCGAGATGACGAGACCGATGACGAGAGCGAGCAGCATGACCGGCCCGCCCAGCTTGAGCGACACGACGATGGCGTCGCGCGCGATGTCGACGGCGTCGGCGGGCGTCATCGCAAGGACTCCGCTAGATCGGCATCTGCATGATGGTCTGATAGGCCGAGATGACGCGGTCGCGGACCGCCGTCACGGTCTGCAGCGTCAGCTCGGCGTTCGAGACGGCGTTGACGACGGTGCCGATGTCGGCCTTGCCGTCGAGCGCCTTCATGCTCTGCGTCTCGCCTTCCTTGACCGCGTTGACGCTGCTCTCGAGCGACTGCTTGAGCAGATCGCCGAAGCCGCCGCCCTGCTCGCGCGGCGCGATGCCGGCGCCGGTCGATTTGGCGGCGTTGGCGTAGGCGGCGATGGCGCCGGCGATCGGAGTGGCCATGGATCTCGTCCCTTACGCTCGTTGTCAGCCGTGCAGCAGATCGATCGTGCGCGAGAGCATGCTCTTCGCCGCCTCGATGACGTTGATGTTCGCCTGATAGCTCTGCTGCGCCTCGCGCATGTCCATCATCTCCATCAGCGGATTGACGTTCGGCAGCATGACGTAGCCGTCCTTGTCGGCGGCCGGATGCGTCGGATCGTAGCGGCGCTCGAAATCGCCGCCGGCGGTCGCCACCGGGCCTGTCGTGACGGTGCTCGTCGCGCTCGCGCGGTCGAGGACGCTGCGGAAGGTGATGATCTTGCGGCGGTAGGGCTCGCCGCCGGGCGAGGTGCCGGTGGATTGCGCATTCGCCATGTTCTCGGCGATCACCTTGAGCCGCGAGCCCTGGGCGGTCAGCCCAGACGCCGCGACCTTCATCGTATTGAAGAAATCCATCGCTAGTCTCCTGACGGTCCCCGGCTAGTTCTTGCCGAGCGCGGTGCGCAGCATCGCCAGATGCTGGCGATAGAGTTCCGTCGTCAGCTGGTAGTCGCTTGCCGTGCTGGACACTTTCAGCATCTGGTCTTCGAGCGAGACGCTGTTGCCGGAAGCCGAGATCGGCGCCGTCTTGTCGACGGCCGCCGTGAACGATGAGGCGTCTCCGCCGCCAGCGAGATGATTAGGCTGCGTCGCCGTCATCTGCAGCTTGCCGGCGCTTGCGAAATGATCGCCGAAGTTCAGCGGCTTGAGGTCCTGCGCCTGGTATTTCGGCGTATCGGCGTTGGCGACGTTCTGCGCCAGGGTCTTCTGGCGCTCGCCGAGCCAGCTCATGCGCTGGGTCATCGCCTTGAAAAGCGTAAGGTTTCCGAGGTCCATCGAGCCTCCCGATCACGTCGAGCGCGAACAATTCGTCTCGAAATTGACGGGTCGGCGTTAACAAGACGTGAAGGGCCCGCTGCTATTTCCAGGCGATCCGGTTCAGATCCACGCTCGCCGAGTTCAGCGCGCCCATCCCGATGACGACGTCCTTGGCATGGGCGAAGCTGCCGGGAAACGTCGACAGGGGCATGATATACGCCTGCTCGTTGATGCGGTCGAAGATCCGGCGGTACAAGTCGGCGCGCTTGGGCTGGTCCATCTCGGAATTCGCGTCCCGCATCAGCTGCTGGATCGCCGGGTCACGCCAGTAGTCCCGCGACGGCGCGGTGAAGAATTTCGTCAGCGGGGCCACCGGGGCGGCACCCGCGCCCCAGAAGTGTCCGACGGAGATCTGCAGCTTGCCGGCGGTCTCGGCGTCGCGATAGGACGAGATCGTGCGGAAGCTCAATCGCGCGCGAATGCCGATCTGGCGCAATTGTCCGGCGACGGCTTCGGCAACCTCTTTAGCACCGGTGATCCCGCCGACCTCGACATCGAACCCGTCGGGATAGCCCGCCTCGGCCAGCAGCTTCCTCGCCTCGGACAAATTCGTCGCCGGCGGCGATACCTTCAGATTCTGCGGGCAGTCGGCCTGGGCCTCGGTGCAGAGGGCATCGATGATCTTTACCGCCTCGCCGCCGCTGACGACGTTCTTCGCCAGCGACGCACGGTCGATCGCCATCTCGACGGCCTTGCGAACCTGCAGCTTCGCGAGCGCCTCGTTGCCGGATCGGCCGGTCGCATCCATCGCCATGTAGAAGAAGACCGGACCGCCCGTCGCGGTGACCGCGATGCCGGGATGTGCGGAAAGCGATTCCGCCTGGTCCTTCGGGACGTCGCGCATGACGTCGACAGCGCCGGTCATCAACAGCGCGATCTCGGTCTGGAGATCGGGAATGGGCATGAGATGCATGCGCTTGACCCCGGCCGCCGGACGCCATTTCGAGGCCAAGGCGTAGTCGTCGTTCCGCAGGAGCACCGTGCCCTTCGCGGTATCGAAGGATTCGACCTTGAACGGACCCGTGCCGATCGGCGTTTTGCGGCCGAACTCCGACTTATCGGCGAGCTTTCCGTGGATCGCAGCGGGAAAGATCGGCGTCTGCCCGTACTCGTTGAGATCGTCGGAGGTCGCCTGTCTTTCGACGACGCGCACGGTGAATTGATCGATCTTCTCGGCACGATCGACGAAATCGATCGTCGGATAGCGGACCTTCGAGGCCGGGTCGACATGCCAATTATAGGTGTAGACGACGTCGTCGGCCGTGAAGGGCGAGCCGTCGTGCCATCTGACGTCGCGGCGCAGCTTGAACTCAAGGGTCTTATCGTCGTGCCGGGTCCAGCTTTCCGCCAGCGACGGCTTGATCTCACGCGTCATCGGATCGTACCAGACGAGGCTATCGAAGATCGCCTGGGTGGCGATCCTGGTTTCAGGCTTGGGGTCGGCGACGGCGTCGGTCGTCTGGATCGGGTCCTGGAAGGCGAACCTGAGCATATCCGCCGATTTCTGCGCCCAGGCGGGTGAGCTCAGCGAGATCGCCGCCGTCGCCAATGCTGTCGACCATGCGGCCGCCGAAAGCCTGAACATCATCGTTTCCTCCCATTTGGCGAGGCTGTTGAACCAGCCTGAATTCGAGCGCCTACGTCGCCGCTCTATTCCGCGACGAGGGCCTCGGCGAATTGAAACTCCGGCGGGTCGCGGGGATCGATCGTTCGCCACTCGAAACTTCCGGGAAACCGGATCGCGAGCCCGCGGATGCCGCTGAAGTCGATGCGGTCGCCGAGGCCGAACGGCAGCTTGCCCTGCTTGTGGTCATCGAGCGCCTGAAACAGCATGCGGCGGAAACGGACGATCACCAGATCGCTGCTTCCGAGATATTCCTGCGAACGGTCGCTGATCGGACCCATCGACTCCTCGATGATGAAGTCCTCGTAGACGAAGTTCTTCTCGAGCCCGCTCCAGTGGCCGTCCCTCATCGCTGCACGGTTCTGATGCCACATATTCGCGACGCCGCCGCGGTCGCCGGCGAAGTCGTCATCGTCGGCATGCGTCTTCTCAACGGCGAATTCCCGGTACCAGTCCGGCAATGGCCCGAACGGATTGAGGTAATAGTACCAATGAGCGCTCCATTCGTCGTCGATCGGGACGACGACGACGACGAGGCGCGGCTCGCCGTGCTCGCCGGGGATGAACAGATAATACGGCGGCACGACCTCGCGGATGCGCGCATAGATCGAGCCGTCCGGCAGGGTCCGAAGGGCTGCCTCACGGAACCCGTAGGGGCGCTCGATGAACTCGAAGCGCGGCGAGGGATCGTGGCTTACGAGAGCACCCACCCGCCGTGAATCCTGCGCCGGGATCGAGGTCGAATGGAGAAAATTCAAATGGGCGGAATCGAGCTGCCCTTCGATCCCCTGCAGCCAATTGCCGTGCACGATGGCGCAGCGCACGAGCGCGTCGGCCGGCGGCGCATGCATCTCGAAGTCGTAAAAGCTCGGCGGCGTCTGTTGCCGGCCGAGATAGACCCAGACGAGACCGCCGGCCTCGCGCACGGGATAGTGCTTCACCGGGACCGAGGCGGCGAAGGCTGCGCGCCGCGCCGCGGGTTCCGTCGGCGTATCGACGCAACGCCCGTCAACGTCGATTTTCCAGCCATGGAAGATACAGCGCAAGCCGTTCGCCTCGTTGCGCCCGAGCGCCAGCGATGCGCCCCGGTGCGGACATCCTTCGTTCATAAAACCGACGCGGCCGTCGGTGGCGCGGAATGCCACGAAATTCTGGCCGAGGAGGCGGACCCGCTTCGGCGCGCCGTCCGCCACGATGCTCGCGGACCGCAAGGCGGGAGTCCACAGCTCGCGCAGCAGCTCTCCCATCGGAGTGCCGGGTCCCACGCGGGTCAATCGCTCGTTGTCTTCCTTGGAAAGCATCGAAACCTCCCGATCGTCGCTCTTGCTCGATAAGTCAATTCGCTTCAGTTTGGCGACGTGTTCGGATATGTAAAATGAGTTTTTCGCCCGTTGCATATCGAGATCGATATACTAAAATCTTAGGCGTTCTTAAACAGGAGCCACGCGTTGGCGCTCAACCGGATCAAGATGCGGCATCTGCAGTGCTTCGTCGAAGTCGCGCGCCGGAACAGCGTGACCGAGGCCGCCGCAGTCCTCGCCCTCACCCAGCCGGCGGTCTCGAAGACCCTGAAGGAGCTGGAGCACGAGGTCGGCGGCCGCCTGCTCAACCGCAATCGCGGCGGCGCAACCTTGACTGAGCTGGGCGAGCTGTTCTTTCGACGCGCCTCGACCTCGATCTCGGCGATCCGCCAGGGGGTCGAAGAAGTCGCCCGTGCGAGCACCCGCGAGACGCAACCCGTCGTCGTCGGCGCGATGCAGGAAACACTGGCCTACCTCCTGCCGCGCGCCGTCAAATTGTTCAAGGAGGCGCATCCCTCGACCGGCGTTCGCATCATTCACGATTCGAACGCGCTGCTGCTGGCGCGCCTCCGGCGCGGCGAGATCGATTTCATTGTCGGCGGGCCGATGGAATCGCCGGAACTCGAGGGCTTGTCGTTCGAGGCGCTCTACAGCGACGGCGTCAATTTCGTCGCGCGTCCCGGACATCCCCTGGCGCTGCTCGATGCCGTCGAACTCTCGGGGATCATCGCCTATCCGCTGCATATCCAATTCGCCGGCACGACGATTCGCCGCACGATCGAGCGATTTCTCATCGCGAGCGGCGTCAGGATCCCCGCCAATTATATCGAATCGCACAACTACCCCTTCGCGCGCAGCCTCGCGCGGATGAGCGATACGATCCTCGTGTCGATCCTGGGTGCGGTGCGCGAAGACATCGAGACCGGGTTTCTGGTCGAGCTGCCGATCGATACCTCACCGATGAGCTCGCCGGTCGGAATGACGTCGGATCCCGGCGTGCCGAACTCGCCGTTGGCGACCGAGCTGATGGACCTCGTGCGCGCGGTCGCCGGGGAGCGGCATTGGCGAGACGATCGCGCTCGACGCCCCGCGGCGGAATAGCACGCCGGCGCGAGTCGCCGAAGTCGCCAGGCCTCTCTAAACGGAAAATTAAGCCTGGCCGGCCAGATTGGCGTCGATCGCTCCCCCGCCTTGAAGGCCAGCATTGAACCGCAGCGCCAGGCCGCCAGGCCGCCCAGCGAAACCGCCAGCGAAGCCGGAGACCATCGCCGTCGCGCTGCAGCATGCGCCCGGCACCGAGGCGGCGCCGCGCGTCGTCGCCAGCGGCCGCGGCTTCACCGCCGACCGCATCCTCGAGATCGCCTTCGCCAAGGGCGTCAAGGTCCGCGAGGATGCCGACCTCGCCGAGATGCTGGCCCCAGTCGGCATCGGCGACGAGATTCCCTTCGCCGCCTTCTCCGCCGTCGCCGAGATCCTCTCCTACCTCTATCGCGCCAATCAGGCGGCCGGCGACGCCGCGGCCGCGCCATGAGCGCCGTCGCGCTCTGCACGGCGCTGCGCCAGACGATCGTCGCGGCGCGCGAGGCGCTCGCCGCCAACGCGACGCTCGATCTCGCCGGTTTCGATGGCGAGATCGCCAAGCTCTGCGGCGCTGCCGGTCTCCTGCCGCCGGACCAGCGCTCGGCCGCGGCCGTGGAGCTGCGCTTCCTGCTGGACGAGATCGACCGGCTCGCCGGCGATCTGAAGCTGCAGCAGGCGGCAGCACAGCGCGACGCGACGCCGCGGCGCGCCGCCGCCGCCTACGGCAAGACGCCCCCCGGCTCCGACGCCGATTCCTCCGACTGACGGGAAGCCCGTGTCCCTCGACCTCTATACCCGCTTCGTCATCGCGGTCATCGCCGTACTGGCGCTGCTGGCGGTCTTCGCCTGGCTGGCGCGCCGCTTCGGCTTCGCCGGGCGGCTTCCGACCCGCGGCGGCCGCCGGCGTCTCGTGATCGTCGAGGTCGCCGCGATCGACAACAAGCGCCGTCTCGTGCTGCTCCGCCGCGACGACGTCGAGCATCTCGTGCTGGTCGGCGTCGACAGCGCCGTCGTGATCGAGAGCGGCATCACCAAGCCGCGCAGCGCAGACGATTTCGCGGCGCTTGTCCAAGGCGCCACGCCATGACCGCCTTCCCTCCTCGTCCTCGTCATTGCGAGGAGCGGAGCGACACGGCAATCCAGTCGCTATCCGGCCGCCATGGATTGCTTCGCCTGCGGCTCGCAATGACGGCGTTGGTTGTTGCCGCCGTCACCATCCTTCTCACCCATCCCGTCGCGGCGCAGACGATGACCCTCGACCTCGGCGAGGGCGGCGGCACGACGGGCCGCATCATTCAGATGATGGTGCTGATCACCGTCCTCAGCCTGGCGCCGGCGATCCTGGTGACGGTGACGTCCTTCACTCGCATCATCATCGTGCTCTCGTTCCTGCGCAACGCGCTCGGCATCCAGCAGACGCCGCCCAACACCGTCTTGATCAGCCTCGCGCTCTTCCTCACCGCCTTCGTCATGGCGCCGACCTTCGAGACCGCCTACAACGACGGGATCACGCCGCTGCTCGAGGAGAAGATCGACCAGACCGAGGCGATCAACCGCATCATCGCGCCGCTGCACAGCTTCATGGCCGCCAACGTGCGCAAGCACGATCTGGAGCTCTTCGCCGACATCGCCAAAATGCCGCCGGTCGCCGAGCCCAAGGACATCCCGATCCGGGTCCTTGTCCCGGCCTTCATGATCAGCGAGCTGCGCCGCGCCTTCGAGATCGGCTTCCTGCTGTTCCTGCCGTTCCTCATCATCGACATGGTGGTGGCCTCGATCCTGATGTCGATGGGCATGATGATGCTGCCCTCGGCGATGGTCTCGCTGCCCTTCAAGATCGTCTTCTTCGTGCTGGTCGACGGCTGGTACCTCGTCGCCGGCAG
>JAQGID010000080.1 GCA_028291405.1 Rhodospirillales bacterium | reverse complement strand
TCGGCTTGGGCGTGTACAGCAGCCAGGCGACCGCGCCGAAAATGCCGACGAACGCCAAGACGGCAAAAGTGCAGATCAGGCTGGAGGAGAACCAATCGTCGTCCTCGCCGCGATCCATCATGATCTGCAGCGAGCCGAGGCCGATCGCGATCAACGACAGGCCAATCGCATCGAAGCCCGCCGAGCGCTGGCGCCGCGCCCAGGGCGGATCCTCGAGCAGGTGCATCACCGCGAAGAGGGTGAGCGCGCCGACCGGCAGGTTGATGAAGAAGATCCAGCGCCAGCTGTAGTTGTCAGTGATCCAACCGCCGACGCTCGGTCCGAGCACCGGCGCCACGACCATCGCGATCGCGGTGAGCGCGAAGGCGCGGCCGCGCTGCGCCGGCTCGAAGGTATCGACGATGATCGCCTGCTGCGTCGGTTGCAGCCCGCCGCCGAAGAAGCCTTGGGCCAGCCTCGCCAGGATCAGCATCACCAGATTGTCGGAGATCCCGCAGAGGAAACTACAGACGACGAACATGCCGATGCAGATCAGGAAATAGCGCTTGCGGCCGAGCACCCGGCTCAGCCAGCCGGAGATCGTCAGGACGATGCCGTTGGCGACGAGATAGGAGGTCAGCGTCCAGCTCGCGTCATCATAGCTGACCGACATCGTTCCGGCGATATGCGGCAAGGACACGTTGACGATCGTCGTGTCGAGCACCTCCATGAAGGCGGCGAGCGTCACGACGACCGCGAGCAGCCATTTGTTCGTATGAGGCTGCCATTGCCCCTCCAGCCCCGATCGACCGCCGGCCTCCGGCGTCCGGCCGCGATCGCGCGGCTCCGTCTCGTGGCTCGCTTCGCCGCTCACTGCAGCGTCACCGTCGGCACGACCGAGATGCCGAGCGGCAGCGGGAGGTTGGGATCGAGGCCGCCGTCGATGACGAGCTTGACGGGCACCCGCTGGACGATCTTGACGAAGTTGCCGGTCGCATTCTCCGGGGGGAAGGCCGAAAATTTCGAGCCCGATCCGAGCTGGACGCTGTCGACGTGCCCCGTCAGCTTCAGCCCGGGATAGGCGTCGACGCTGATCGCCACTCGTTCCCCCGGGCGCATCCGGTTGAGCTGCGTCTCCTTGAAATTCGCCGTGACCCAGACCTCCGGCGAGACGATCGCCATGATCTGCGCGCCGGACTGGGCGTAGTTGCCCATCTCGACGTTGCGCTTCGTCACCCAGCCGTCCTGCGGCGCCGTGACGCGCGTGTAGGAGAGATTGATCTCGGCTTGCTCGAGATTGCCGCGCGCCTGCTCGACCTGGCCTTCGAGCTGCGCCACCTGCGCCTTCGCTTGCGTGAGGTTCTGCTGGATCAGCCCAGCCTGGACGACCTGGGCTTCCGCCTGCTTCACCTGGCCTTCGGCCTGCTGCAGATTGGCGGTCGACGCGTCGATGCTCTGCTGCGAGGTGGCGGCGCGGGGAACGCCGTGCTGCCGCGTGTATTCGGCTTGCGCCTGGTAGAGCTGGCCGCGGGCCTGCTCTAGCTGGCCCTGCGCCTGGGCGAACTGCGCGGGATAGATGGTCTCCGCCTTGTCGAGGGCCACGCGCGCGCTGTCGAGCTGCGCCTGCACGGCCGCCAGCTGACCAGCCGCCTGGTCGCGTGCCGCGAGAAAGTCCTTCTGCTCCAGCTGGATCAGCAGATCGCCCTTGTGGACGCGCTGGTTGTCGTCGACGGCGAGCTGCGTCACGTAACCGGAAACATGCGGGGCGATCATCACCGCCCTGCCGTCGGTATAGGCGTCGTCCGTACTAACTTGGTTGCGCGTCAGCCACCAGTAAATGGCGCCGGCGATCAGCCCGAGGACAATGACGACGCCGAGCGCGATCAGCGGCCAGCGCGTGCGCTTCTCCGGTGGTTTTTGGTCGCGCGCTCCTGGCGCGCCCGGTGCATCGTCGCGCTTGACGTTGTGCTGGTCCTCGCGCCGGTCCGGCGCGCGCTCGTCGCGGTCGCGACGCAGGTTCTCGGTCTCGCCGGCAGGCGGCTCCGTGACGCCCGGATGCGCGCCCTCGTCAGCCGCCATCGGCCGGAGCCGCGCGGGATTCGCCCGGAGCTAACATTGCAGTCATGGTCGATTCCTATGCCCCGCGAGACCACGCAAATGCGGGCGCCCGCAGTTCCGTAACTTTCGAAACTATCGAGCGCGGCATTCGGTTCCCGCGAATCCGGAGGCGTCCGGCGCACACCTCTGCTGCGCCGGACGCGCGACCATCCGTGCCTCGCGCCTATATGGCGACCCGTATCGCGCGGTTGGCGGCGCTCGTCACCGCCCGCAGCGAGGCGCTGACGATGTTGCGGTCCATGCCGACGCCGAACAGCGCGCTTCCGTCGGAAAGCCGCGCCTCGACATAGGCGACGGCGGTCGCATCGGCGCCGGCGCCGGTCGAATGCTCGCGATAGTCGACGACGGCGAGCGCGATGCCGACCGATTTACCGAGCGCCTCGACATAGGCGTCGATTGGGCCGCTGCCGGTGCCGGCGATCCGCCGCGTCACGCCGTCGACGCGGATCGTCGCATCGAGAGTCCGGCCGCCGCCGGCCTCCGGCAGGGTGCGGTGCTCGACGAATTCGACCGGCCCCGCCTCGGCGAGGTACTCGGCTTGGAAGCAATCCCAGATGCGACTCGGCGTCAGCTCGACGCCGTCGCGGTCCGCGATGCGCTGGACTGCGGCGCTGAACTCGATCTGCAGGCGGCGCGGCAGAGCGAGGCCGTAATCCTGCTCCAGGATATAGGCGACGCCGCCCTTGCCGGACTGGCTGTTGATGCGGATCACCGCCTCGTAGCTGCGGCCGACGTCCGCCGGATCGATCGGCAGATACGGCACCTCCCAGACGCCGGAATTGCTCGCGTGCAGCGCTTTCAGCCCCTTGCTGATCGCGTCCTGATGGGAGCCCGAGAACGCCGTGAAGACGAGCTCGCCGGCATAGGGATGTCGCGGATGGACCGGCAGGCGGTTGCAATACTCCGCCGTCTTGACCAGCGCATCGATGTCGGAGAGGTCCAGCCCGGGCGGGACACCCTGCGTTGCCATGTTGAGCGCCAGGGTCACGATGTCGACGTTGCCGGTGCGCTCGCCATTGCCGAACAGCGTTCCCTCGACGCGGTCGGCGCCGGCCATGATCGCCAGCTCGGCGGCGGCAACGCCGGTGCCGCGATCGTTGTGCGGATGCACCGAGAGCACGACGCCGTCGCGGTCCCGGATGTTTCGCGAGAACCATTCGATCTGGTCGGCATAGACGTTGGGGGTCGCCATCTCGACGGTCGCCGGCAGGTTGAGGATGACCTTATGCTCCGGCGTCGGACGCCAGACGTCCATCACCGCCTCGCAGATCTCCTTGGCATAGTCGAGCTCTGTGCCGGTGAAGCTCTCCGGCGAGTATTGATAGACGATCTCGGTCGGCCCCGCCGATTCCGCCAGCTCGCGGATCAGCCGCGCGCCGGAGGTCGCGATATCGACGATGCCTTGGCGGTCGAGGCCGAAGACGACGCGGCGCTGCAGCGTCGAGGTCGAGTTGTAGAGATGCACGATGGCGCGACGGGCGCCCTCGATGCTCTCAAAGGTGCGGCGGATCAACTCCTCGCGCGACTGGGTCAGCACCTGGATGGTGACGTCGTCGGGGATGAGATCATCCTCGATGAGGGTGCGGACGAAATCGAAATCGGTCTGCGAGGCGGCGGGGAACCCGACCTCGATCTCCTTGAAGCCCATGGCGACGAGCGTCGTGAAGAAGCGGCGCTTGCGCTCCGGTCCCATCGGCTCGACGAGCGCCTGGTTGCCGTCGCGCAGATCGACACTGCACCAGACCGGCGGGGCGGTGATGACCGCGTTCGGCCATCGTCGGTCCGGCAGGGCGATCGGCTCGAAGGGGCGGTACTTGACGACGGGATCGATACGCATGTCCGTTCTCCTGGCCGCGACGTGGCGGCTCTGTTGTTCCTGGCGATGTGAGGAAATCGGCAGCGGCGACAGCCGCCGGGCGGCCGAATCAGACCCGGCGACCGCCGATAAGTCGCAGGCGTAGGACGGAACGGGTACGGAGAACGGGAGATACGAAAGAACGGGAGGACATGATCTCAGGGCTTCGACGAAATTGGACCGAACGGACGCGCGTTCTTCCCCGACGCTCTAAAGCGCCGGGCCCGTAAGAAGCAGCAGTGCGGTCGTCTCGAAGCGAGTCATGAAAGGAAAACTAGGTGCACCGAGCGCGAAGGTCAAGGCGGATGGCTCTGAGGCTCGGTCAAAACCGATAGCGCAGCATCCGCCCGATCCGCCGGAACGCGGGAATGAGGAAGAACAGCCGGATCGTCAGCCGGGCCTTCCAGGGCATTCTGGCGATCTCCGCGGGATCGCCGTTCGTCAGCTCGGCGACCAGCTTCAGCCGCGGCACCTGCTGCTCGAGCAGGCGGGAATCCTCGATGCTCCAGTGCAGCGCGGCGCCGGTCGCCTGCACCGAATGGTTCCGCCGGATGAGCCGCAGGCCGAGGCGGCTGTAGCCGTCGAAGGCAATCTCGCCGCGCGGAAAATGCGCGGTGAGCCGTTCGAGCAGCGCCGGCACCTCTTCCGCCGGAAGATAGGGAAAGACCCCTTCCGCGACGATCATCGCCGGACGATCCGTCGGCACCTCGGATAGCCAGCTTGGGTCGATCACCGACGATGCGATCAGGCGGCAGCCGAGGCGTTCCGGGTAGAGGCGACGGCGCAGGGCGATGACCTCGGGATAATCGACGTCGAACCAGAGGACGCTCGCCGGTGGATCGAGGCGAAAGACCCGGCTGTCGAGGCCGCAGCCGAGATGCAGGACCACTGCTTCGGGATTGGCGGCAATGAAGTCGCGCGTCCAGTCGTCGAAAAGCTTTGCCCGCATCGCGACGCTGATGGCGGTGTCGCGCCCGATCCTCAGCCTCGCGAAATCATAGTCGACGCGATCGACCGTCGCGGCGGCGAAACGGTCGCGCAGCAGCGAGTCCGGCAGGCGGCTCTCTTCGGCCCTGGCGTAGAGCGTGATGAGAAGAGTCTCCTTCTCCGCGGTCAGCGTGACCTTCTCGCGCGTCATCGTCGCCCGCTCGGGCTCGGCCGCGCCGTGCCGCTTGCTAGGAGACGCCCTTCCAGACGTGCTCGGGCCGCGTCACGTCGAAAACGTTGCCATCGATGTCGCGGTATTTGGTCTCCGTCTGCATCTCGGGCGTCGGCTCGCGGTGGAAGGTGCCGCCATTGGCGCGGATCGTCCGATCCATCGCCTCGAGATCGTCGACGACGAACCCCATGTGATGCAGCCCGACGAAATCCTTGCCGCGCTCGTCGCCGGCCATCTCGTCGGTGGGGAATTTCAGCAGCGTGATGTTGACGACGCCATCGGAGAGCGAGACCGCGACCGGGTTGGCGCTATGGCGGGTCAGGCCGAAGACGGTCTCGTAGAACGCAGCCGTCTTCTCGAGGTCGCGCACCGTGATCGCGAGATGGCGCAGCTTGGCCATGGTGTTCCCTCCGCTGGTGTCGTTGCGTGATGGTAGGGCGGCGCTCGCGGCCGGTCCAGCACGCTTCCGCTGGCCGGCGCGCTGCGGTAAAAGCACGGTTTCGCGGCTTAGCCGCTACGGCGAGGATCCCGGAACACGATGGCGGACGAGCAGGACAGGCAGAGCTATCGCCGCGCCGGGGTCGACATCGACGCCGGCAATGCGCTGGTCGAGGCGATCAAGCCGCTCGCCAAGGCGACGGCGCGGCCGGGCGCCGCCGCCGGGCTCGGCGGCTTCGGGGCGCTCTTCGACCTCAGGGCGGCGGGGTTCCGCGACCCCATCCTGGTCGCGACGACCGACGGCGTCGGCACCAAGCTGAAGGTCGCGATCGCCACCGGGCGGCACGAGACGATCGGCACGGACCTCGTCGCGATGTGCGTCAACGATCTCGTCGTCCAGGGCGCCGAGCCCTTGTTCTTCCTCGATTATTTTGCGACCGGCAAGCTCGAGGTCGCGGCCGGTCAGACGATCGTCGCCGGCATCGCCGCGGCCTGCAAGGCGGTCGGCTGCGCCCTGATCGGCGGCGAGACCGCGGAGATGCCGGGCATGTACGCCGCCGGCGACTACGACCTCGCCGGCTTCGCGGTCGGCGCGGTCGAGCGCGACGCCGTGCTGACCGGCGCCGGTGTTGCTGCCGGCGACGTGGTCCTCGGCCTTGCCTCGAGCGGCCTGCATTCCAACGGCTTCTCGCTGGTCCGCCGCATCGTCGAGGACAGCGGCCTCGGCTATGCCGCGCCGGCGCCCTTCGCGCCGGGGATGTCGCTCGGCGAGGCGCTGCTGGCGCCGACCCGGCTCTATGTCAAAAGCTGCCTCGCCGCCCTGCGCGGCGGCAACGGCGTCAATGCCTTCGCCCATATCACCGGCGGCGGGCTGCTCGAAAATATCCCGCGCGTCCTGCCGGAGGGTCTCGCGGCGGAGATCGACGCCTCGCGCTGGACGCTGCCGCCGGTCTTCGCCTGGCTGGGGCGCGAGGCACGGCTCGACCGCGACGAGATGGCGCGGACCTTCAACTGCGGCATCGGCATGGTCGCCGCCGTCGCACCGGATGCCGTCGAGCGCGTCGCCACCGAGCTCGCGAGCCACGGCGAGACGGTGTTCCGCATCGGTGAGATCGTGCCGCGCGGCGACGGGCCCGGCACGGTGATGCGCAACCGCGAAGGGTGGCCCGGTTGAGCCGGCGCAAGGTCGGGATTCTCATCTCCGGCCGCGGCTCCAACATGCAGGCGCTGCTCGACGCCTGCGCCGCGCCTGACTATCCCGCCGAGATCGCGCTGGTCGCAGCGAACCGCGCCGACGCTGCCGGGCTGGAGCGCGCCCGCGACGCCGGAATCGCGACGCAGGTCGTGCCGCATCGCGACTTCCCCGATCGTCAGAGCTTCGAGGTCGCCCTCGACGCGGCGCTGCGAGATGCCGACGCCGAGCTCGTCTGCAACGCCGGCTTCATGCGCATCCTGACGCCGTGGTTCGTCGAGCGCTGGCACGACCGCCAGCTCAACATCCACCCGTCGCTGCTGCCCGCCTTTCCCGGCCTCCACACCCATGAGCGGGCGCTCGCCGCCGGGGTGCGGTTCACCGGCTGCACCGTCCATTTCGTGCGCGCCGAGATGGACGCCGGCCCGATCGTCGCCCAGGCGGCCGTGCCGGTGCTGGCGGGCGACGACGCCGATCGCCTCGCCGCCCGCGTCCTCGCCGCCGAGCACCGCATCTATCCGCTCGCCCTGCGGCTGGTCGCCGAGGGGCGGGCGCGCGTCGCGGACGAGCGCGTCCTCATCGACGGCCCCGCCTGCGGCGAGGCGGCGCTGCTCAACCCGACGGATTGAGGCAGGCCGCCCGGCGGCACCATCCGGGACTTGCCAAAGTCGCAGCCTCGGATATACGTCTTCCGGGAACCACGCGACAATCAGCGAGCCAGAGACGCCATGACGATCGACCTCGAGCTAGAGCGCCACAAGCGGACCTGGGAAGGTTTTACCCGCCTGCTGAAATACGGCAGCGTCGCCGTCATCATCATCCTCGGGCTGCTCGCGATCTTCGTCGTCTGACGCAGACCTCAGGGGCAGATTTCGGTCCCTGCGAAGAAGAACGCGATCTCGATCGCCGCATTCTCCGCCGAATCCGAGCCGTGCACCGAGTTCGCCTCGATCGATTCGGCGAAATCCTTGCGGATCGTGCCGGCGGCGGCATTCGCCGGGTTGGTCGCGCCCATGATGTCGCGATTGGCGGCGACGGCGTTCTCGCCTTCCAGCACCTGAACGACAACCGGGCCCGAGGTCATGAAGGTGACGAGGTCGCGGAAGAACGGCCGCGCCGCGTGGACGCCATAGAACTGCTCGGCCATCTTCTGGCTCATTTGCAGCCGCTTCTGCGCGACGATGCGCAGGCCCCGCTCCTCGAATCGGGCGTTGATCTTGCCGGTGAGGTTGCGCCGCGTCGCGTCGGGCTTGAGGATCGAGAGCGTGCGTTCGATGGCCATAATGCTGGGAACTCCTGGGGGGCGTGAAAGCGGGCGGTTTATAGCCGCAACCGCGGCGCGGCGGCAACCGGTCTGACGGCGGTGAGAGAGCGTCGAAAGCCGACCTAAGCCTTCTTCGTCCAGCCCGTCACGGTCTGCTGCCAATAGGTCAGCGTATGGCCGGCCGCCTTCGCCGCCTGCCAGCGCTCGCGCGCGGCGGCGACCGCCGATTCGTCACCGCCGTCGAAGAGATCGAGGCAGCGGCGGTACTCGGCGAGGCGGGAGGATCCGGCGCCGTCGGTCAGCACCAGCATGTCGGCGCCGTTGGCGTTCTCCTCGCGCTCGCCGAGCAGGATCGGCTGGCGCTCCGGCTGACCGTCGCCGCTCCTGCCATGCGGGAGGAAGCTGGCGTCGTCGTAGGTCCAGAGCACGGCGTCGAGATGCACGACGCGCTCGGCCGAGCCGGCGACGACCAGCACCCGAAAACCGGCGGCGAGGCTACGCTCGAGCAGCTTGGGCAGGGCATGCTCGAGCGGCGTCGTCTGGAGATGATAGAAGCCGATCTCGGTCATCCGCCGCCCCGCGCCGAAGCCCGCGCCGTCAACTCTCGTAATTGTCGGCGACGAACCGGTCGAGAAGGCGGACGCCGAAGGCCGTGGCGCCCTTCGGGACGGTGGCGGAATCCTTCTTGGACCAGGTGACGCCGGCAATGTCGAGATGCGCCCACGGCACCTTGTTGACGAAGCGCTGGATGAACTGCGCCGCCGTGATGCTGCCGCCCTCGCGGCCGCCGCCGATGTTCTTGACGTCGGCGGCGTCGCTGTCGATCTGGCGATCGTAGGAGTCGCCGAGCGGCATCTGCCACAGCTTTTCGCCCACCGCCTTGCCGGCCGCGACCAGCTTCTGTGTCAGCGGCTCATCGTTCGAGAACAGCCCGGCATAGTCGGTGCCGAGCGCGACGATGATGGCGCCGGTCAGCGTCGCGAGGTCGATCATGAAGCGCGGCTTGAAGCGATCCTGGCAGTACCACAGCACGTCGGCGAGGACGAGCCGTCCCTCGGCGTCGGTGTTGAGGACCTCGATCGTCTGGCCCGACATCGATTTGACGATGTCGCCGGGCCGCTGCGCGTTGGCGCCCGGCATGTTCTCGACGAGCCCGACAAGACCGACCGCGTTGACCTTGGCCTTGCGCCCGGCCAGAGCCTTCATCAGGCCCATGACGACGCCGGCGCCGCCCATGTCCCATTTCATGTCTTCCATCCCGGCGGCGGGCTTGATCGAGATCCCGCCGGTGTCGAAGGTGACGCCCTTGCCGCAGAAGGCGAGCGGCGCCTCCTTGCTCTTGGGGTTGCCCTTCCACTGCATGACGACGAGGCGCGGCGGCCGGGCGCTGCCCTGGCCGACGCCGAGCAGCGCCCCCATGCCGAGCTTCGCCATCTTCTTCTCGTCGAGGACTTCGACGGTGACGCCCAGCGCGGCGAGGCTCTTGGCCTGCTCGGCGAGGGTCTCGGGATAGATAACGTTGGCCGGCTCGGAGACGAGGTCGCGGGTGAAAACGATGCCGTCGGCGACCTTGTCGAGGCGGGCATAGGCTCGCTTGGCCGCGGCGGCGCCGGGGGAGAGGATCGCGAGCTTGGCGAGAGTCGGCTTCTTCTCCGGCTTTTCCGTCGTCCGGTAGCGATCGAAGCGATAGGAGCGCAGCCGCGCCCCGAAGGCGAGATTGGCGGCGCCATCGCCGGGATCGATTGCCCCCTCGATCGCATCGAGCTGCACTGCCGCCTCGGTTTCGCCGGCGCTGTTGAGATTCGCCACGATCGCTCCGCCGAGTCCCTGCATCTGCGCCGCGTCGATCGCGCTCGCCTTGCCGAGCCCGGCCAGCAGGATCCGCTTCAGCGGCAGCTTGGCGGGGGCGAGGATGGCGAGAAGCTCGTCCTTCTTGCCGGTAAAGCGGCTCGCCGCGATGGCGCGGCGCAGCGCTCCGTCGGTCGCCGTATCGAGCGCTGCGGCGGCCGGCGTCAACACGCCGTCCTCCAGCACGCCGACGACGACGGTGCCGCTCTTGGGCAGGGCAAGCTCGCCAAACGTAATCTTCATGCTGGTCCTCTCGGAAATGGGCGTCGAGCGCGGCGCCGCGCTCGCGCAAGACAGAGCCGCACATCGCCGATAGACGCAAGCGGCGCGCGAGTCAACCGGCATCCCGCCGGACGCCCTTGCCGGCCAGCCGGGGCGGCGCGCGCGGCGCGCAAATCCTGGCAATTCGAGGCGCAAATTGGAACTAGGCCAGGGCGCGACGCCCCCCGTATACTCGCGCCGCGATGAAACAACTGACCCGCTACGTGCTGCGCCAATCCATGGGAACCGCCATCTTCGTCGTGATGGCGTTGAGCGCGGCGATCTGGCTGACGCAGTCGCTGCGGCTGGTCGACCTGATCGTCAACCGCGGGCTCTCGACCGGCATCTTCCTCTATCTCGGCCTGCTCGTCGTGCCCCGGTTCGTCGACATCGTGCTGCCGATCGGCATCTTCATCGCGGTGCTTTTCACCTACAACAAGCTGATCGCCGAGAGCGAGATCGTCGTCATGCGCGCCGCAGGGCTGAGCCAGTTCGACCTGGCGAAGCCGGCCCTCCTCCTCGGCGCCCTCGGCGTCGTCGCGCTGCTCTCGTTGTCGGCCTATTTCCTGCCAGCCGCCAACCGCAACTTCAAGGATCTGCAGTTCGAGATCCGCAACAAATTCGCCTCGGCGGTGCTCCAGGAGGGCACCTTCACGACGATCTCGGAAAACCTCACGGTCTACGTTCGCACGCGCGAGCGCAACAGCGAGCTGACCGGCGTCCTCGTGCAGGACGAGCGCGATCCCGGCAAGCCGGTCACGATCATCGCCGCGCGCGGCGCCTTCGTGACGACCGATGACGGGTCCCGCGTCCTTCTGGCCGACGGCAATCGCCAGCTCTACGACCGCTCGACCGGCAAGCTGTCGGTTCTCTCCTTCGAAAAATACACGCTCGATCTGACCGATTCGCACGATGTCGGCGGCGACCGCACGCGCGAGCCACAGGAGCGCTACCTCGACGAGCTGCTCTTCCCGAACGACGTCGGCATGACCCAGCGGTTCCGCAACAGCCTCATTCTCGAGGCGCATCTGCGGCTGGTGACGCCGCTCACCGCGCTCAGCTTCGCGATGATTCCATTGGGCGCGCTGCTGCACGGCGAGTTCAACCGCCGCGGTCAGCTGCGCCGCATCCTGCTGGCGGTGGCGATCGCATTCCTCTTCGAGACGCTCGATCTCGGATTGCGCAACGTCGCGTCGCGCTTTCCCTCGGGCATCGCCTTGCTGTATTTCAATGCCGTCCTGCCGGCGCTGGTCGTCGGCTTCATCCTGTTCAACGACCGGATCCGCATGATCGGACAGGCAAGGCCAATGCAGCAGGGCGCCAGGTGATGGAGGCCGCCAGGATCCCGGCCGAGGCCGGATCGAGCCTCCCGTGGTAATCGCCAAGACCTTGTCGGGCTATCTCGCGCGTCAGGTGCTGACGTGGTGCGGCGCGGTCTTCGCGATCATGCTGACGATCACCTTCCTGCTCGATTATCTCGAGCTGATCCGGCGCGGCGCGCAGCGGCCCGAGGCGACGATGGGGCTGCTCCTCGAGATGGCGGCGCTCAAGCTGCCCTACATGGCACAGGAGGTGCTGCCCTTCGGGATCCTCTTCGGGACGATGCTGGCATTCTGGCGGCTGACCCGGAGCAACGAGCTGGTCGTAGCGCGCGCCGCCGGCGTCTCGGTCTGGCAGTTCCTCCTGCCGGCCGAGCTCTTCGCGCTGACCGTCGGAGTCTTCGCGGTGACGATCTTCAACCCGGTCGCGTCGGTCACCCAGGCGACGTTCGAGAATCTCGAGACCCGCGTGCTGCGCGGCTCCGACGACCAGCTCAGCCTGTCGCGCTCCGGCCTGTGGCTGCGCGAGACCGACGACGCGGGCAATCAGCGGCTGATCCATGCGCAGCGTTCGGCCTCCGGCGACCTGGCCCTGCAGGGCGTGACGATCCTGTTCTTCCGCGGCGTCGACCAGTTCACCCAGCGCATCGACGCCGCCTCGGCGCGGCTGACCGACGGTGCCTGGCTGATCGAGAACGGCAACCGCTGGTTCGGCAACGGCGAGACCGAGCTGTTCGACCGCGTCACGCTGCCGACCGGCCTGACGCCGCGCAAGATCCAGGAGAGCTTCGCCGCGCCCGAGACGATGTCGTTCTGGGACCTTCCCAGCTTCATCCACCTGCTCGAGGTCTCGGGCTTCCCGACGCAACGCCACCGCCTCTATTTCAACGCGCTGCTGGCACGCCCCTTTTTGCTCTGCGCGATGGTGCTGATCGCCGCTACGTTCAGCCTGCGCATGCAGCGCCGCGGCGGCGCCACGCTGATGATCGTCGGCGGCGTGGTAACGGCGTTCTCCTTGTTCTTCCTCTCCGACATCGTCTTCGCGCTCGGGCTGTCGGCGACGATTCCCGTGCCGCTGGCGGCGTGGACCCCGGCCGGCGTCTCGATCCTGATGGGCGTCGCGCTGCTCCTCCATCTCGAAGACGGCTGAGGGCAATGCATCGTCATCTCCTCGCGGCGGCGCTCGTCTGGCTGACCCTCTGCGGCGGCGCGGTGTTCGCGCAGGCCCCCGCCCCGTCCGCCGCCCCCAAGCAAGGCGCGCCGTCGAAGCAGAGCGCCGCGCCGATCCTGTTCACGGCGGACGAGCTGCAGAACGACCAGGAGCTCGGCCTCACCGTCGCGCGTGGTCACGTCCAGATGACGCAGGACCAGCGGACGCTTCTCGCCGACGTCGTCACCTACAACCAGCGCACCGACACGATCACCGCCTCGGGCCATGTCAGCCTGCAGGAGCCGACCGGCGAAATCCTTTTCGCCGACTTCATGGAGCTGCACGACCATTTTTCGGAAGCGATCCTGCGGCAGATGGAGGCTCTGCTGACCGACCGCTCGCGGCTCGCCGGGAACACGGCCCGGCGGACCAACGGCAATCGCATCGAGCTGCGGCGCGGTGTCTATTCGCCATGCGACCTCTGCCAGGACAATCCCGAAGCGCCGCCGGTCTGGCAGCTGCGCGCCTCCGACATCGTCCACGACCAGACGACGCATACGATCGAATATCGCAACGCGAGGGTCGAGCTCGGCGGCATCCCGATCTTCTATTCCCCCTACCTGTCGCATCCCGATCCGACGATCAAGCGGCGCAGCGGCTTCCTAATCCCGACTGTCGGAAACTCGAGCAATCTCGGATTTCATGCGACAATTCCGTACTATTGGGCGATCGGTCCCGATCGCGACGCCACCTTCTCGCCGATCCTCACCAGCGGCGCCGGAGAGGTCCTCGCCGGCGAATATCGCCAGCGTTTCAGCAACGGCGGGATGCAGCTGCGCGGCAGTGTCAACTACGATCCGGTCAGCGCCCCGCCCGGCACCCTGGTGCGCGGCCATCTCCTCGGCACCGGACAATTCGATCTCAACGAGAACTGGCGAAGCGGCTTCGACATCCAGCGCCAGACCGATCAGACCTACATGCGGCGATTCAGCTTCGGCGGCGGCGGCAGCTTCCTGACCAGCCGGGCCTACGCCGAAGACTTCACGCAGCGCGGGTATCTCGGGATCAATGGATATTCGTTCCAGACGCTGCGCGCGGGGACGAACGATTCGACGCAGCCAATCGTGCTGCCGGTCGCCGCCTACAACTGGGTCAGTCAACCCGACTCCAATGGCGCCAAGTGGTCCCTCGACGGAAACGTCCTCGACCTCAATCGGCTCAACGGCATTGGCAGCCATCGCGCGTCGCTCGGCAGCGGCTGGTCGATGCCGTTCTCGGGACCGTTGGGCGACCTTTACACCATCCGCGCGACCACCCGCGGCGACAGCTATTATGCGACCGATCAGCGGATCGATCCGAACTTGCCGGCGAGCAACAACTTCGCCGGCCGTGTCTTTCCCCAGGTTTCGGTCGACTGGCGCTATCCCTGGGTCCGCCGCGGCACGAATTTCTCTCAGGTCATCGAGCCGGTCGCCATGCTGGTCGCCGCGCCGAACGGCGGCAACCCCATCAGGATCCCGAACGAGGACAGCCAATCCTTCGACTTCGACGAGACCGACCTCTTCGTTCCCGACCGCTTCCCCGGGCTGGATCGCGTCGATGGCGGAGCGCGCGTCGACTACGGCATTCGAGCCGCCATCTACGGCCAGCACGGCGGCAGCTCGCGGGTGCTGATCGGCCAGAGCTATCGGCTGCAGAAGTACAACAACGTCTTTCCGGTCGGGTCTGGACTCGAAACCCAGCAGTCCGACATCGTCGGACGCGCCATCGTTTCGCCGAGCCCTGCGCTCGATCTCGTCTACCGCTTCCGTGCGCGACAGTCGGATCTCAGCCTGCAAAGGCAGGAGGTCGGGTTCTCGACCGGCCCGGAAAAGCTGCGCCTGTCAATGAACTACCTGACGCTGCCGCCCGACATCATCGGCGGCGACCCCGGCCGCCGGGACCAGATCACGGCGGCCGTTACGACCGACATCTCGCGCTATTGGTCGGCAAGCCTCGTCTCGACCCAGAACCTGACGGGATCCTTCGGCAACGTCGCCTCGCAGCTTTCCGTAGCCTATCGCGACGAGTGTTTCGCCTTTGCGGTCACGCTGACCGATTCGGGAACGCGCGACCGCGACGTCAAGCCCGGTCTCGCGCTGCTCGTGACCCTGGTGTTCAAGAACCTCGGCGAGATCAACGCGCCCGCCTTTTCGACCACCGGGTTCTAAGGACGGTCCGCTGCCCGCCTCGACGGCACCATCGTGGCGCGACAATCCGGCGCGATGCGATTATGATCGGGGCTTCGCGGCCGCAACCCTAACAGTCCAGGCAATGATCCGCTCTTCAATCGTCGTCGCCCTCATCCTCGCCAGCTCGGCCGCCGTCGCGGCGCCCGCCGCCTCCGGCGCACCGCGTTCGCATCCCACCGCGAGCGTCCCCGCCGAACCGGGGCAGGAGCTGCGCATCGCCGCCGTCGTCAATGACGACGTAATCTCGATGGCAGATCTCGCCGCCCGCCTGCGCTTCGTGCTCGCCTCGTCGAATATCCCCGACAGCCCCGAGCTGCGGCAGCGCCTGGCACCGCAGGTACTGCGCGGCATGGTCGACGAGAAACTCGAGATGCAGGAGGCCAAGCGCCTCAAGATTTCGGCCTCGCAGAAGGAGATCGACGGCGCGCTGGCGCGGATCGAGAAACAGAACAACCTGCCGAAGGGCGGCCTCGACGAGTACCTGAAGCAGCACGGCCTCAGCCGCGCCAGCCTGCTCGAGCAGATCACCGCCTCGCTCACCTGGACCAAGGTCGTTCAACAGCGCGGCAACCTCGTGACGCCGATCTCCGACGATGAGATCAACGAGGCGCTTGAGCGCATCCGGGTCGACGAGCGCCAGCCCCGCGTCCGGGTCGCCGAGATCTTCCTCGCCGTCGACAACCCGCAACAGGACGAGGAGGTCCACCGCTTCGCCGACCGCCTCTACGAGCAGTTGCACCAGGGCGCCAATTTCTCGGCCGTGGCGCAGCAATTCTCGCAGTCGGCGACCGCCGCGGTTGGCGGTGATCTCGGCTGGATGACGCCGTCGCAGCTCAACGGCGAGATCGCGCCGGTCGTCGAGCGTCTCAATCCCGGCCAGGCATCGCAGCCGGTGCGGGTCGCCAACGGCTATCAGATCGTCCTCGTCATCGACAAGCAGATCCCCGGCATCGCCCATGTCGCGCCGGCGCCGCCGCCGCCACCGCCGACCGTCGGCGACGTCCCGGCGAGTGCCCGCGTCCGGCTGGTGCAGATCATGTTCCCGCTCGCCGCGAAGCCGACGGAAGAGGAGAAGCAGAAGGTCATCGGCCAGGCGCGGAACGTGTCGCAGAGCGCAAAGAGTTGCGGCGAGATGGCGCAGCTCGGCCGTGAGCTGGCGCCGCGGACCTCCGGCGATCTCGGCCAGATCAGGGTCGGCGATCTGCCGCCCGAGCTGCGCCAGGCCGTGCTCACGCTCAAGGTCGCGACCGCCTCGCCACCGCTGCCGATGCGCGGTGGGGTCGGCGTCCTGATGGTCTGCGAGCGCACCGGCTTCCCCACCCCCGTCGCCGCGCCCGCCCCGCCGCCGCCGACCAGCGCGGCACCCCTGACGCCGCCGTCGCGCGACGAGATCGCCGACGATCTGGCGCGCGAGCGCTTCGACAATCTCGCCCGCCGCTACATCCGCGATCTGCGGCGCGCCGCGGCGGTCGACATCCGCGGATGACGCCGCTCGCCCTTACCATGGGCGAGCCGGCCGGCATCGGCGGCGAGATCACGCTGCTCGCCTGGTTGCGGCGCGGCGACGGCATTCCGCCGTTCTTCGTGATCGACGACCCCGACCGGCTGAAGTCCCTCGCTTCGCGCCTCGGCCTCGCGGTGCCGCTGCGGCGTATCACGGCGCCGGAGGATGCCATCGCCTGTTTCGCAGAGGCGCTGCCCGTGCTGTCGATCGCGCTGCCGGTCGCGCCGACGCCGGGCCAGCCATGCCTGGAGAATGCCGCCGCGGTGATCGGCGCCATCGACCGCGCCGTCGCTCTCGCCCGCGAAGGCCGCGCCGCTGCGGTCGTTACCAACCCGATCAACAAGAAGATCCTCACCGATTCCGGGTTCCGGCACCCCGGCCATACCGAGTACCTCGCCGAGCTGTCGGGCGACGCCACTGCCGTGATGATGCTCGCCTGCGCCGAGCTCCGCGTCGTGCCGGTGACGATCCACCTGCCGCTCAGCCGGGCGATCGCGGTCCTGACCACCGAGGCGATCATCACGGCCGGGCGCATCACCGCGGCCGCGCTGCGCCGCGACTTCGCGGTCTCGCGGCCGCGCCTCGCCGTCGCCGGGCTGAACCCGCACGCCGGCGAAGGCGGCACGCTCGGCCGCGAGGATATCGAGATCGTCGCGCCGGCGGTGGCCGCGCTGCGCCGCGAGGGGATCGATGCGACGGGACCGCTGTCCGCCGACACGATGTTCCACGCGGCGGCCCGCCGCAGCTACGACGTCGCGCTCTGCATGTACCACGACCAGGCGCTGATCCCGATTAAGACGATCGATTTCGACGGCGGCGTCAACGTGACGCTCGGCCTCGATTTCATCCGCACCTCGCCCGATCACGGCACCGCCTTCGACATTGCCGGTACGGGCACCGCCAACCCGGCAAGCCTGATCGCCGCCCTGACGCTGGCCGGCCAAATGGCGAGCAGCCGGTCGGGCGACCGCGCCTCGGCGGCCTGATCGCCGCTTTGGATCCGCATGCGGCGCCTGCCGGTCTGCCGCCGCTGCGCGAGGTCATCGCCCGGCACGGGCTCGCGGCCCGCAAGGGACTCGGCCAGAATTTCCTGCTCGATCTCAATTTGACGCGGCGAATCGCGCGCGAGGCGGCGCCGCTCGAGCATGCCGCCGTCGTCGAGATCGGACCCGGTCCGGGCGGGCTGACGCGCGCCCTGCTCGATTGCGGCGCCGGCCACGTCACCGCGATCGAACGCGACGAGCGCTGCATCGTCGCGCTGGAGGAGCTCGCAGCAGCCTATCCGGGCCGTCTGACGATTATCGCCGGCGATGCGCTGACGCTTGATCCCGCAGCACTCGTCGCGGCACCGCGCAAGATCGTCGCCAACCTGCCCTACAATATCGCGACGCCGCTGCTGCTGCGCTGGCTGCGCCGGATCGACCAGTTCGAGAGCCTGACGCTGCTCTTTCAGAAGGAGGTCGCGCAGCGCCTCGTCGCCAAGCCGCGTACCAAGGACTACGGCAGGCTGACGATCGTGACGCAGTGGCTGGCCTCGGTGCGCCTGCTGTTCGATATCCCCGGCCGCGCCTTCGTGCCGGCGCCCAAGGTGACCTCGACGCTGGTCCAGATCGTGCCGCGGCAGCATCCCCTCGGCGACTGCCGGATGGCGGATCTCGAGCGCGTCACCGCCGCCGCCTTCGGCCAGCGTCGCAAGATGCTGCGCGCTAGCTTGCGCAGCCTGGGACACGACAGCGACGCCCTGCTCGCCGCCACCGGCATCGCCCCGACGGCGCGCGCCGAAGAGCTGCCGGTCGAGGCGTTCTGCGCCTTGGCGCGGGCGCTGCGCGCGAGCGAGGAAGCGGCTGGCGGCGCGAGCCCGGATGAGATCGGCGACGACAAAACCGGCTGATTTCGGCTATTTTGGCGGAACGAGGACGACAAGCGCGCCCGTTGCGATAGAGGGCGACGCAATCGCACAACGGGGAGGAAGAATGGTCCGCCGTCTCGCATCCGCCGCCAGCATCGGCGATCTCGCCGCCATGACGCAGCGGCGCATCCCATCCTTTGCCTGGCATTACCTCGACGGCGGCGTCGGCGAGGATCGCGGCGTCCGGCGTAACGAGGAGGCGTTCGAGCGCATCCTTTTCCGCGTCCGCCATCTCGCCGGCGGCGCCTGTGATACCGCGGTCGAGCTCTTCGGGCAGCGTTACGCCCAGCCGTTCGGCGTCGCGCCGGTCGGCATGGCGAATCTGACCTGGGAGGGCACCGATCTCACGCTGGCGCGGCTGGCGCAGCGCGAGAGCATTCCCTATGTGCTGAGCACCGCCGGCACCACGAGCATCGAGGACATCGCCAAGGCGGCGCCCGATATGGGCTGGTTCAGCTCTATCTCTCGAAGGACGACGCCATCACCGCCGACATGATGCGGCGCGCCTGGGACGTCGGCATGCGTGTCCTGGCGCTGACGATCGACGTGCCGACCGGATCGCGCCGCAACCGCGCGATGCGCGGCGGCGTCGCCCTGCCCTTCCGCTTCAGCCGCAAGGTGCTGCTCGATCTGGCGACGCATCCGGCCTGGGCGCTGGCGACGGCGCGGGCCGGCGTCCCGCGGGTCGAGAACTACATCCCCTACGCCAACAGTGCGAATTTTGCGGTCGTCGGCAAATACATGGCCGATCTGAATAAATGGGGCATCGACTGGGACGATTTGCGGCGCGTCCGGGATTTGTGGAAGGGCCGTCTCGTCATCAAGGGCGTGCTCGACCCCGGCGATGCCGCCGGCATCGTCCGCCTCGGCGCCGACGGGATCTGGGTCTCGAACCACGGCGGCCGCCAGCTCGAATCGGCGCCGGCGCCGATCGACGTGCTGGCGGACATCCGCGACGCGGTCGGACCCGCGGTCAAGGTGCTGTTCGACAGCGGCGTGCGCTGTGGCGAGGACATCGTGAAGGCGATCGCGCTCGGCGCCGACATGGTCTTCTGCGGCCGCGGTTTCGTCTACGGCACCGGGGCCGGCGGCGCGGCGGGCGCTGAGAAGGCCTTCACGATCCTCACCGACCAGACGCGTCGGGCGCTGATCCAGATCGGCTGCCCGTCCGTCGCCGCGCTGACCCGCGGCTTCCTCGACGAGCGCAGCCTGCCGCCGCCGCTGCCGGCTGCGGCGCGGCGCGAGGCGGCGCCGCGAGTGGTCGGCGCGAAGTAATTGGGAGCGCGATCAATGGACAATGAGGTCTAGCTGAGAAGGCTCTCTGTCGTCCAACAAGACCCATCTATGTGGTTTTCTTCGGCTGAAAGACAGATGGAAGCGGCGGAGATCATATTTCGCGACCAAGCACCCGTCCGGCAAGCTCATGAGAAAGCTGTAAGCATCGCGGCGAAGGAAGCAGAGATCAACGGGCAGGCAGATATCGGCTCCCCGGAGCCGAATTACCGGACTGCTGAGATGTCAGTAGCCTATGCCCTCGAAAATCTGCTCAAAGGGCCGATCATTGCTATTCAGCCCCATCTCATCTCGGACAAGAAGCTCGATAACGGCACCATCAGGACACACGATCTCGTCGAGCTTTGCGGTCATGCGTGCCTGGAGTTATCAGCCGAGGAGAAGCGTGTCCTTCAAACGCTCACGGAGATCTCGGTATGGGCGGGGCGATATCCCGTCGCTGCAACCTTCGAGCGTCATGCCAGGACGGGAAGGCGACGGGATGATCCTAACGCACGAAGATCACTCCGCTATGAAAGCTTTCTATGAGCGTGTCCGGGCCGAGTTGCGCCCCAAATTGAAATATATCCCGAGCCGAACGGGTGGCGTAATCGTAAACTTGACGAATGTCGAAGAGCCCAAGGCGACAGATTAACACCCTTCCAGAAAGCAGAAAACCTACTATCGATCCCGCACTGCCGATGACAAACGACATACTACGCGCGTGACCGGGTCGTATCAGGTCGCGATCTACGCGAATACCGAGATCACTACCGGAAAAAAGTGAGCGAAGACGATGATCTCAGTTTACCGGATCCCCGTGTCGAAAGATAAGCTGCTCGCCCTGTCAAAGGACGAGCGTATTCTGTTACTTCTGTCTGGCCACCTTCACAATGAACTGACAGTCATCTCGAAGCTTCTCCTGCTGTGCTCAACTGTCCCCTCGCAGCACGAGGTGGAACGCAAGACCATTCGCAGCCAACAGATGCTTTTGGTTCGTACACTCATCGGCAAACTCTATGAAGGGTGGCGCCTGATTGATACCCGCCTATTAAAGAAAAAGATCAGCGACGATATACTTCTTCTTCTAGATCAGGAAGGCGTCGAAGCCCTGGAAAAAATTCGCGCTTACTTCAAGGACAACAAAAACAAGATCAACAGGATCAGGAACAGTCACGCATTTCATAACCCCACTGATGAGGTCGTTGAGAAGACTTTTCAGCAGACTGGAGACCAGAACGACTGGGCATTCTATGTAACGAACCAACGTATGCAGTCGTGCTACTATGCAGCCGACATGGTCTTTAACCTCTCGTTTGTCGCACCACTATGTCCTGAGGATACGGACAAGGCCATGGACATGCTAATGGAAGAGGTGCTTACAGTTGCTGGTCACTTTAACGATTTCACTGACTCGTTCATCGGCGTTTTTTCTCAAAAAAGGCTCGGCGTTGATGAGGCCCACGAGATCGCTCAAATCGAGGATGCCCCGACACTAGGGCCATACACTTTGCCTTTCTATGTCAATGTCCCAGAAAGTCCGCCGTGGGAATGAACTCATAGAGAATTAGCCGCCGCCCTCGCGCAGGCGGTTGACGAAGGCGGCAAGGCCGGGCTGGCGCTCGCGCTTCAGCCGTTCGGCGGCGAGGATCGTCGCGACATGCGCGACGCTCTGATCGAGCCGGTCGTTGACGATGACGTAGTCGTATTCCGCCCAATGGCTCATTTCGTCCGCCGCCTTCGCCATGCGCTCAGCGACGACGGCGGCGCTGTCCTGGGCGCGCGAGCGCAGCCGCCGCTCGAGCTCGTCGAGCGTCGGCGGCAGGACGAAGATCGAGACCATGTTGTCGCGGAAGTTCTGCTGCAGCTGCTGCGTCCCCTGCCAGTCGACATCAGCGACGACGTCGCGTCCGGCCGTCAGCGTCGCCTCGACGGGGCCGCGCGGCGTACCGTAGGAATTGCCGAAGACCGTCGCGTGCTCGAGCAGCTGGTTCGCGGCGACGCGCCGGTCGAACTCCGCCTTGTCGATGAAATGGTAATGCACCCCGTCGATCTCGCCGGGGCGCTGCGGCCGCGTCGTCACCGAGACCGAGATCGTCAGCTGCGCGTCGCGCTCGAGGATGCGGCGGGTGATCGTGGTCTTGCCGGCGCCGGAGGGCGACGACAGGACCAGCATCAGCCCGCGGCGCTGGCCGAGGAGGGCGCTCACTTCGATCGTCCCGACATGTCGTTCAATTCGATCTTCCGGCTATTCGATGTTCTGGACTTGCTCGCGCAGCTGCTCGATCGCCGCCTTGAGCGCGAGGCCGGTCCGCGTCAGCTCGACGTCGGCGGATTTCGAGCACAGCGTATTGGCCTCGCGATTGAACTCCTGGCAGAGGAAATCGAACCGCCGTCCGACCGCGACGCCTTCGCGCATCAGATCCTCGGCGGCGCCGAGATGCGCCTTCAGCCGGTCCAATTCCTCGCGCACGTCGGCGCGGGCGACGAGCAGCGCCGCCTCCTGCGCCAGCCGCTCCTCGGGCAGGGCGGGCGAGGCGTCGAGCAGCGTCTGGACGAGTCCCCGCAACCGGGCGCGCAGCGCCGCCGGCTGGGTCGCCGCGGAGGCCGAGGCCTTCGCGACGAGCGCAGCGATCTCGGCGATCTGCTCGCGCAGCACGAGGGCGAGTCGCGCCCCTTCCGCCGCGCGCATCTCGGCGAGCTGCGCCAGCGCCAGCTCCCAGCTCGCGAGGATCGCCGTCGAGCGACGCTCGCGCTGCTCGGCGGTCTCCTCCGCCTCCTCGCTGGTCTCGAGGACGCCGCGCAGGGCGAGAATCCCGTCGAGCCGCGGCGCCGCGGCGCCGGTCCGGCCTTCGAGTTCGCCGATGAGATCCATGATCTGGTCGAGCGCCGCGTGGTTGATGCGGATCGTCGGTCCGGCGCCGGCGGCGCGTTGCAGCGACAGCGTCGCCGCGACCGAGCCGCGCCGCAGCCGCCCGGCCAGGCTCGCCCGCAGCGCCGGCTCGAGATGGTCGTAGCCATTGGGAACGCGCAGCCGCAGATCGAGCGACTTGCCGTTAACGCTCTTGATCTCCCAGGCCCAGCCGACGCCGTCCTGACTGCCCTCGGCGCGGGCGAAACCGGTCATGCTGGCGATCGTCACTGGAACCCTCGATCCTGCAGCGCGAGGCGCGCGTGGCTGCGAGTTATAGACGCGGCGAAGACCGCCAACAATGGGTTGGCGTCACCGCCTACTCCCCTGTCCCGCGCGGCTTGCGGATCTGCGCGACATTGCGGTTGTGCTCGGCGAGGGTGCGGGCGAAGAGGTGGCCGCCGTTGCCGTCGGCGACGAAATAAAGTTCGTCGGTCGCCGCCGGATGCAGCGCCGCCTGGAGCGCGGCACGGCCGGAGTTGGCGATCGGCGCCGGCGGCAGGCCCTTGACGAGATAGGTGTTGAACGGCGAGTCGACCGCAAGGTCGGCGTGGCTGACCGGCCGCTCGCGCGGATGGACGCCGTCGCCGCGGGCATATGCCACGGTCGGATCCGATTGCAGGCGGATGCCCTGGCGGAGCCGGTTGACGAAGACGCCGGTAATGCGGGCGCGCTCGTCGGCGTGCTTCGCCTCCTTCTCGACGAGCGAGGCGAGAACCAGCGCCTCGGACGGGCTCGCGAGCGGCAGATCGGGAGCGCGGCCGGCCCAGGCGTCGGCCAGTGTCTTGGTCATCGTCTGGCGCATGCGGTCGATGAGGTCCTGGCGGCGCTCGCCGTAGAGGAAGAAATAGGTGTCGGGGAGCAGCTGCCCTTCGGTCTTGGGCGCCGCCGCCGGCCCGCTGAGGGCATCGTCGGCCTGGACGAGCGCGAGGATCTCGACGTTGCTCCAGCCTTCCGGGATGGTCATGCGGCGGCGGACGCGGCGGCCCTCGACCATTTGCTCGATGATGGCGAGCGGGCTGATCGCCGTGGCGAAGGCGTATTCGCCCGGCTTGAGCCGCGGCGCCGAGCCGCTCAGCGCAGCGCCGAGCCGGAAGACCAGGGGATGGGCGACGATGCCGGCATCGGCGAGCTGCGCGGCGATGTCGTCGATGCCGGCGCCGCGCGGCACGATGACCGTCTTCGCCTCGCTGAGCGGACCCGGACCGGAGAAGTCGTGCCACGCCCAAGTGGCGGCAAGGACGGCGACCAGCACGACGACGGCAGCGATGGCGCCGACGCGACGCCAGAACCGCCAGTTCATCGCGGTTCCGCCGCTCGGACCCTCAGGGCGGCCCGGCGAAGATCAGCGAGGCGTTGGTGCCGCCGAAGCCGAAGGAGTTCGAGAGCGCGTAACGGATCTTGCGCTCCTTCGCCTGCTTCGGCACGAGATCGATATCGCAGCCTTCCGACGGATTCTCGAGGTTCAGCGTCGGCGGCGCGACGCCGTCGCGCATCGCGAGGATCGAGAAGATCGCCTCGACGCTGCCGGCGGCACCCAGGAGATGGCCGATCGCCGATTTGGTCGAGGACATCGACAGCTTGTAGGCGTGATCGCCGAACAGCCGCTTCACCGCGCCCAATTCGATCTCGTCGCCGAGCGGCGTCGAGGTGCCGTGCGCGTTGATGTAGTCGATCTGGTCGAGCGCCAGCCCGGACCGCTTCAGCGCGTTGATCATGGCGCGGAAGGCGCCGTTGCCGTCGGGCGTCGGGGCGGTCATGTGGTAGGCATCGCCCGACATGCCGTAGCCGATCACCTCGGCGTAGATCTTGGCGCCACGCTTTTTAGCGTGCTCGTATTCCTCGAGCACGACGATGCCGGACCCCTCGCCCATGACGAAGCCGTCGCGGTCCTTGTCCCACGGCCGCGATGCGCGCGTCGGCTCGTCGTTGAAGGCGGTCGAGAGGGCGCGCGCCGCGGCGAAGCCGGCGAGGCCGATGCGGCAGGTCGCCGCCTCGGTGCCGCCGCAGACCATGACGTCGGCGTCGTCGAGCATGATGAGGCGGGCGGCATCGCCGATCGCATGGGCGCCGGTCGAGCACGCTGTCACCACGGCGTGGTTCGGCCCCTTGAAACCATAGCGGATGGAGAGATTGCCGGAGGCGAGGTTGATCAGGCTCGCCGGGATGAAGAACGGCGAGACCCGCCGGGGCCCGCGCTCAGCGAGGATCACCGCAGTCTCGGCGATGCTCGGCAGGCCGCCGATGCCCGAGCCGATCATGACGCCGGTGCGCTCGCGGTCTTCCTCGGCTTCGGGCTTCCACCCGGAATCCTCGATCGCCTGGATCGCCGCGCCCATCGCGAAGAGGATGAACGTATCCATCTTGCGCTGGTCCTTGGGCGGGACCCAGTCGTCGACGTTGAAGCTTCCTTCGGCGGTCTCGCCGCGCGGCACCTGCCCGGCGATCTTCGCCGGCAGGTCCGACACGTCGAAGGATTGGATCGCGCCAATCCCCGACTCGCCGTTCAGCAGCCGGCGCCAGACGTGGTCCGCGCCGACGCCGAGGGGGGTGACCAGACCGATACCGGTAACGACGACCCGTCTCATGCTCATTGTTTAATCGTCAAAGCGCGCGTTCTCAGGTCAAGGCGCGCGAGCCCTGCAAGAGGGTCTCGCGCCGCCGTTTTCAGCTATGCGCCTCGATGAAGCTCACCGCGTCCTTGACGGTGATGATCTTCTCGGCCGCATCGTCCGGAATCTCGCATCCGAACTCCTCTTCGAAGGCCATGACGAGCTCGACGGTATCGAGGCTGTCCGCGCCGAGATCGTCGATAAAGCTGGCGTTTTCGGTGACCTTGGCCTCGTCGACACCGAGATGCTCGACGACGATCTTCTTCACCCGATCGGCGACATCACTCATTCGTTGTAACCCTCGATAGATGGAAAGCGCTTAGGGACGAAATGTGCGTCTGACATCTCGCGAACCCCGGGACGTGGCTTGAAAACGGCAGCAGGGCAACCCTTCAAAGGCGCCGTCCAATAGCATAGTTCCCCAGACATTACCAGTATCGCTCTTCCAACGCCGCAAGCGCTGGAAACCGCCGGATTGGAACGCGACGCGATGGTTGCAGCGACATCCATCATACCATCGCGATCCCGCCGTTGACGTGCAGCGTATGCCCGGTGACATAGGCCGCCTCGTCGCTGGCGAGATAGACCGCCGCCGCCGCGATCTCCTCGACGGTGCCGAACCGGCCGGCGGGGACCGCCGCGGCGGCCTTGCCGCGCTGCTCCTCGCTGAGGGCGTCGGTCATCGCCGTGGTGACGAAGCCCGGCGCGATGCAATTGACGGTGACGTTGCGCGAGGCGATCTCCAGCGCCAGCGCCTTGCTCATGCCGATCATCCCGGCCTTGGAGGCGGCGTAGTTCGCCTGGCCGGCATTGCCGGTGACGCCGACCACCGAGGTGATGCCGATGATCCGCCCGGAACGTCGCTTCATCATGCCGCGCAGCACGGCGCGCGACAGGCGGAAGGCGGCGGTGAGATTGACGTCGATGACCGACTGCCAGTCCTCGTCCTTCATCCG
This sequence comes from Rhodospirillales bacterium, assembly GCA_028291405.1. Taxonomy (GTDB): domain Bacteria; phylum Pseudomonadota; class Alphaproteobacteria; order ATCC43930; family CGMCC-115725; genus URHD0088. The sequence continues at coordinate 14,005 of JAQGID010000080.1, read as the reverse complement.
CATCGCGAGGTTGTCGCGCGTCAGCCCTGCGTTGTTGACGAGGATGTCGATTCGGCCCATCGCCGCTTCGGCCGCCTTGGCGAGCGCATCGGCAGCCGTCGGCTCGGCGAGTTGCGCCGTCTCGACGAAGACCCGCTCGCCGAGCTCGGCGGCAAGCGAATCGAGCACGTCGCGGCGCGTCCCGGCGAGCACGACCGTCGCGCCCTGGGCATGCAGGGCGCGCGCGATGGCGCCGCCGATGCCGCCGGAAGCGCCGGTCACGAGGGCGCATTTTTGGCTGAGGTCGAACATGAGCGGTCCTTTGCCGGTCAGACGGTCTTGAGGAAGGCCTCGATATCGGCCGGATTCTGCACCGAGCTGGCGGCAAGATCGCGATCGATGCGGCGGACGAGGCCGCTGAGCACCTTGCCGGCGCCAAGCTCGACGATCGTGTCGACGCCCTGCTCCTTCATATAGAGGACGCTTTCGCGCCAGCGCACGAGGCCTGTGACCTGCTCCACCAGCAGCCGGCGGATCTCGTCCGGCTGGCGCTCGGCCTTGGCGGTGACGTTGGCGACCAGCGGCACGACCGGCGACGACACCGTCACCGCGGCGAGCGCCTCGCGCATGATCTCGGCGGCGGGCGCCATCAGGCGGCAATGGAAGGGCGCGCTGACCTGCAGGAGGATCGAACGCCGGCTGCCGCGCTCCGCAGCAAGCGCGATGGCCCGGTTGACGGCCGCCTTGTCGCCGCTGACGACGATCTGGCCCGGCGCATTGTCGTTGGCCGTGCCGCAGACCTCGCCCTCCTCCGCCGCCGCGGCGATCTCGCGGACGATGTCGAGATCGAGGTTGAGAATCGCCGCCATGGCGCCCTCGCCGACCGGCACTGCCGTCTGCATCGCCTGGCCGCGCCGCTTGAGGAGCCGCGCCGCATCGGTCACGGCGAGACCGCGCGCCGCCGCCAGCGCCGAGTACTCGCCGAGCGAGTGGCCGGCGACGAAGCTCGTCTTGCGGGCGAGATCGAAGTCGCCCTCGGTCTCGAGGATGCGCAGGACCGCAAGGCTCACCGCCATCAGCGCCGGCTGGGCGTTCTCGGTCAGGACGAGGTCGCTCTCCGGCCCCTCGAACATCAGCCGCGACAGCTTCTGCTCGAGGGCGTCATCGATCTCCTGGAAGAGATGGCGGGCCACCGGAAACGCCTCGGCCAGCTCCCGCCCCATGCCGACGGCCTGCGATCCTTGACCGGGAAATACCAATGCGCGCGTCATGGCGGACCTTGTTCCGTTCCGATGGGCGGCCACTCATAACGCCTCGCCCCCCGGTGTCAAGCGGGGTAGGCGTGGGCAGGGTTTTCTCCACGACGTCGTCCGGTTGTGCGAAACCGGGCTGTCGACATCATACAAATGCACCAACCAGAATCGTCATGCCCGGGCATGACCCGGGCATCCACGCCTTTTTTACCGCGTCGGAGAGACGTGGATGGCCGGGTCAAGCCCGGCCATGACGATCTAAGCTAGGTTGCGACTCGGGCAATGTGGACGAACAAACCTCGAAAAACCCCGACTTGCGCGGCAAAAACCTTTGTGTATAGTGCGCGCCCTTGCTCCTTGCCGGGCTTTGCCCGGCTGGATCCGAGCGGCTGCGTCGACTGTCGACCAGCGTCGGATCGATTAGCCATAAGGGGTCTATCAGCATGGCATTGTACGAGACCGTTTTCATTGCGCGCCAGGACATCTCGGCGACGCAAGTGGAAGCGCTGGCCGATACCTTCGCGGGAATCCTCGCGGAAGGCGGCGGCGAGGTCAAAAAGCGCGAATACTGGGGCCTCCGCAGCCTCGCCTACCGCATCAAGAAGAACCGCAAGGCGCATTACGTCCTCTTCAACATCGACGCGCCCTCGGCGGCCGTCGCCGAGATGGAGCGGACGATGGGCATCAACGAGGATGTCCTCCGCGTCATGACGATCCGCGTCGACGAACTCGAGGAAGGCCCGTCTGCGGTCGTCCAGTCGCGCGGCGCCCGCGAGGACCGTCCGCGCCGCAGCTATGGCGATCGCGACGACCGTCGTGACAGCCCGCCGCCGGCCGAAGCCGCCACCGCCGTCGAAGGAGTCGAAGCATGAGCGACCACGATCGCGATGGCGCCGGTGGGCGCGGCGGCGCCGGTGGCGGCGCGCGTCGCCCATTCTTCCGGCGTCGCAAGTCCTGCCCCTTCTCCGGCCCGAACGCGCCGAAGATCGACTACAAGGACGTGAAGCTGCTGCAGCGGTTCGTCTCCGAGCGCGGCAAGATCGTGCCGAGCCGGATCACGGCAGTCTCGACCAAGAAGCAGCGCGAACTCGCCCAGGCGATCAAGCGCGCCCGCTTCCTGGCGCTGCTGCCCTACGCCGTCAGGTAGTCCCGACGACAGCAGGCAGAAGCGGAGAACGCCATGCCGCTGGCGATCGCAATCGCCGGCGGGCTGGTCGCGGCACTGTTCTATCTTTCGGTGCTGACCGGCTCGCTGGGCGCGCTGATCCTCGTCAATCTCGTGCAACTGCCGCTCTTCCTCGCCGGGCTGTCGCTCGGCACGAAGCCGGCGCTGATCGCGGGGGCGACGGCGACGCTGGCGACCGCGGCCGCCGGCGGGCTGCTCGCCGGTGCGGCGATCCTGCTGACCGCGGTCGTGCCGGTGCTCTGCCTCGTGGCCCAGGCGCTGCGGTCAACCGGCAAGGACGGCGCATGGTCCTCGGCCGGAAGTCTCGTGCTATGCCTGGTGGCGCTCGGCAGCGCCCCGATCATCGCCGCGATGCTGCTGCTGGCGGGCGAGGCTGGCGGCTTTCGCGGCGCGGTGCATGATTTCGTGGCCGGCCAGCTCGGCACGCTGCTCGCCGATGCGGCGTCGACCTTGCCGGACCCGGCGCAGCGGACCGCCGTCGTCGCCGATCTGATCGCGCCGTTCTTCCCGGCAGCGGCGGCGGCCTCGTGGGTGGCGATGATCGCGATCAACGGCGTCCTGGCGCAAGGTGCGCTGACGCGGTTCGCGGTAAACCGGCGACCGGCGCCCGACATCGCGACGCTGGCGCTGCCGCGCTGGTTCGGCATCGTCCTCGCCGCCGCGGCGGTGCTGGCGGTGGCCGCGTCGGGCGATTGGGGCTACGCCGCCCGCAATCTGCTGCCGGTCTTGGCGATCGGCTATGTGCTGGTCGGCCTCGCCGTCCTGCACACCGCGGTGCGCCGCTACCCCGGACGGCTGTTCGTGCTGGTGCCGGCCTATGCGGCGATGTTGCTCGGCTGGCCGCTGCTGCTGCTTGCCGCCTGTGGTATGATCGATCAATGGTTCGGCTTGCGGCACCGTATTGCCGCGGGCCCATCCCGACAAGGAGAAGAGTGATGGTTGCAGTCGTCCTGCTCGAGCGCATCGAGAAGCTGGGCCAGATGGGCCAGGTCGTCAACGTCAAGCCCGGCTTCGCGCGGAACTACTTGTTGCCGCAGAAGAAGGCGCTGCGGGCGACGAAGGAGAACCTGACGTATTTCGAGAAGCAGCGCGCCCAGCTCGAGGCCGCCAATCTGACGCGGCGCGGCGAGGCCGAAGAGGTCTCCAAGAAGCTCGACGGGCAGCAGGTCGTCCTGATCCGCCAGGCCGGCGAGAGCGGGCAGCTCTACGGCTCAGTCTCGGCGCGCGACATCTCCGATGCCGTCACCGACGCCGGCTTCACCATCGGCCGCCAGCAGGTCCTGCTCGATCATCCGATCAAGACGCTCGGCATCCACAAGCTGCGCGTCTCGCTGCATCCCGAGGTGACGGTCACCGTCACCGTCAACGTCGCGCTCTCGGCGGACGAGGCCGAGATGCAGGCGAAGGGGATCAATCCCGCCCGCCTCGCCGACGAACGCGAGCGCGAGGAGGCTGCCGAAGCCGCCGCGACGGCAGCCGCCGAGCGGCAGGCGAACGCCGAATAGGCATCGCCGCTTCTCCGGCTCGCCACCGGCGGGCCGGATCCTTAACTTGGTTGCCGACGCCTTAATTTGGTTGACGGCCCCTTAACCTGGTTGAATGCGAGGTCGTGTCGACGATGCCAGTCTCATGGCATCGGACGGCTCGGCCTCGGGCTCCGTCCGACCGGGAGCGCGGGTGCTCCCGCCCCCCGTCGAGACAACGGAGCGGCGCATGTCTGTCCCGGACATTTCGCGCATCAGCGTCCGCCTTGCCTGGCAATGGCGGAATTGCGCCATTGCCGCACGCTCGCAACACTTCCGGACGACGCCGGACGCCCCACTCTTGGGGCTTGCCCCCTTTCTTAAACCGGCAATAGTATTGACATAATTGATTCAGCGCTGGGGGACCTTCATGCTGCTGACGCGTCTTCTCGGACACCTCATCTCGGCCGGCACGCTCCGTGTCATCGGCGCCGACGGGCGGGACTACCTCTTCACCGGTGTCGATCCCGGGCCAGCCATCACGATGCGGCTCCACGACAAGGCGCTTGGACGCCAGCTCTTCTTCAATCCGCGGCTGCGTCTCGGCGAAGCGTTCATGGACGGCAGGCTGACCGTCGAGGGCGGCGACATCTACGATCTCCTCGACCTCCTCGCGCTCAACGTCGAGCGTGCGCCGCCGCATCCGCTGCGTCCGTTCTATGCCGGCTTCGGCAATTTCATGCGCTCCCTGCAGCAGTACAATCCGGTGTCGCGCTCGCTCGCCAATGTCGCGCATCACTACGATCTTTCTGACGAGCTCTACGATCTCTTCCTCGACCGCGACCGGCAATATTCCTGTGCCTATTTTCGCAGCCCCGACGATGACCTCGAGACGGCACAGCTCAATAAGAAGCGCCATCTCGCTTCCAAGCTGCTGCTCAAGCCGGGCCAGCGCGTTCTCGACATCGGCTCCGGCTGGGGCGGGCTCGCGCTCTACCTTGCGCAGTCGTGCGACGTCGAGGTCACCGGGCTGACCCTCTCGAAGGAGCAGCTCAAGGTCGCGCGGCAACGCGCCGCCGACGCCGGCCTCGCCGACCGCGTTCGCTTCGAGCTGCGCGACTACCGCGAGGAGACCGGCACCTACGACCGCATCGTCTCCGTCGGCATGTTCGAGCATGTCGGCATCGTCCACTTCGGCGCTTTCTTCGAAGGGATCAAGCGGCTGCTGACGGATGACGGCGTCATGCTGCTGCACGCGATCGGCCGCGCGGACGGGCCGGGGACGACGAACCCGTGGATCCGCAAATACATCTTCCCCGGCGGCTACTCGCCGGCGTTGTCGGAGGTCGTGCCGGTCGTCGAGAAAGCCGGGCTGTGGGTGACCGACATCGAGATCCTGCGCCTCCACTATGCGGAGACGCTGCGCCACTGGCGCGCCCGCTTCCTCAAGCGGCGCGACGAGGTCCGTGCCCTTTACGACGAGCGCTTCTGCCGGATGTGGGAGTTCTATCTCGCCGGCTCGGAGATCGCCTTTCGTCGCCAGGGCCACATGAACTGGCAGATGCAGCTCGCCAAGCGAGTCGAGACGGTGCCGCTGACGCGCGACTACATGGTCGACTGGGAACGCGCTGCGACGCAAGACGCGGCAGAGCGCGCCGCGTGACGGCAATCCCAATGCCACGCTGAGATGTCAGCAAGCCGTCCCCATGTTCCACAGCATGTGGATGATTTGGCGCTGACGCGCCGCAGGGCTCGGTGCTAGTTTCCCGGCGATGGAAACCGCCCTCTCCTCGGCCAAGGTGACGAGCTTGCGCGAGGCAGACCTCGCGCTTTATCGCACGCCGCCGCACAACAACGAAGCCGAGCAGGCGCTGCTCGGCGCGATCCTCGCCAACAACGCCGCTTTCAGCCGCGTCTCGGAGTTCCTGCAGCCGGCGCATTTCGCCGACGGCGTGCACGGCCGCATCTTCGCGGCGATCGCCAAGCTGATCGAGCGCGGCCAGATCGCCAATCCGGTGACGCTGAAGAATCTGTTCGACCAGGACGGCGCGCTCACCGAGATCGGCGGCGCCGCCTATCTCGCGCGTCTCGCCGCCGCGGTCGTGACGATCATCAACGCCGAGGACTACGGCCGCACCATCCACGACCTGTTCCTGCGGCGGCAGCTCATCACGATCGGCGAGGACGTCGTCAACGACGCCCATAAGCACGATCTCGATCATGCCGCCGAGCAGCAGATCGAGATCGCCGAGAAGCGCCTCTTCGACCTCGCCGAAAGCGGTCAGATCGAAGGCGGTTTCCAGCCCTTCCGCAATGCCCTGGCGACCGCGATCGTCATGGCCGAATCGGCGTTCAAGCGCAGCGGCAAGACAACCGGCGTCTCGACCGGCTTCGTCGATCTCGACAAGCTGCTCGGCGGGTTGCATCCCTCGGACCTCGTGATCCTCGCCGGCCGCCCGGCGATGGGCAAGACGGCGCTCGCCACCAACATCGCCTTCGCCGCCGCCAAGGCCTATCGCGCCAAGAAGAACCCCGACGGCAGGACCGTCGCGGAGGACGGCGGCGTCGTCGCCTTCTTCTCGCTCGAGATGTCGGCCGAGCAGCTCGCTACCCGCGTCCTCGCCGAGGAATCCGGTGTCTCGTCCGACCGCATCCGCCGCGGCGAGGTCGAGCACGGCGATTTCGACCGCTTCGTGCAGGCTAGCCAGCGTCTCGTCAGCGTGCCGCTGTTCATCGACGACACCCCGGCGATCTCCATCGCGGCGCTGCGGACGCGCGCCCGCCGCCTGATGCGGCAGCAGGGGCTGAACCTGATCGTCATCGACTATCTTCAACTGATGCGCGGCAGCAGCGACGGCGGCCGTGGCCCGGAGAACCGAGTCCAGGAAATCTCGGAGATCACCCGCGGCCTCAAGGCCGTCGCCAAGGAGCTTGACGTCCCGGTACTGGCGCTGTCACAGCTCTCGCGCGCCGTGGAGCAGCGCGAGGACAAGCGGCCGATGCTCTCGGACCTCCGCGAATCGGGATCGATCGAGCAGGACGCCGACATCGTCATGTTCGTCTATCGCGATGAATATTACGTCGCCCGCGCCGAGCCGGCGCGGCGGCCAGACGAATCGGATGAGAAATTCAACGACCGCCGCGAGAAGTGGCAGCAGCACAAGGACGAGGTCGAAGGCCTTGCCGAGGTGATCATTGCCAAGCAGCGCCACGGCCCGACCGGCAAGGTGACGCTGCTGTTCGACGGCAACACCACGAAATTCGCCAATTACGCACGCCAGGATCTGGTGCCGTACGCGCGGTAGGACGCACCGATACGCCGGCGCGGCTTGTTGCGCCGGCGTATGTCCCCGTATACCTGATCATCGGAATTAGCCGACAGGCCGCAGCGAGTACCCTGAGATTCCGTCCATGACCAGCCATCGTGCCAATGCCGTGCTGGAGATCGATCTCGCGGCGATCGTCGGCAACTGGCGCTCCGTCGTCGCGCGTCTCGCGCCGGCGACGGAATGCGCGGCCGTGGTCAAGGCCGATGCCTACGGGCTCGGCATGCGCGAGGTCGCGCCGGTGCTCGCCGCCGCCGGTTGCCGGCTGTTCTTCGTGGCGCAGATCGACGAGGCGATCGCGCTGCGCGGCATCCTGCCGAACCGCGAGATCGCCGTGCTGGACGGGTTCGTCGCGGCACAGGGGCCCGAGTTCCAGGAATTCCACCTGATTCCGGTGCTGAACGACCTCGGCCAGCTCGCGGCCTGGCGGCAGATCGACGCCGCGGCGCGGCCGCCGGCGATGCTGCATCTCGACACCGGCATGTCGCGGCTCGGCCTGCCCGCCGCCGAGTTGGCGCGCCTGCAGACGGCGCCGGCGCTGCTGGCCGGCGTCGCCTTGCGCGCGATCATGAGCCACCTCGCCTGCCCCGACGATCCGGCGCATCCGCTCAACCATGTCCAGCTGACAGCGTTCCGCGCCGCCGTCGTCGGATTGCCGGCGGCGCCGGCCAGCCTCTCGGCCTCTTCCGGGATCTTCCTCGGGCGCGATTTCCATTTCGATCTTGCCCGGCCCGGCGCTGCCCTCTACGGTGTCAACCCGCAACCGGCAACCCCCAGCCCCGTCGCGCAAGTCCTTTGTCTGAAAGGAAAAATCCTGCAGACCCGTGAGATTGACACGGATTCTACCGTTGGTTATGGTGCGACCTACCGACGGGAACGGCCGGGCCGTATCGCCACCGTTGCCGCCGGCTATGCCGATGGACTGCTGCGGTCGCTCGGCAATCGCGGCTCTGCAACCATCGCCGGCCGCAAGGCCCCGATCGTCGGACGCGTCTCCATGGATCTCCTGACACTGGATGTGACGGATCTCGATCCCGAGACGACGCATCCCGGCAACTTCGTCGAGCTGATCGGCCCCGGCCACGACGTCGACGCGCTCGCCGCCGAGGCGGGCACCAGCGGCTACGAGATGCTGACGGCGCTCGGCCGCCGCTATCACCGCGTCTATCGGGACAGCGCATCGTGAACGATCGCAACTTCCTCGCCTCGATCGGCGGCGCATTCCTCGAGTTCCTCGGGGCGACCGGACGCATCGTCCTCTTCGCGGTGACGGCGATCCTCTACGGACTGCGCCCGCCGTATTACCCACGGCTGCTGCTGCGGCAGATGGTCGACATCGGCTTCTACTCCTTGCCGGTCGTCGGGCTGACGGCGCTCTTCACCGGCATGGTGCTGGCGCTGCAGAGCTATACCGGCTTCAGCCGCTTCGCCGCCGAGAGCGCGATCCCCAACATCGTCATCCTCTCCGTGACGCGCGAATTGGGCCCGGTAATCGCCGGGCTGATGGTCGCCGGCCGCATCGGTGCCGCGATCGCCGCCGAGATCGGCACGATGCGGGTGACCGACCAGATCGACGCGCTGACGACGCTGTCGGTCAATCCGTTCCGCTACCTCGTCGCGCCGCGGCTGGTCGCCGGCTTCACCATGTTGCCGCTGCTCGTCCTGGTCGCCGATATCATCGGCGTCTTCGGCGGCTTTCTCGTCAGCGCCTACAAGCTCGATCTCAACGGCGCGAGCTACATCCAGCGCTCGGTCGATTTCCTGCAGACCCAGGACGTTGTCGCCGGCCTCGCCAAGGCGGCGGTGTTCGGCTTCATCGTCGCGCTGATGGGCTGCTACAACGGCTATCATTCCAAGGGCGGCGCCCAGGGCGTCGGCGCGGCGACGACCTATGCCGTCGTCTCGAGCTCCATCCTGATCCTCGTCTTCGACTACATCCTGACCGAGGCGTTCTTCTCGCGATGAGCGATCCGCACAGCGCGCCGACGGCCGGCACCCCGGCTGGGACGCCCACCGGGACAAGCGTCAAGATCGCGGTACGCGGCCTGCGCAAATCCTTCGGGCGCAAGGTCGTGCTCGACGGGCTCGATCTCGACATCGACGCCGGCGAAAGCCTGGTCATCATCGGCGGCTCCGGGACCGGCAAGTCGGTTCTGCTCAAATGCATCCTCGGCCTGATCCCGGCCGATGCGGGCTCGATCAAGATCGACGGCGTCGAGATCGTCGGCAGCTCCGCCAGCGAGCGCGAGCCGATGATGCGGAAATTCGGCATGCTGTTCCAGGGCGGCGCGCTGTTCGATTCGCTGCCGGTCTGGGAGAACGTCGCCTTCGGCCTGATCATGGGCCGCAACGTCAAGCGCAGCGAGGGCCGGCGGATCGCGCTCGAGAAGCTGGCCGCGGTCGGTCTCGGCGAGGACGTCGCTAAGCTCTATCCCGGCGAGCTGTCCGGCGGCATGCAGAAGCGCGTCGCGCTGGCCCGCGCCATCGCGACGACGCCGGAGATCATCTTCTTCGACGAGCCGACGACCGGCCTCGATCCGATCACCGCAGACGTCATCAACGAGCTCATCGTCAAATGCGTCCGCGACCTCGGCGCGACAGCGGTGTCGATCACCCATGACATGGCCTCGACGCGCAAGATCGCCGACCGCGTCGCAATGATCTACCAGGGCCGCATCATCTGGTCGGGACCCAAGGCCTCGATCGACAATTCCGGCAATCCCTACGTCGACCAGTTCATCCACGGCCGCGCCGACGGACCGATCAAGATGGACGTGCGCGCACGATGAATCGGGCGCGCTGATGGCCCGGGCCCAACCCCGCTACGTTTGCCAGGACTGCGGGACGGTGCATGCCAAATGGGTCGGCAAATGCGAGGGTTGCGGCGCCTGGAACACCCTCGTCGAGGAGGCGAGCCAGGAGGCTCCGCCGAAGGGACTCGGCGGCAAGCTGGGCAAGACGCGTTCGATCGATTTCGTCGCGCTGCGCGGCACCATGGAGCCGCCGCCGCGCCGCATCAGCGGCATCGCCGAGTTCGATCGCGCCTGCGGCGGCGGCCTCGTCGCCGGCTCGGCCCTGCTGGTCGGCGGCGATCCCGGCATCGGCAAATCGACCCTCCTCCTCCAGGTCGTCGCCGCGCTGGCGCAGGGGCGCGGCAAGGACAAGGACCGGTTGAGCTGCGCCTATATCTCGGGCGAAGAGGCGATCGACCAGGTCCGCATGCGCGCCGTCCGCCTCGCCGTCGACGGCGCGCCGGTCGATCTCGCCGCGGCGACCAGCGTCCGCGACATCGTCGCCTCGCTCGACCGCGTCGACGGGCCCGACATCGTCGTCATCGATTCGATCCAGACGATGTATCTCGACACGCTCGACAGCGCGCCCGGCACCGTCAGCCAGGTCCGCGCCGCGGCGCAGGAGTTGATCCGCCTCGCCAAGCGGCGCGGCTTCACCCTCATCCTGGTCGGCCACGTCACCAAGGAAGGCGTCATCGCGGGTCCCCGCGTCCTCGAGCACATGGTCGACACTGTCCTTTATTTCGAGGGCGAGCGCGGCCACCAGTTCCGCATCCTGCGCGCCGTCAAGAACCGCTTCGGCCCGACCGACGAGATCGGCGTCTTCGAGATGACGGATTCGGGATTGAGCGAGGTGCCCAACCCCTCCGCCCTCTTCCTCGCCGAGCGCAACGCCAAGATCAGCGGCGCCGCCGTCTTCGCCGGCATGGAGGGGACGCGACCGGTGCTGGTCGAGATCCAGGCCCTCGTCGCGCCCTCGCCGCCCGGCACGCCTCGCCGCGCCGTCGTCGGCTGGGACGGCAACCGGCTGGCGATGATCATGGCGGTGCTCGATGCGCGCTGCGGCCTCGCGATCGGCGCCAACGACATCTACCTCAACGTCGCCGGCGGGTTGCGGGTCAGCGAGCCGGCCGCCGATCTCGCGGTCGCCGCGGCGCTGATCTCGGCGCTGACCGAGCAGCCGGTGCCGGCCGACACCGTCGTCTTCGGCGAGATCGGCCTCTCGGGCGAGGTGCGCGCCGTCAGCCAGACCGAGGCGCGATTGAAAGAGGCGGCGAAATTGGGATTTGCCGGCGCGCTGACGCCGCCGCGGCGCGGCAGCAAGGCGGCGCGCGACGGCGCCATAAAGCTGCGGGAGATTGCGCATCTGCGCGACCTTCTGGTGCTGTTCGACGCCGCTCCGCGCAAGGGCGCGGCGACGCCGAAGCAGCTCGCCTGAGAGCCGTCAGCCTGCCAGAGCGACCGCGACGGAGAAGACGAAGATCCCCAGCGTCGCGACGCTCATCAGGCAGAGTTTGAGATCCGAGGGGTCCATGCCGCTTCAACAATGCAGCGTCGAATTCGTCGCAAAAAGATTCGCGTAACCGGCGAGGAACTTTCTCGCCGCCGACTGCGGCCGCGCCCCGCCATCAGGCGAGGGCTTTAGTATCGCTGCTACTTTCCCTATTTTGCGTAGGAAGCCGTCGCCACCACCATCACGGGAGCCGGAATTGGGGCAATTCGGAATTGGCCAGGCGATCCGCCGCAAGGAAGACATCCGGTTCCTCACGGGAACCGGCCATTACGTCGATGATCTCGCCCGCGAGGGCCAGGTATTCGCCGCGTTCCTGCGCTCGCCGCACGCCCATGCCGCGATCAAGGGGATCGATACCGCGGCGGCGCGCGCGGCGCCCGGCGTGCTTGCCGTCTATACCGGCGCCGACGTCGTCGCGGCGAAGCTCGGCCTCAGCCTCTGCGTGTCGCCGGTGAAGAACCGCGACGGCTCCGATTATGCCAATCCGGGACGGCCGCGCCTCGCGACCGACCGCGTCCGCCACGTCGGCGATCCCGTCGCGATGGTCGTCGCCGGGACGCCGGACCAGGCGAAGGACGCCGCCGAGCTGATCGAGGTCGATTACGAGATCCTGCCCTCGGTCACCCACCCGCGCACCGCGATGGCGCCGGACGCGCCGTTGCTCTGGCCGGGCGCCCCCAATAACGTCGCGCTCGACTGGGAGATGGGCAATGCCAAGGCGGTCGAGGAGGGCTTCGCCAAGGCGACGCACCGCGTGAGGATCGAGCTCTCGCTCAACCGCGTCGTCGTCGCCTCGATGGAGCCGCGCGGCGTCCTCGGCGAGTACGACGCGGCGACGCAGCGCTACACGATCACCATCGGCAGCCAGGGCGTCTTCGGCATGCGCCGCCAGCTCGCCGCCGGCCTCGGCGTCGAACCCGAGACGGTCCGCGTCGTGACGCCGGACGTCGGCGGCAGCTTCGGGATGAAGACCTGGGACTATCCGGAAAACATCCTCGTCCCCTGGGCCGCCCGCATGCTGGGCCGCCCGGTGCGCTGGACGAGCGAGCGCCAGGAGGCCTTCCTCAGCGATTCGCAGGGCCGCGAGCAGGGGATCGAGGCCGAGCTGGCGCTCGACGCCGACGCCAAATTCCTCGCGGTCCGCTCCTCGAGCCACGCCAATGTCGGGGCCTATCTCTCGGGCTTCGGCCTCCTCGTCCCGGTCGGCGCCTTCCGCCTTCTCACCGGCACCTACCGGATCCCGGCCGCCTACGCGCAGGTCAAGGCGGTCTTCACCAACACCGTCTGGGTCGACGCCTATCGCGGCGCCGGGCGGCCGGAGGTCTCCTACCTCGTCGAGCGGCTGGTCGACGCCGCGGCGCGCCAGCTCGGCATCGGCACCGACGAGATCCGCCGCCGCAACCTCGTGCCGCAATCCGCCATGCCCTATGTGACGGCGATGGGCGTCCCCTACGACAGCGGCGACTTCCCCGGCAATTTGGAGCTCGGTCTCAAGGCGATCGACTGGGCCGGCTTCCCCGAACGCCGCGCCGCCGCGCGGAAACGCGGCAAGCTGCGCGGCCTCGGCATGTCCTATTACATGGAGGCGGCCGTCGCCGGCATGCCCGAGGCCGCCGACATCCGCTTCACGCCCGACGGCCGCGTCGTCATGGCGATCGGCACCGGCCCTTCCGGCCAGGGCCACGAGACCGCCTTCGCGCAGGTGCTGGAGGACCGGCTCGGCATCCCCTTCGACAGGATCGACTACATCTTCGGCGACACCGACCAACTGACCCGCGGCGGCGGCACCGGCGGCGCCAAGTCGCTGACCGTCGCCGGCACGGCGCTGGTCGACGCCGCCGAGAAGATCGTCGCCAAGGGCCGCAAGGTCGCCGGACATTTCCTCGAGGCCGCCGAGCAGGACATCGAGTTCCGCGACGGGACTTTCGCGATCGCCGGCACCGACCGCAGCATCTCGGTCATCGAGCTCGCCGCCCGGCTGCGCGGCGCCAAGAACCTGCCCGAGGGCATGCCGGCGACGCTCGACGACATCGGGCTCTCGACGACGAGCACCGGCACCTTTCCGAACGGCTGCCATCTCTGCGAGCTGGAGATCGACGAGGAGACCGGCGCCGCCGAGCTCTGCCGCTATCTCGTCGTCGACGATTTCGGGATGGTCGTCAATCCGATGATCCTCGAAGGCCAGATCCAGGGCGGCATCGTCCAGGGCATCGGCCAGGTCATGCAGGAGCAGGCCGCCTACGACCCCGAGAGCGGCCAGCTCGTCACCGGCTCGTTCATGGATTACGCCATGCCGCGCGCCGGCGATCTGCCCGGCATCGAGGTCGGCTACAACAACATTCCGTGCACGACCAACTCGCTCGGCGTCAAAGGCGCCGGCGAGGCCGGCACCGTCGGCTCGCTCGGCGCGACGATGAACGCGGTGATCGACGCGCTGGCGCCGCTCGGCATCCGCCATCTCGACATGCCGGCGAGCCCGCAGCGGGTCTGGGC
>JAQGID010000076.1 GCA_028291405.1 Rhodospirillales bacterium | reverse complement strand
CGGGGGCCGGGCTGGCGACGGCCGGCTGCGGCGCTACATGCTCGACCCGCTTGCGCTCGACCGGCTTCGGCTTCGGCACGACCGGCGGCAGCACGACCTCGGGCACGACTTCCGGCGGTAGCGGCGGCGGCGGTTCGGGCATCGGCTCCGGCTCGACCGGCTCGAGCTGCACCGGCTGCGGCGTCGGTGCCGGCGCCGGCTCGAGGTCCATCATGATCGCCGCCGGCGCGATGTCGGCCGGCGCGACCGGCACCTGCCAGCCGCGGATGATGACGGCGCCCAGCAGGTGCAGCGCGACCACGACCGCCGCCGCGCCGGTCCAGCGGATGCCCTCGCGATCGTCGACCGCGATTCTCACCGCACCGCCTCGCTCTCGAGCCCGACCAGCGCGACCTTGAGATAGCCGGCGCCGCGCAGCGCGTTCATTACTTCGGTCAGATCGCCGTAGGCGACCGTCTTGTCGGCGCGCAGGAAGACGCGCTGCTGCCGGTCGCCGGCGCTCGCCGCGTCGAGCGCCGGCGCCAGCGCATCGCGGGCGACCGTCGCCCCGCCGAGCGCCAGGCTCGCATCGCCGCGTACCGTCAGGAACAGCGGCTTGTCCGGCCGCGGCTGCGGCGTCGCGGTCGAGACCGGCAGGTCGATCGGCACGTCGACCGTGGCCAGCGGCGCCGCCACCATGAAGATGATCAGCAGCACCAGCATGACGTCGATGAACGGGGTGACGTTGATCTCATGCGTCTCGGTGAGATCGTCGTCGCCGTGGTCGAGCCGCACCGCCATGGCGCTACTCCGCCGCCTTGGCGAAGCGCTCCGGCGCGGCGGCCCCGCTCGCCAGGCGGTCGTTGTCGCGGCTGACCAGCCGCATCAGCTCCGCCGAGCTGTCGGCGAGGACCATGCGATAGCTCGCGATCGAGCGGGCGAAGAGATTGTAGATGACGACCGCCGGAATGGCGGCGACGAGGCCGATCGCGGTGGCGAGCAGCGCCTCGGCGATGCCGGGCGCGACGATCGCGAGATTGGTCGTCTGGGCCCGCGAGATGCCGATGAAGCTGTTCATGATGCCCCAGACGGTGCCGAACAACCCGACGAAGGGCGCCGTCGCGCCGATCGTCGCGAGGACGCCGGTGCCGCGGGCGATCCGCTGGCGCGACGCCGCCTCGATGCGCTCCAACCGGGAGGCGACGCGCTCCTTGAGACCGTCGCCCGGCAGGCCGCGCGACAGCCGCGTCTCGGTCGCCGCCGCCGCGACGAGCGCCGCCGTCGGTCCCGTCCGGTCGAAGAAGCGCTCCACCGCCTCGTTCAGGCTGCCGATCTCGCCGAGAAGCCTTACCGCCTCGCGCGCCCGCCGCTTGGCGGCGAGCAGCTCGATGCTCTTGGCGAGCCAGACCGTCCAGGTCGTGACCGAGGCGAAGAGCAGCCCGACGAGCACGGCCTGGACGACGAGATTCGCCGTCAGGAACATGCCCCAGGGCGAGAGGTCGTGCGGCAGCACTGCCACGGCCAATGGCGTACCCGATCGGGCGTCGCCCTCGGCGGCGGCCGCAGTGCTGGGCGAGGCGACGAGCGCCGCCAGAGCGGCGAGAAGACGATGGCGGGAGGTCGTCGAGGAACTCTGTGTCATCGGACCACGCTGATCGCTGGAAGAGGAGGAAAGTACGGACGGCCGGTCATTCGGCGAGCTCGGGGGCGCCAGGCCGCCGTGCCGCCGGGCGCCGCAGCCGGCGCCGGGTCAGCCACATCGCGGCGCCGGTGATCGCGAAGAGCAGCGGCAGGAAGCCCGAGAGAAAGACGAGGATGCGCCACGGCCAGCCGAGCCCGCCGCCGACGTGCAGCGCGCGTTGCCAGGCGAGGATGCTTTCGCCGGCGGAGAAGCCGCGCGGATCGCGCAGCTCGACGATGCAGCGCGCCCAGGGATCGACGAAGGCGGTGACCAGCGGCGCGCCGTCACGGTCGTCTTCGTGTGCAAATGCGATGCGGATCGGCTGATCGGGCCGGCTCGCCAGCGCGACCGAGCGCAGGACGCCGTCGGGGACCGCTTCGCGCGCCACGGCGATCGCGCTGTCGACATCAAGCGGCTGCGCCCCCTGTACGGCGGCGACTTTGATCGCGGCGATGCCCGGCCGCATGTCCCGCGACCCGAGCAGCGACACAATCGTCTGCGGAAAGGCGAGGTAGACGCCGCTGAAGCTGACGATGAAGAAGATGATCAGACCCCAGATGCCGACCGTGCCGTGCAGCTCGCGATGAAAGCGGAAGCCCTGCGTCCCGCGGCGGATCGTGAAGGCACGGCGCCATTGGCCGGGGCGCGGCCACCACATCACCAGTCCGCTCGTGCCGAGGGCGAGCATCGCGACGCCGAGCCAGCCGACGATGTCGCGTCCCGAGCGATCGCGCGACATCAGGTTGGCATGCAGCAGGAAGATCTGCCGAACGGTCCCGGCGGAGGTCTCGTGCCGGCCGACGACGGCGCCCGCGGCGGAATCGACGTAGATCTCGATTCCGCCGAGCGGCGCGGGACGGCCGCCGGGGCTGAACCGCACGGTCGCTGGGTCGGTCGCGCTGACCGGCGCGGTATAGAAGGTCGGTGCAAAGTCCGGCGGGGCGGCGGCGCGCGCCACGGCGACGATCTCGGCGACCGGAACCGCCGGCGCATCGATCGCGGCCGCCGGCACGGCGGGACGCTCGAGCGCCTGCAGCTCCGGCTCGAAGACGAGGATGCTGCCGGTGATGCCGATGACGGCGAGCGGCACGCAGAGGGCGAGGCCGATCCAGAGATGGACCTTGCCGAGGACGCTGCGCAGATCTTGCCGCGGCGCTCCGTCGCGAGGCTTTTGGATGCTCATACCTCGGCCCAGCGGCGGATCAGATTGTGATAGACGTTGGTCAGGCGCACGACGCTCGCGTCGTTTTGCGTGACGCCGGCGAGTTGCTGAATCGCAGTGTCTAGCTCGTAGAGCAGCGCGCGGTCGGCATCGGCGCGGACCATGCTCTGGATCCAGAAGAACGAGGCGAGGCGCGTGCCGCGCGTCACCGGCAGCACCTGGTGCAGGCTGGAACCGGGGTAGAGGATCATGTCGCCGGCGCCGAGCTTGACCGAGTGGGTGCCGTAGGTGTCCTCGATCACCAGCTCGCCGCCGTCGTATTCGGCCGGCGGGGTGAGGAACAGCGTCGCCGAGAGATCGGTGCGAACGCGATGCGGCGTCTCCGGGACATAGCGGATCGCCGTGTCGACATGCGTCCCGAAGGTCTGGCCGGGATCGTAGCGATTGAACATCGGCGGATAGACCTTCACGGGAAGCGCCGCCGAAAGGAAGACCGGGTTGCGCTCCAACGCGCCGAGGACGAGGGCGCCGAGCTCGCGCGCCGCCGGGTGGTCCTCGGGGATCTGCAGATTGTGCTTCACCTTGACCGCCTGGTAGCCGGCGGTGACGCTGCCGTCGATCCACGCCGCGCCGCCGAGCAGCCGGCGTGCTTGCGCCAGCTGCTCGGTCGTCAGGACACCGGGAATGTTCAAGATCATGGTGTCGTCCCGTGAAACGTTGCCGTCAGAACCTGACGCTCGTCGAGACAAGCGCGGTGCGTCCCGCGCCCGGCACGATATGCGCCGGATGCACCTGGTCGATGTAGTAGGCGTCGAGGATGTTCGTGACGTTGAGCTGCAGGGCGACGTGCTCGGTCAGGCTGTATTTCGCCATCAGGTCGATCGTGTAGTAGTCCGGCACTGACGTCAGCTGCCCGGTGTTGCGGCCGATACGCTTGCCGACGTAGTTGACCCCGCCGCCGACCTCGACCTGCTTGGTGACGTCGTACGTCGTCCACAGGTTGAAGGTGTTCTGCGGCGCGTTCGCCAGAGGAGCGCCGAGGATCGGGGCGCCGACGGCCGTGCTCGTCTTGACGACCTTGCTGTCCATCAGGCTGTAGCCTGCATAGACCTGCCATTGCTCGGTGATCTTGCCGGCCGCCTCGATCTCCAGCCCGTCGACCTCGAAATCGCCTCCCAGGATGTTGAGCAGCGGATTGTTGGGGTCGGTGACGCGCGCGTTCATCTTCTCGCTGCGATAGATCGCGCCGCGCAGCGCCAGCCGGTCAGCGAAGAGATCCCATTTGCTGCCGATTTCGTAGGTCTCGTTCTTTTCCGGGGCGATGTTGGCGGTTGCGGCGGTGAGCGCCAGGGTCTCGGCCGACGGGTTGAACGAGGTGCCCCAGGCGACGTAGATGCTGCCGTTGGGCTGCGGCTTGTAGACGAGCGAGGTGCGATAGCTCGGCATCTCGTCGATGCGGCTGAAGGCGGCGCTGGGAGCGATCGTCTGGTTCACGCTCGAATCGAACCGGTCGAAGCGGATGCCGCCGGTGAATTCCCATTGCTCGTTGAACTTGATCACGTCGAGCGCGTAGATGCCGAAGCTGACGGCGGCGGCATCGGTCCGTGAGGTGACCGTCGAGGTTCCGGCGAAGGCCTGGTTGGGATTGGGATTGGCGAGGCTGGTCCCGGGTACGCCGGTAAAGGTGAAGCGCGTCGGCTCGGACGTCTCGCGGCTGAGCTCGACGCCCGTGACGACGATGTGCCTGATCCCGGCGGTCGCGAACTTCAGCGTCACGTCGGTCTGGTTGTCGAGATAGGTCTCGGTGCTGTTCAAGGTGATCTCGTTGCGCGTCACCGTGATCAAGCTCAACGGCGTCAGCGCGGTGACGCCGGTCGGAAGCTGCGGCTCGGTGACCCGCACGCTGCGGTGGTAGTTCGCATAGCGCAGCTGGTTGTGGATCGTCACCGCGTCGTTGACGTCGTGCTCGAGCTTGACCGTGGCGATGTCGGCCTCGGTCCTGAGGTAATCGCTCTTGAAGCCGTAGAAATTATGCCGCGCGACCGGTGCCGGGCTGCCGAGGAGGAACGGCAGGCCGTAATCCGGGATGTCGTCCTCCGCCTGGTGAAGATAGCTCACAGTGAGACGGGTCGGCGTTCCGAGGCCGAGCGCCAGCGACGGCGCGATGCCGAAGCGGCGCGCTTCGCCGACGTCGCGCCCGGCCACCTGCGCGTCGTGGACCATGCCGTCGATGCGGAAGGCGGCGCCGTCACCCAGCGCGGGGACCGGCGTGTCGGCATCGATCGTCAGACGTTTGGTATTGTCGGTGCCGAAGGCGAGCGTGCCGGCGGTGAAGCCGCCGAGCAGCGGCGTCTTGCTAACCTGATTGACGACGCCGCCGGTCGAGCCGCGGCCGAACAGGATCGACGACGGACCCTTCAGCACCTCGATCTCCTCGTAGTTGAAGGGGTCGCGGTAATAGCCCCCGAAATCGCGCATGCCATCGAGGAAGATGTCGTTGCGTGCGGTGAAACCGCGCAGCGTCAGGCTGTTACCCTGGCCGGCGCCCGCCTCGCCGGCCGCGAGGCTGACGCCGGGGACGGTACGCAGAGCATCGCTCGTATTGGTGATGCCGCGGTCCTGGATGTACTGGCCGGGGACGACGGTGATCGACTGCGGCGTGTCGAGCAGCGGCTCGGGCAGCTTCGTCAGCGTCGACTGGTCGGTCTTGTAGTCGCCGCCGGTGGCCGTGCCCTCGACGGAGAGCGGCGGCAGCTGCAGCGGCGCGTCCTGCGCCATCGCGGTTTTCGTCTCGGCGCAGCCGAGAACGAGGGCGAGCGCGGTGCCGGCGAGGAGCGACCGCTTGCTGACGGGGGAACGATTTTCGGGTCGTGGTCGGGTATGCGGTTGGGTGTATTGCTGTGCCATGTCCAGATCCAGGGAGCGCGTTGCGGGAGCATTCCTGGCTGGCTGCGTCCCGCTCGGCGGGTTGGCTGGCTTGGCTGCTGAAGGGGAGGGAGACTATTTGACGAGAATGAGCTTGTTGTTGTTGGTGAGACGAAGCCGGTACTGCTCGGCGCCGTGCTGGATGATGACCTCGCGCTGACCGCCCAGAAGCTGCTCGCTCGAGATCGAGGTCGGGCGCTGCGCAGCGATGGGGTTTTCCGGGGGGGCCGGGGCAGGTTCATCGTTCATTAAATAAGACGCTCTCATAACTGCGAATAGTTCGCATTCGCGTGTTCCGGGTCGCGACCGTAGGTGTTCTGCAAGTCATTTGCAATTGCATTTTTTACTCATAATGCGAAACATTCGCATTTGCAAGCGATCGCCATGACGCTATAGTCCCGACGCAATCCCGGGTCGCCGACCCGCCAGAGCAGCGAGCAGCCGACGTGTATATCTGCCTTTGCAACGGGTTCACCGATCGCCAGGTCCGCAGCAGTGCGGAGACCGGCAGCGCGTCGGTGTCGCAGGTCTACAAGGCTCTCGGCTGCGCGCCGAAATGCGGAAAATGCGTCCCGATGGTGCGGGAGATGCTGAAGAGCGTCGGCATGCTCCCGACGGAACCCGAGTCCGCATAGCTCACATGCGCCTGCGCCTGAACATGTTACGGTATTTTGACGGTTCCAGGCAGGGAGAAGGGTCATGCGCGGCGACACGACGGTCATTCAGCACCTCAACACGGTCCTAAAGAACGAGCTGACGGCGATCAACCAGTATTTCCTGCATGCCCGGATGCTGCGGCATTGGGGCGTCACGAAGCTCGGCGCCTATGAGTATAAGGAGTCGATCGACGAGATGAAGCATGCCGATCGCGTCATCGAGCGGATCCTGTTCCTCGACGGGCTGCCGAACCTCCAGGATCTCGACAAGCTGCTGATCGGCGAGAATGTCGCTGAGGTGCTCGAGGCCGACCTCAAGCTCGAGGAGAAGGCGCTCCCGGCGTTGCGCGACGGGATCGTCTATTGCGAGACGGTACGCGACTTCGTGACGCGCGATCTCCTGACCGACATCCTCGACAACGAGGAGGACCACATCGACTTCCTCGAGACCCAGATCGGGCTGATCGCGAAGATCGGGATCGAGAACTACATCCAGCTGCAATCGGGGGCCGCGGAGGAGTGATGCTCGCTTCCCGATCAAGCATCGCGCTGGCCACCGCCGTGTTGGCGACGCTGTGTAGCTTAGCGAGCGCGAAGGAATACCCCATCGGCAAGGCGCAGACGGTCGGCGGCATCGAGATCGCCGCCGTCTACCTCCAGCCGGTCGAGATGGACCCGCCCGGAATGATGCGCGCGGCGGCCGAGTCCGATATCCATCTCGAGGCCGACATCCGCGCGACGAAAGCCAACGCCAATGGATTTCCCGAAGGCGACTGGCTGCCCTATCTCGTCGTCGGCTACGAGCTGACCAAGCTTCCCGACGGCAAGAGCATCAAGGGCGAGATGATGCCGATGGTCGCCAACGACGGGCCGCATTACGGCGACAACGTCAAGCTGCTCGGCGCCGGCAAATACAGACTGACGCTGACCATCGCGCCGCCCAGCGCGAACGAGCAAGCGCATTTCGGCCGGCATGTCGACAAGGAGACGGGGGTCGGGCCGTGGTTCGCGCCTTTCACCGTCGATTACGACTTCGTCTTCGCCGGCATCGGCAAGAAGGGCGCCTATTGAACGACCGGCGCCGGAATATGTTGAGACGCGCGTATCTTGCGCTGGCGGTGCTGGCGCTGACCGGTGCTGCCTCGTCGCGCGCATTCGCCGAGGAGATGCCGACCGTCAGCATCGAGTTCAAGGACGGTACGATCGTGCCGATGCGAATCGAGGTGACGGCTGGCAAGCCCTTCAAGATCGAGCTCCACAATACCGGCACCAGCGCCGCCGAGTTCGAGAGCGTCGAGATGCACCGCGAGAAGGTGATAGCCCCGGACAGCTCGACCTTCGTTGTGATCCGCCGGCTCGACGCCGGCGAGTACAAGTTCTTCGACGATTTCCACCCGGACGCGCCGCAGGCGCTGATCGTCGCGAAATGATAGGCCCCTGATGGTCGCCGATACCTGGATCCAGCGCTCCAGCGAGCGCACCCGCCTCGTCGGCGACTGGCTGCAGCGGCATCAGCGGGCGATCCGCGGCCTGCAATGGTGCGTCGTCGCCATGTACCTCGTGCTCGTCGCCGTCCCGGCGCTCCTGCCCCTGCCGGACCGCAGCGCGCATCTCTGGAGCAACATCACCCTCGCGGCGCAATTCGTCTTCTGGGGCATCTGGTGGCCGTTCGTCCTGCTCAGCATGATCGTCGTCGGGCGCTCGTGGTGCGGCTTCTTCTGCCCGGAGGGGACGCTGACCGAGTTCGCCAGCCGCCACGGCTGGGGCTTCCGGCTGCCGCGCTGGATCACCTGGGGCGGCTGGCCCTTTATCGCCTTCGCCGGCACGACGGTCTACGGCCAGATGGTCAGCGTCTACCAGTATCCGAAACCCGTCGTGCTGGTGCTCGGCGGCTCGACCGTCGCCGCGATCGTCATCGGCCTGCTCTATGGCCGGAACAAGCGCGTCTGGTGCCGCTTCCTGTGCCCGGTCAACGGCGTCTTCGCGCTGCTCGCGAAACTGTCGCCGTTGCATTTCCGGGTCGACGAGGCGGCGTGGAACGTCTCGCAGCGCGACGGGCTGCATCCGACGCGGGTCATCGACTGCGCGCCGCTGGTGCCGATCCGCACCATGCGCGGCGCCGGCGCCTGCCATATGTGCGGCAAGTGCAGCGGCTTCCGCGACGCGGTCAGCCTCTCGGCGCGTTCGCCGAACCATGAGATCGTCAACGTCGCCGGGCAACAT
The DNA here is from genome assembly GCA_028291405.1 of Rhodospirillales bacterium. Lineage (GTDB taxonomy): Bacteria > Pseudomonadota > Alphaproteobacteria > ATCC43930 > CGMCC-115725 > URHD0088. The sequence goes on along the minus strand of JAQGID010000076.1, from coordinate 10,885 downwards.
GCCAACCCGTGGGAGACGGTGCTCATCCTCTTCGGCCTGCTCGGACTCGCCCTCGGCGCCTTCCAATGGTCGGCGAGCCCGTGGTTCGTCGAGATCAAGCAGGCGCTCGCCGAGCTGCTGGTGGACCACGGTTTCGTCTGGCCGCTCGAGGCCACCGCGCCGTGGTGGATGCTGACCAACTACCCCGCGCAGAACGATGTCCTGACGCTGCTCGACGGCTTCGTGCTGGTCTCCTACATGCTGGCGACCGCGGCAACGATGGGGCTCGGTCTCGGCGCCATTCTCGCCGCCGCGACGCGCGCCGCCGGCGCCTGGTCGTGGCCGCGCTTCCACCACTTTGCCCAGGCGCTGGTGCCGCTCGCCGGCTGCGGCGTCTTCCTCGGCCTCTCGGCGCTCAGTGTCACGCTGCTGCGCTCCGAGGGGCTGGCGCTGTCCTGGGTCGGCGCGGCCCGCCTCGCCCTGCTGAGCGGCGCCACGCTGTGGTCGGTGTTCCTCGCCTGGCGCATCGCCGGCCTGTCGGCATCCGGGCTGCGCCGCGTGGCGTCGACCTGCTGCGTCACCCTCGCCGCCCTCTTCGCGTGCAGCGGTTGGGTCCTGCTCTTCTGGGGCTGGTAAGCGAAGTTCACGACGTCACCGAGTATCGCCTTCCTCGCGCATGCGGGGATCCATGGCGGCCGAGGGCTGTGACGGCGGACGAATGGATCCCCGCATTCGCGAGGAAAGCGTCCTTGGGTCGGAGCGAGCAATCGGGGTTTAGACCATTGTCGCTCGCGCGGCGTACCGCTAGTCTAGTCACCTTAACCACGTCGAAGCTCGCATCGCGAAGAACTCGACACTGGGAGGAGTTGGTCGCCATGAGCATGCGGCGTCAGCGCAATCGGACATGAGCGCCTAGGCGGCATCGAACGCGCATGGAGTTGCTCACCAGCCAATTGCTGAACGGAATCGCCTATGGGACTCTCTTGTTCCTGCTGGCGGCCGGCCTGTCGCTCATCTTCGGGCTGATGAACGTCGTCAGCCTGGCGCACGGCTCGTTCTTCATGCTCGGCGCCGTCATCGGCTTCACCATCGTCAAGCTCACCGGCAGCTACTGGCTGGCGCTGCTGCTGGCGCCGCTGCCGGTCGTCGCGCTCGGCGTCGCGATGGAGCTGCTGTTCATGCGGCGTCTCTACGCACGCGGTCATCTCGATCAGGTGCTGCTGACCTTCGGCTTCACCTTCGTCTTCGCCGACCTCGTGAAATGGATCTGGGGCGCCGATATCAAGAGCCTGCAGATCCCGGCATCGCTGCAAGGCATGGTCGGGCTGCTCGGCACCGTCTTCCCGGTCTATCGCTTGTTCCTGATCGGCTTCGGCGTCGTCCTCGCGATCGCGATGTGGATCTTCCTCGAGCGCACGCGGATCGGCACGATGATCCGGGCCGGCGTCGACGACAGCGCGATGGCGAACGGGCTCGGCATCAACGTCTCGCTGCTCTTCACCAGCATCTTCGCGCTGGGTGCCGGACTCGCCGCCGTCGCCGGCGTCGCCGCCGGGCCGATGGTCGGGATCTATGCCGGGATGGATGTCGACATCATGGTGCCGGCTTTCATCGTCATCGTCGTCGGCGGCATGGGCAGCCTGCGCGGCGCCTTCGTCGGCAGCATGCTGATCGGCATCGTCGACACGATGGGCAAGTCGCTGTTTCCGGACGCCGCGCTGTTCCTGATCTATTTGCTGATGGTCGTCGTCCTGCTGAGCCGCCCCCAAGGGCTGTTCGGGTTGCAGCGTGCCGGCTGACGCGATGACCGAGACGGCGCTTGCCCTGCCGAAACGCTCGGCCTCGTCGCTGCCATGGGTCGTCGTCGTGCTCGCCGTCCTGGCGGCGCTTGCGGCGCTGCCGCTGGTCGGCAGCTCCTATGCGATCAATCTCGTCATCGAGGTGCTGATCTTCGCGATCTTCGCGATGAGCCTCGATCTGCTGCTCGGCTATACCGGGCTGATCTCCTTCGGCCATGCCGCGTTCTTCGGCGTCGGCGCCTATGCCGCGATCATCCTCGCGACGCAGCTCGGCCTCGGGATCTGGGCGTCGCTCGCCGCCGGAGTCGGTCTCGCGGCGGCGGCGGCGGCGGTCATCGGCTATTGCTGCGTCCGGCTCGGCGGCGTCTCCTTCATCATGCTGACACTCGCCTTCAGCCAGCTGCTCTTCGCGGTCGCGCTGAAATGGCGCGCCGTCACGGGCGGCAGCGACGGCACCGGCGGGCTGGGCCGGCCGAGCGTCCTGGGCTGGTCGCTCACCGACCCGGCGAGCTTCTATTATCTGATCCTCGCCTTCTTCGTCGTCAGCTATGTCGTGTTGCGACGGCTGATCGCCGCGCCACTCGGCCATGTCTTCGTCGGCATCCGCGAGAACGAGGCGCGCATGCAGGCGATCGGCTACCGCACGCGTCGCTTCAAGCTGCTCGCCTTCGTCATCGCCGGCGCCTTCGCCGGCTTGAGCGGCGGGCTCTACGCCATGTTCAACGGCTTCATCTCGCCGGAATCCATGTATTGGACGGCTTCCGGCGACGTGCTGATCATGGTCATCCTCGGCGGCGCCGGCACGCTGACCGGGCCGGCGATCGGCGCCGCGATCTTCCTGCTGATGAAGAACTTCGTCTCGACCCGCACCGACCATTGGATGCTGATCATCGGGATCGTCTTCATCTGCTGCGTCATGTTCTTTCGCCAGGGCGTCTACGGCACGGCGTGCAGCCTTCTCCAGCGCCGAAGGACCAAACGGTGAGCGTCCTGCGAATCACCGATCTGACGCGCAGCTTCGGCAGCCTCGTCGTCACCAGCCGCGTCAACCTCAGCGTCGAGCAGGGTGAGCGTCACGTCATCATCGGGCCCAACGGCGCCGGCAAGACGAGTCTCGTCAACCAGATCGGCGGCCAGCTGAAGCCGAGCGCCGGCGGCATCTTTCTCGGCGAAGAGGAGATCACCGGCCTGCCGCCGGCCGAAATCTGCCGGCGCGGCATCGCCCGTACCTTCCAGCGCAACAACCTCTTCCGCGAGCTGAGCGTGCTCGAGAACGTCCGCCTCGCCGCGCAGCCGCGTCGCGGCGGCGCGCTCAACTTCACTGTGCCGGCCTCGCGCTTCGCCGCCGTCACCGAGGCGGCGCTCCACGCCCTCGCACTCGTCGGTCTTTGCAGCGTCGCGGACCAGACGGTCCGTAACCTCTCCTACGGCGAGCAGCGTCAGCTCGAGATCGCCATAGCGCTGGCGAGCGAGCCGCGGCTCCTGCTGCTCGACGAGCCGACCTCCGGCATGGCGCCGGCCGAGACCGCGCGCATGATCGCGCTGATCGCCGGATTGCCGCGCAGCCTCGCGATTCTGATGATCGAGCACGACATGCAGGTGGTCTTCTCGCTCGCCGACCGGATCACGGTCCTCTACTACGGCGAGGTGCTGGCGACCGGAATGCCCGAGGAGATCGCCGCCAACGCCAGGGTCCGCGACGTGTATCTCGGGACGCGGCATTAGCGATGACCGTGCTCGAACTCGACAACGTCAATGCCTTCTATGGCGAGAGCCATGTGCTGCACGGCGTCTCCTTCGCCGTCGCGCGGGGCGAGGTCGTCTGCCTGCTCGGCCGCAACGGCGCCGGCAAGACGACGACGCTGCTGACGATCATGGGATATCTGCGCCCTGGCCCCGGCCGCATCTCCTACGGCGGGCGCGATCTCGCCGGCATGCCGCCCTATGCCGTCGCGCGGCTCGGTTTCGGCTTCGTGCCGCAGGAGCGCGGCATTTTCCCCAGCCTTACCGTGCGCGAGAACCTGACAGTGGCGGCGCGGCGCGGCGCCGGCGGCCGCTGGACGCTCGCCGAGATCCACCGCCTCTTTCCGAGGCTGCAGGAGCGCGAGGCCAATCTCGGCTTCCAGCTGTCCGGCGGCGAGCAGCAGATGCTGTCGATCGCCCGTGCGCTGATGCTGAACCCGACGCTGCTGCTGCTCGACGAGCCGTCTGAAGGCCTGGCGCCGATGATCGTGGACGAGATAATCGCGATCCTGCGACACTTGCGGCAGGAAGGGCTTGCCATTCTGCTCGTCGAGCAGAACATGCATACGGCGCTCGATCTCGCCGACCGGCACCACGTGCTGAGCAAGGGCGAGATTTGCTTCGTCGGATCCTCGGCCGAACTCGAGGGCAACGAGGACGTCAAGAAACTCTATCTCGCGGTGTGACGCGGGCAAACGAACGGGGAGGGAACGATGACCAAGACGACGATGACGACGAGCGGGCGCAGGAAATTCCTGATCGGCGCCCTGGCGACGGGTGCCGCCGCCGGAATCGCGCCGCAGCGGATGGCCTGGGGCCAGTCGACGAAGCCGATCAAGATCGGCGTCGTCATCAGCACGACCGGCGGCCAGGGTCAGCAGGGCATCGACAACATCAACGGGATGAAGCTCTATTTCGACGAGATCGGCGGCAAGGTCGCCGGCCGGCCGCTCCAGCTCATCGTCGAGGACGATGAGAACAAGCCGCAGGTCGGGCTGCAGAAGCTGCGCAAGCTGGTCGAATCCGACGCCATCGACATCGCCTGCGGGCCGGTCAGCAGCGCGATCGCCAATGCGATGGTCGACTACGTCAAGCAATCGAAGACCTTCTGGATCATCTCCGGCGCCGGTCTCGACGCGCTGACGCGCGAGAAGAAGGGCCCGCTGATCTTCCGGACCTCGACCTCTGCCTGGCAGACGAACTCGCCGATCGGCGCCTGGGCGGCGAAGAACATGGCGAAGGAGGCGGTGCTCACGGCCTCCGATTTCGCCGGCGGCCGCGATACGATCGCCGAGTTCAAGGAGGCCTATGTCGGGGCCGGTGGCAAGGTCATCAAGGAGATCTTCCCGCCCTTCAACAACACCGATTTCAGCACCTACATCGCCGATATCAAGAGCCTCAAGCCGCCGATGGTCTACTGCTTCTTCCCGGGAAACGACGGCCTCGCCTTCATCCAGCAATACGATCAGTTCGGCCTCAAGGCGACGATCCCGCTGGCGACCGCCGGCTTCACCGTCGAAGGCGATGTCCTCGAGGCGCAAGGCAAGTCGGCGCTTGGCATCATCAGCTGCCTGCATTACGCGACGACGCTCGACACGCCGGTGAACAAGAAATTCGTCGCCGCCTATAATTCGCAGTTCAAGACCCTGCCGAGCTACGCGTCCGACTACGGCTACGTCACGGCGCGCACGATCGTCGAGGCGGTCAAGCTGACCAACGGCAACGTCGAGGACAAGGACAAGCTCGCGGCGGCGATGAAGACCGTCAAGTTCGAGGCGCCGCGCGGCCCGGTCGAGTTCGACCCGGTCACCCATAACGTCATCATGAACGAGTACATCCGCCGCGTGGATCTGGTCGACGGCAAGCCGCAGAACGTCGTGCTCGAGACGATCCCGAACATGCGCGATCCCGGTTGATCCGGCATGCGCAATCCCCAAAGCGAGAGAGGCAGCAGACGATGGTGAAGATCGCCGGCATCGAGATCGAGCTCTACGAGGGCGGCGCCGGGGCGCCGCTCCTCTTTCTGCACAGCGCGCAGGGATTCGACGCCAGCCACGAGTTCGTCGGGCTGCTGGCGAAAGACCGCCGCGTCATCGCCCCGTCGCATCCCGGCTTCGGCAAGTCCGGACTGCCCGACTGGGTCGACAGCATCGACGACCTCGCGCATGTCTATCTTGAGCTGATGGGGCATCTTAGGCTCGATCGCGTCGATATCGTCGGCTGCTCGGTCGGCGGCTGGATCGCGGCAGATCTCGCGACCAAGATTCCGGAGCGGCTGCGCAAGCTGGTGCTCGTCGCGCCGGTCGGGGTCAAGACCGGCCCCAGCGACAAGCTCGACATTCCCGACATCTTCGCATTGCCGCAGGAGGCCGTGGCGAAGCTGCTGTTCCACGATCCCGCGAAGGGACGTGTCGATTTCGCTTCGATGTCCGACGAGCAGTTGCAGATCATCGTGCGCAACCGCGAGAGCCTCGCCCTTCTCGCGTGGGAGCCGTACATGCACAATCCCAAGCTCGTTCATCGGCTGCACCGCGCGACGATGCCGACGCTCTTCCTGCGGGGCGCCAGCGACGGGATCGTCTCCGCCCCCTATCTCGAGCGTTACGCCGCCTTGCTGCCGAACGCGACGATCTCGACGATCGCCGCCGCCGGCCACGCGCCGCAGATCGAGCAGCCTGCGGAATTCACCAAGACCGTGCTTGCGTTCCTCGACGCCTGAGCCATCGCGCAAAGACATAAGGAGATCCGCCGTGAAGGCCTGGCATTTCAGCGAGAACGCCTATCCCTACCTGCCGCCGAGCGACGAGTTCGACTCGATCCGCGTCACCTTGCCGAACCGCAACTACGATCCGCGAAAGGGCGCCGCCCTCTACGATCGCTATCTCGACGAATGGCTGATCGCGGAGGCGGAGGGCATGGACATCATGCTCAACGAGCATCATCAGACGGCGACCTGCGTCGACCCGGCGGCGCCGCTCGTCCTGGCGGCGCTTGCCCGTCTCACCAGCAAGGCGCGGCTGCTGATCCTCGGCAATCCCGTCGCCAACCGGCGCCAGCCGGTGCGCGTCGCCGAGGAGATGGCGATGGTCGACATCCTGTCGAAGGGCCGCGTCGAGGTCGGTTTCGTGCGCGGCGTCCCCTACGAGATCTCGGCCGCCAACAGCAATCCCGTCCGCATGAACGAGCGGCAATGGGAGGCGATGGATCTGATCGTGAAGGCCTGGACGACGCATGACGGGCCGTTCAGCCATGAAGGCCGTTTCTTCCATCACCGCATGGTCAATATCTGGCCGCGGCCCTATCAGGCGCCGCACCCGCCGATCTGGGTCAGCACGATGAGTCCGAGTGGCGCGGCGCGCGTCGGCGAGCACGGCTATATCCAGGCGACGTTCCTGACCGGCTTCGATAGCACCCGCGCCGTCTACGACGGGTATCGGCGCGGCTGGCGCCAGGCCGGGCTCGGCAACGACGTGCCGGTCAACCGCCTGGCCTATGCCGCGCTCGTCTATACCGCGCCGACCGAGGCCGAGGCGTATGCCGGTGCCGAGAAGCTGCTGTGGTACATCACCGCCAACAAGGTGGCGAAGCAGTTCATGTACCCGCCGGGTTACATGCCGCTCGAGGCGCAGGCCAAGCAAATGCGCGGCGCGGCGCTCGATCCGCACATGGGTCTCCTCGGCAAGGCGACCGTCGAGAAGGCCATCGAGTCCGGCATCATGTTCGCCGGCACGCCCGACCAGGTCTTCAAGCAGATCAAGAAGCTCTACGACCACGTCGGCGGCTTCGGCCATCTGCTCAACATGGGCCAGGCCGGGTTCCTCGAGCACGAGGAGACCGCGCTCGGCATCCGCACCTTCGCGCGCGAGGTCTATCCCCGCCTCAAGGATGCCTTTGCCGACGACGTGATCTCGGGCCGCGACTGATCAGCCGAAAAGACGTCGAACCGCCGCCGCGATCTTGCCGGCGTCGGGGGTGACGAACTCCTCCTGCGCTTGCGCGAAGGCGATCGGCGTGTCGGCGCGCGCGACGCGCTGGATCGGCGCCCGCAGGAAGCGGAAGCCGCGCTCGGCGACCGTCGCGGCGATCTCCGAGGCGATGCCGCAGCGCAACGGGCATTCGTCGACGACGACGAGCCGGCCGGTCCGCTCGACCGAGGCGAGGATCGTCGCCTCGTCGAGCGGCACCAGCGTGCGCGGGTCGACGACCTCCGCCTCGATGCCTTCGCCGGCCAGCGTCGCGGCAGCCGCCAGCGCGTATTGCACCATCAGCGAGGTCGCGACGATCGTGACGTCGCGCCCCTGCCGCTTGATGTCCGCCTTGCCGAAGGGGATCGCCTTGCGCTCGCTGGGCATCGGCCCCTCGATGCCGAGCAGCTTGGCATGGGTCAGCAGGACCGTCGGATTGCGGCTGGCGAGGGCCGAAAGCGTCAGCCCATAGGCATCCGCCGGCGTCGACGGCAGCACGATCTCGAGGCCGGGCGCGTTCCACAGCATGGCCTGTGGGCTGTGGCTGTGCTGCGCTGCGCCGCCGCCGCGGACGCCGTGCAGCATGTGGAAGGTGACCGGCACGTTGACCGCACCGCCGGTCATGTAATGCGCGACGGCCGCCTCGTTGACCATCTGCGTCCAGGCGAGAAAGCTGAACGCCGCAGTGCCGAGATCGACGAATGGATGCGCCCCGGCCATCGCGGCGCCGATCCCGGCGGCGGCGATGCCGGCCTCCGCAGTCGGCGGATCGACGATGCGGTCGGGAAAGTCGCTGCGGATGCGATCCATCAGGTGGCGCTGCGGCCCGAGGCCCAGGACGTGGCTGCCGATCAGGCTCACCATACGGTCGGCGCTCAGCGCATCGTGCAGCGCGTCGACCAGGGCGGCGGCGAAGCTTTGGGTCGTTGGCGGCATGCTCCGGCGCTCCTATGCGAAGACGTGGTCGAGGGCGGCTTCAGCGGCGGGCATCGCCCCGGCCAGGGCGAAATCGATGGCTTTCGCCATTCGCCGCTGCTGCTGCGCGTCGATCGCGTGGATGCGGTCGGCTGAATCCTTGCCGCCCGCAGCCAGGAGACGCGCGAGCCGCAGCACCGGATCATGATGCCGGAACCAGTTGTGATGCTCCTGCGGCAGCGCCATGTCGGTCGTCGCCATACGCAGATCGGTGACGCCGGTCACCGGGTCCGGCCACAACGGATTGCTGCCCGGCCAGCGCTCGGTGATAGCCTCGACGAAGCCGGGCCCGCCGCCGGTGCGGCAGCGCGCCGCCGCCTCGCTCACGGCGTCGTGCACCGCCGCCGCGTCGGCCCCGTCGACGCGCACCGCCGGGATGCCGACCGACTGCGGGATGCTGCAGAGATCCTTTGCCGCGTGGTTCAGCGTCGGGAACCCGCCCTTCGCCGATCCCCAGGCGTTGACGCTGTTGTTCTCGCAGAGGAAGACGACCGGCAGCTTCCACAGCGCGGCGATGTTGAGCGCCTCGAAGGCGACGCCTTCCTCGAGCGCGCCGTCGCCGAACAGCGCCATCGTCAGCGAGCCGTCGCCGCGCTGCTTGCAGGCATAGCCGCCGCCGACCGACAGGCTGATGCAGCCGCCGACGATCGCCGAGGTCGCGAGGAAGCCGAGCGCCGGGTCCGACAGATGCAGCGTGCCGCCGCGGCCGCCGAGCAGCCCGTTGGCGCGTCCTAGGATCTCGGCGAGGGCGCGGCCGGGGTCGGCGCCGCGGGCGATGACGTGGCCATGATTGCGATGCGTCGTCGCGAGGTGATCGCGCTCCCCCAGCGTGGCGATCGCCGCGGCGCCGGTCGCCTCCTCGCCGATGTAGAGATGGTAGTGCCCCTTGAAATGCCCCTCCTGCGCGAGGCGGACGACCGCCTCCTCGAAGCGGCGCATCAGCAGCATGGTCTCCAGCAGCGACCAGGCGAGCGACTCCGGCAGTGCGTGCGACATCGAGCATCCTCCCTGCCGCGATCATACCGTCTTTGCGAGCGAAGCGAAGCAATCCGGCGCGGCCGATGCCGCTCGCAAAGACGAAGCCTACGCGATTGCCCTGGATAGGCTGGGATCGGCCTCCTAAACTGACCGGCAACGAAGGATTGGGAGCGCCTGCATGACGACGACGCCGGGCGGCATGCCGGCACATGAGCTCCTCGCGATCTATCGCGCGATGGTGCTGATCCGCCAGTTCGAGGAGCAGGTGCGCCGCCTCGCCGCCGCTGGCGTGATTCCCGGTCTCGTGCATCTCTGCGCCGGGCAGGAGGCAACCGCCGTCGGCATCTGCGCTGCGCTCGCCCCGGACGATGTCATCGCCAGCAGCCATCGCGGCCACGGCCATTGCCTAGCCAAGGGCGCCAGCGCCGATCGCCTCATGGCCGAGATTCTCGGCCGCCAGGCGGGGTATTGCCGCGGCCGCAGTGGTTCGCTCCACGTCAGCGACGCGGCGACGTACAATCTCGGCACCAACGGCATCGTCGGCGGCGGCGTGCCGCTGGCGACCGGTGCGGCGCTCTCGGCCAAGGTACGCGGCACGAAGCAGGTCGCGGTGTGTTTCTTCGGCGACGGCGCGCTCAACCAGGGCATCGTCTTCGAGGCGATGAACATGGCGGCGATCTGGGCCTTGCCGGTGCTCTTCGTCTGCGAAAACAACGGCTACGGCGAGTATACCGCGATCGCCGACGTCGCCGCCGGGCGTAGCCTCACCGGCCGGGGCGAGGTCTTCGACATTCCCTCGCCGATGATCGACGGGATGGACATCGTCGCGGTGCATGACGCGGCGCGTATCGCAGTCGAGCGCGCCCGCGGTGGCAGCGGCCCGAGCTTCCTCGTCTGCAACACCTGGCGCTACGGCGGCCATCACGCCGGCGACAAACAGGGCTACAAGGACCGCGACGAGATCGCCGCCTGGGAGGCGAAGGATCCGATCCTCCGCCTCGCGCGCGAACTGGTTGCCGCCGGCGTCGCGGACCGAGCGGCGCTCGACGCGATCGGACGGGACGTCGCTTCCGAGGTCAAAGCTGCGGTCGATTTCGCCCGCGCATCGCCGGAGCCCGATATCGCCGATCTGCGGAGCCAGGTCTTTGCCTGATACTACTCTGTCCGACACCCGCCGCCTGAGCTATCGCGAGGCCGTGCTCGAAGCGCTCTTCGAGGAGATGCGCCGCGACCCCGCCGTCATCCTGATGGGCGAGGACGTCGGCGCCGCCGGCGGCGTCTTCAAACAGACCGAGGGGCTGCTCGCCGAATTCGGTGCCGCGCGCGTGATCGACACGCCGATCTCGGAATCGGCGACGATGGGCGTCGCGGTCGGCGCCGCGATGACCGGGCTGCGGCCGATCGTCGAGATCATGTTCGGCGATTTCGTGACGCTGGCGATGGATC
>JAQGID010000050.1 GCA_028291405.1 Rhodospirillales bacterium | reverse complement strand
CCGGGAGCGATCGCGCGAATGGCCGGGATTTTATCTAAAATATCCTTCAAAATCATGATGTTGACTGATTTCCGCAGACGTGGTCTACGCGATGCGGACTGGAGATGTCATGAACTCGATCACGTCGATTGCCCTGTCCGGAATGCAGGCTGCGCGCCAGCGCCTCGAGGTCTCGAGCAACAATATCGCGAATGCGGCGACGACGGGTGCATTACCTGCGTTAGGCAGCTCGACGTCGGCCTATCAACCGCAGCGCGTCGAGCAGCACAGCGTCGCCGGCGGCGGCGTCGCGACCACTGTCTCGCCGGTCGATTCCGCGATCGTCACGGCCTATCAGCCGGATTCGCCGCAGGCCAACCAGGACGGCCAGGTCGCCGCGCCGAATGTCGACCTCGTCACCGAAGTCATCAATCAGCGGGCGGCCTTTCAGGCCTATCAGGCGAGCGCGCGCCTCGTCGGCGTTGCGAACGACCTCGACAAGACCTTGCTCGACAGCATCGGCACGCAGCCGAAGCGAGCCTAGCCCCCGCTCCGTTCGGCGACGATCGCCGCCACCGTCTCGTCGCCGTCGCGGGCCAGCCCCTCGGCGGCGCCGGCACGATCCGCTTCCGGCCGGTTCTGGCTCATCTTCCACTTGCCCTCGAGCCGGGCGATCGGCATCGCGAAGCCGATGATGCCCTTGAGTTGGCCGCGGATGAAATCCGCCGGCGCATCGCTCGCCTCCCAGGGCGCCGCCCGGCCGGCTTCGTGGCGGCGGGTCAGCCGCGTCACCAGCGCCAGCAGCCGGTCGGCATCGTCGAAGAATTCAAGCTTTCCGTAGGCGTGGATCGCGACGTAGTTCCAGGTCGGCACGACCTTGCCGGTCTCGCGTTTGGTCGCGTAATACGACGGCGTCACGTAGGCATCCGGACCGAGGAAGATCGCCAGCGCCTCGCCGTCGGAGTCCGAATGTCCCTGCGGATTGCCGCGCGCGAGATGGCCGTGCAGCGTGCCGAAGGGCGCCGGCTCCGGATCGAGCAGGAACGGGATGTGGCCGGCGACGAGACCGTCCGGCCCCGTCGTCACCAGCGTCGCCAGACCCGCCGCCCGGATCGCCGCGTGCAGCACCGATACGCGGTCTTCCTTGAAGTGGGGCGGGTTGTACATAGCGCCCTATGCGGTGGTCTCGGCCGGTGCGATCGAAATCGCCGCCTGCGCCGCCGCGAGGCGGGCGATCGGCACGCGGTAGGGCGAGCACGAGACGTAGTCGAGCCCGACCTCTTGGCAGAACTGGATCGATGCCGGATCGCCGCCGTGCTCGCCGCAGATGCCGAGCTTGATGTCGGGGCGCGTCTTGCGGCCGCGCTCCGCGGCGATGCGGACGAGCTCGCCGACACCCTCGGTGTCGATCGAGATGAAGGGGTCCTGCTCGAAGATCCCCTGCTTCTGATAGGCGCCGAGGAAGCTCGCCGAATCGTCGCGCGACAACCCGTAGGTCGTCTGCGTCAGATCGTTGGTGCCGAAGCTGAAGAACTCGGCCGATTTGGCGATCTCGCCGGCGAGCAGCGCGGCGCGCGGCAGCTCGATCATCGTGCCGACCATATAGGGGACCGTGACGCCGCTCGCCTCGGCGATCTCGGCGCCGACCTTGTCGATCATCGCTTTAAGGATGTCGAATTCCTTCTTAGAGACGATCAGCGGTACCATGATCTCGGGGGAGACCGCCTCGCCGGTGTCCTTGAGCACCTTCGCCGCCGCCTCGAAAATCGCCCGTGCCTGCATCTCGTATATCTCGGGGTAGGAGATGCCGAGGCGGCACCCGCGGTGGCCCAGCATCGGGTTGGTCTCGTGCAGCGCGTGGGCGCGGTGACGGATCGTCTCGACGTCCTTGCCGGTCGCCTTCGCCATCTCCGCCAACTCCGCCTCGCTCTTCGGCAGGAACTCGTGGAGCGGCGGGTCGAGCAGGCGGATCGTCACCGGCAGGCCCTTCATGATCTCGAAGATCTCGGCGAAATCGTCGCGCTGCATCGGCAGCAGCTTGGCTAGGGCAGTGCGACGGCCGGCGGTGTCGTCGGCCATGATCATCTCGCGGACCGCGATGATGCGAGTAGCGTCGAAGAACATGTGCTCGGTGCGCGACAGCCCGATGCCCTCGGCGCCGAACTTGCGCGCGGTGCGCGCGTCGAGCGGCGTCTCGGCATTGGCCCGCACCTTCATCTGCCGCAGCTTGTCGGCCCAGCCCATCAGCGTCGCGAAATCACCCGAGAGCTCGGGATGGATCGTCGGGACATGGCCGAGGATGACCTCGCCCGTCGTGCCGTTGAGCGTGATCGTCTCGCCCGCCTTGACGACAGTGCCGCGGACGCTGAGCGTGCCGGCCTTGTAGTCGATCCGCAGATCGCCGGCGCCCGAGACGCAAGGCCGCCCCATGCCGCGGGCGACGACGGCGGCGTGGCTGGTCATGCCGCCGCGCGTCGTCAGGATGCCGCGCGCCGCGTTCATCCCGTGGATGTCCTCGGGGCTGGTCTCGATGCGCACGAGGATGACGTCCTCGCCCTTGGCGGCGCGCTTCTCCGCCTCGTCGGCCGAGAAGACGACGGCGCCCGCGGCGGCGCCCGGCGACGCCGGCAGGCCGCGCGCCAGGATCGTCTTCTTCGCCTTCGGATCCAATGTCGGATGCAGCAGCTGGTCGAGCGAGCCGGGCTCAATCCGGCGGATCGCCTCGCGCTCGTCGATCAGCCCTTCGGCAACCATGTCGACGGCGATCTTCAAGGCCGCCGGCGCAGTCCGCTTGCCGTTCCGCGTCTGCAGCATCCAGAGCTTGGCCTGCTGGACGGTGAACTCGATGTCCTGCATGTCGCGATAGTGCTTCTCGAGGGTGAGGCGCACCTTGTTGAGCTCGGCGAAGACGCCGGGCATGACCTCTTCCATCGCCGGCAGGGTCGATTTGTTGGCGAGCTTGCCGGCGATCGTCAGATGCTGCGGCGTGCGGATGCCGGCGACGACGTCCTCGCCCTGGGCATTGACGAGATACTCGCCGTAGAACTCGTCGGCGCCGGTCGAGGGGTTGCGGGTGAAGGCAACGCCGGTCGCGCAATCCTCGCCCATGTTGCCGAAGACCATGGCCTGGACGTTGACCGCCGTGCCCCACTCCGCCGGGATGTTGTGCAGCCGGCGATAGGTGATGGCGCGCTGGTTCATCCACGACGAGAAGACCGCGCCGATGGCGCCCCAGAGCTGCTCCTGCGGATCCTGCGGGAAGGGCTTGCCGAGCTCGTGCTCGACGACGTCCTGGTAGCCCTGGACGATCTGCTTCCAGTCGCTCGCCTTGAGCTCGGTGTCGAGCGTCGCGCCGATGTCGATCTTGTGGTTCTCGAGCAGGTCCTCGAAATGGTGATGCTCGACGCCGAGCACGACCTGCCCGTACATCTGGATGAAGCGGCGATAGGAATCGTAGGCGAAGCGCTCGTCGCCGCTGCGGCTGGCGAGGCCCAGCACGGTCTCGTCGTTGAGCCCGAGGTTGAGGACGGTGTCCATCATCCCCGGCATCGAGGCGCGGGCGCCCGAGCGCACCGAGACGAGTAACGGATTCTCGCGGTCGCCGAAGCGCGCACCGATCGATGCCTCGAGCTTGGCGAGAGCGGCCGCGACCTCGTTCTGGAGGCTCGCGGGATAGGTCTTGCCGTTGTCGTAGAAGACCGTGCAGACCTCGGTCGTGATGGTGAAACCGGGAGGCACCGGCAGGCCGAGATTGCTCATCTCGGCGAGGTTCGCGCCCTTGCCGCCGAGCAGGTTCTTCATATCGGCACGGCCTTCCGCGGCGCCGTCACCGAAGCTGTAGACCCATTTCGCTTTAGCCATTCCGCGTCATCCCTCGATCTGCGAAAAATCCGCGACGTGATTGAGCGTCGCGCGGATCTGAGACAGCAGCCGCAGGCGATTTGCCCGCGTCGCCGGATCGTCGCAATTAACGGTTACCTTGGCAAAAAATTCGTCGACCGGCCGCCGCAGGCGTGCCAAGGCCGCCATCGCGACGCCGAAGGCCTCCTGCTGCAGTGCGGCAGCGCTTAAACTCTCGACCTCGGCAAGTCGTTCCGCGAGAGATTTCTCTTCCGCCATCTCGAGCAACCCTGGATCGGGCACGGCGTCGTAACTCTGCTTGTCCTTCGCCTCCTCGATGCGGACGATATTTGCGGCGCGGCGATAGGCGGTCAGCAGATTGGCGCCGTCCTCGGATTTGAGGAACTCGTCGAGCGCGGCGACGCGGGCGAGCAGACGGACGAAATCGTCCTCGCCACCGAGGGCGAAGACCGCGGCGATCAGATCGTGCCGCACGCCCTGCTC
>JAQGID010000444.1 GCA_028291405.1 Rhodospirillales bacterium | reverse complement strand
CGAGAGACGACTTGATTGCGCTGCATTCTGCTCCTCCGTGAGATGGGTCTTGACTAAATATGTTGATATCAACATTTATAGACCATGTCAAACCCCGGCGAGCTTCCGCTCGAGACGACCTACCTGGTCCGCGACACCTGCCTCTGCCTGCACGTGCAGCGCGCGGCGCGGGCCCTGGCGCGGCGTTTCGATGAGGCGCTGCGGCCGCTCGGGCTGACGAACGGCCAGTTCTCGCTGCTGATGTCGCTCAACCGCCCCGAGCCGGCGAGCATGGGATCGGTCGCCGGCCTGCTGGCGATGGACCGCACCACCCTCACCGCCGCCCTCAAGCCCCTGAAACGCCGCGGTCTCGTCGAGATCGGCGCGGACTCGGTCGATCGGCGGAGCCGCCGCGTGACGCTGACGCCAGCGGGCCGGGCGTTGCTGGCGAGCGCCGTTCCCATCTGGGAACGTGTCCACGGCGAGGTCGAGGGCCTACTGCCGCATAAAGCGCCGGACCGCTTCCGCAGCGAGCTGCGGGCGCTGTCCTGAGGCGTTGCGCCCCCCTTGATCTAAGGTCTTCTGTGCGAACTTGACCGGCGCTATTCCGACGGTACGAGAAACGCGGGCTCGGAAACGAGCCGACCGCCGCCATCTCGGAAGCGGACTTTTCCCGGCCAACGCGAGGCGAGCGCTGCGACCAGGTCCCGGGCCGCAAGTTGCCAACTGATGCCGTCGCTCAGATCGTAGACCGTGATGGGAATCCCCTGTTCATGAGAGGCCCAACGCAGCTCATAGACGGTGATCACTGGGCCTGCATCCGTGCATGCGCTGACAGCAAGAGCTTCGCCATGGCTCGTGTTGCGGAACGACATGCCGCGCGAATTCGCGAATTCTTCGAGAAGCCTCGCAAGCACCGGCCAGTCATTGATCGCCACGTCGAGGTCAATGTCTAGCTTCGGCGAGACCGATGAACGCCCATCCCGGAACATATTGTGGCATGTCCGGTCTTTGGTGAGGCTCGGAACGAGCGCGACCGCGAAGGCGGCGAGGACAGCGCCACCGGCGAGCCAACTACCGGAACGCTTGCGGATGGACTCCGCGCCTACCGGGCGCGGAGTCGCGATCTCCAGTGTTCCGCACCACTTCAGCACCACCCAGAAGACCAAGCCGCCGATCGCGCCGAAGCTGCCCAACATGCCGAGGAATTCGACGTATTGACCCCATCCCGCCCAGGTCGGGACGCCATCAATAATGGTGGGGATCCCATCGACGGAACCCCTCGTGTGAAGCGAAAGACTCATCGGCCAGGCGATCCAGGCTCCGGGAATCATCCCGATCAGAAATCCGCCGGCTATCGCGGCGCTGGGCCGGATCCACAGCTTGGCCCGATAGACGAGCGCGATGGGCAATCCCAGGACGACCGAATGGCCGAGCGTAACTGCAAACGCTATCGGCAAAACCGCGATCTGGCCGGACTGGCCAGCCACGATCAGGGCAGGTACGAGCGCACCGAGCAGGATTGCCCCGATCCACGGAACCAAATCGCGCGCCCAGATTGTTCGAGGCTTCCGATCGTCGGATTCGATGTGATTCACCGTGCGATCATTCAGGATCACCTCGGTCGAGACTATAGGATGCGATCTCGCTTAGAAACCGTGAAGTTCTGTGGAATGCAGCCCCGCTCAGCCGCAGCGCGAGATCCCCGCCGACAACCTTCCGCGCCGACTCTCCAGCAACACACCCCTTTTGTTTTCCTCGCGGGAACGCGGGGACCCATTGTGCCGATACCGAGCTGCCGGACGAATGGATCCCCGCGTTCCGCGAGGAAACGAAGGACGATAAGTAATTACATGGCTTAACCCGGACGAGGCCCGCCTACCGCCAGCGCAGCAGCCGGCGCTCCAGCCGCGTCAGCAGGGCGCTGACGGCGAGGCCCAGCACCGAGAGCACGGCGACGCCGGCCAGCAGCTGATCCGTTTGCATGAGATTGCCGGCCTGCAGGATGAAGGCGCCGATGCCGTATTCGGCGCCGATCATCTCGGCGGCGACGAGCAGGATGAGCGAGATTGACGTGGTGATGCGGAAGCCGGCGAGGATGCTGGGCAGCGCGCCCGGCAGGATCACCTTGCGGACGATGGCGGTCATCGGCACGCCGAAGCTCTGCGCCATCCGGATGAGGTTGCGCGGCACGGCATCGATGCCGTTGTAGACGGCGATCGTCGTCGGGAAGAAGACGCCCAGTGCGATGATCGCGATCTTCGACTGCTCGCCGATCCCGAGCCACAGGATGAACAGCGGCAACAACGCGATCTTCGGGATCGGGAACAGCGCCGACACGACGGCAAGGCCAAGCGAGCGCGCCAGCGACCAGATCCCCATCCCGACCCCGACGAGGATCCCGAACATGCTGCCGAGCGCCCAGCCGGCGCCGATGCGCAGCAGCGAGACCCCGAGATGCTTCCACAGCAGCCCGCTGACCGTCAGCTCCCACAGCGCGCGCATCGCCGAGGACGGCGCCGGCAGGAAGATCGGATTGAGCCAGCCTTCCCGCACCGCCAGCTCCCACACTGCCAGGATCAGCACGAAGAAGAACAGCGCCGCGCCCGGCCGTGCCGCGGCCTGGAAACCGCCACCGCGGAACTCGATGTCGCGGAGGTCCGACGCGGCGGCCGCCGGCGCGATGCGGTCGTCAGGCATCGTCGCCACCGCCATCCGCTGTCGTGAGCTCGCGCTCGGCGACCTGCGCCTCGGATTTGATCAGCTGCCACAGCCGGTCGTGCAGCCGCGCGATCTCGACCTGCGCCTCGGGCCGCCCGCGCTCGGCCTGCGGCATCTCGATCGAAACGATCTCGCGGATCCGCCCCGGGCGGCGCGACAGGACGACGATGCGGTCGGCGAGGCGCAGCGCCTCGGTCAAATTATGGGTGACGTAGACGACGCCGAGCCGCTCGCGCAGCCACAGCGCCAGCAGATCCTCCATCAGGAGCTCGCGGGTTTGCGCGTCGAGGGCGGAGAGCGGCTCGTCCATCAGCAGCATCGCCGGCCGCGCCGCGAGGGCGCGCGCGATGCCGACGCGCTGCCGCATGCCGCCGGACAGCTGCTTCGGGAAGGCGCCGCGGAATTCGGTGAGCCCGGTGCGCGCCAGCGCATCGGCGATCCGCGCCGCCCGCGCCGCCTCGGGCAGGCGGTGATGCTCGAGCGGCAGCGCGACGTTGCCCTCGACCGTGCGCCAGGGCAGCAGCGCGAAATCCTGGAAGATGTAGGTGATCGGATTGAGGCAATCGCTCGGCACCGCGCCGCCGACACGCACCCGGCCGGCGCTCGGCGCCAGGATGCCGCCGATGATCCCCAGCAACGTCGACTTGCCGCAGCCCGAGGGTCCGATGATGACGAGGAACTCGCCCGGCGCGACGCGCAGGCTGATCTCGTCGAGCGCGACCACCGCCCCGTAACGATGGCTCACCGCGTCGACCGCCAGCTCCATCTCGGCCCTGTTCCCAAACCGTGAAATCCGATCGGCGCGCAATCTGCGCAATTCCGGGGCGGCGCGCAACAGCCCGGCTTTCGCCGTCGCAGAAACCGTTGAGTTCAGCGACAATACTCGGCAGTATCGTTTTACGATCGAACCGCTGCGAGGACGAGACATGGAATTCCACGAGATCAGTGTGACACCCGTCTCGCCGCATATCGGCGCCGAGATCGGCAACATCGATCTGACGAAGCCGCTCTCCAACCGGCAGGTCGAGGAGCTGCACGCCGCCTTCGCCAAGCATCTCGTGATCTTCTTCCGCGACCAGAGGATCAGCTTCGACGACCAGATCCGGCTGGCGAGCCATTTCGGCCCGCTCGGCCGCCACGTCGGCGGCTCGACGATCAGCAAGACGACCGAGAACCCGCTGGTCCGGAAATTCCACTACGACGAGAAATCGATGCAGATCTCCGGCGAGAACTGGCACAGCGACCAGTCCTGCGCCGAGAAGCCGCCGCTCGGCAGCATGCTTTACAACCACACGCTGCCTCCCAACGGCGGCGGCGACACGATGTTCGCCAGCATGTACGCCGCCTACGACGCGCTCTCGCCGCGCATGAAGACCTATCTCGAGGGCATGACCGCGATCCACGACGGCACCCGCGTCTTCGGCCCGGAGACGCCGATCGCGGTGCACCCGATCATCGTCCGCCATCCCGTCACCGGCAAGAAGCTGATTTACGTCAACACCGACTTCACCTCGCAGATCAACGACGTGCCGCGCGAGGAGGGCGAGCGCATCCTGCAGTTCCTCTACGACCATTGCGCCCGCGCCGAATGGACCTGCCGCTTCCGCTGGACGCCCCATTCGATCGCCTTCTGGGACAATCGCTGCGCCCATCACAAGGCGATCTGGGACTACTGGCCGAATGTCCGCTCGGGCTACCGCGTCCAGATCGAGGGCACCGCGGCGCCGATCGCCGGCTGAATTGTCGACCGCGACCCTTCTCGGCACGGAACTTGCGTCCGTTCCCGGGGACAGGTCGCCTGGACGGCCGAGCCCCTGCGAAAGGCCCATGATGAACCCGACACGACGAACTTTCCTGACGACTGCCGCCGCGCTCGCCGCCGGCGCCGCCGTTCCGCGAGCGACCTGGGCGCAGGCCCCGGGGGCCGGTCTTACCAAGGTGAAGCTGGTCAGCTCCTCGCCGGTCGCCCGCCCCTATCACAGCTATCTCTATGCCGGCGTGCCGACCGGTCT
The DNA here is from genome assembly GCA_028291405.1 of Rhodospirillales bacterium. Lineage (GTDB taxonomy): Bacteria > Pseudomonadota > Alphaproteobacteria > ATCC43930 > CGMCC-115725 > URHD0088. The sequence continues at coordinate 2,491 of JAQGID010000444.1, read as the reverse complement.
CTACGCCAAGCTCGGCGTCGAGCCCGATCTGATGTTCATCTCGGGCTCCGCCGCCTCGCTGCAGCTGCTGATCTCGGGCGACGCCGATCTCGCCAACATGGGCATCGTCGAGTTCGTCACGGCGAAGAAGAGACAGCCCAACCTGCCGCTGCGCATGGTCTATTGCGAGGATTACGCCAGCCTCTACACGCTCGTCGTACTCGAAGACAGCCCGATCAAATCCGTCGCCGACCTCAAAGGCAAGTCGGTCGGCGTCCTGAGCCTCGGTTCGGGATCGGTCGCGGTCACCAAGTCGATGGTCCGCCAGGCCGGGCTCGCACCGGGCGACGTCGATCTGCTGGCGGTCGGTGCCGATTCCCAGGCACTCGTCGCGCTCAAGGGCGGCCGCGTCGACGCGCTGAACTTCTATATCGGCTCGATCGCCGTGATGGAGAATCTCGGCGTCAAGTTCCGCGCCTTCCCGGCCCAGGTGCCGACCGGCTGCTTCGTCGCCAGCGAGGCGTTCATCAAGCGCGATCGGGCGGCCGCGGTCCATGCGCTGCAAGGGATTGCGCTCGACACGATCTTCTCGCAGGAAAATCCGAAGGCGGCGGCCGCCGCCTATTACAAGATGTTCACCCCGCCCAACGGCGACCGCGACACCGCCCTCGCCAACGACGCCCATACGATCGAGCGGACGATGGCGGCGCGCAAGCACATCGGCGATGCGCATCTCTGGGGCGGCATGGGCGACGACGACTGGCAGAGCTTCGTCACTTTCGCCGGCCCCGATATCGGGCTGACCGCGGCCGACACCAAGGCCGCCTATTTCAACGACGACCTCATCGCCGACATCAACAAGCTGGACGAAAAGCTCGCCGTCGACGCCGCGGCTTCGGCCCGCCCATGAACGCCGCGGCCGCCGCTCGGGCACCTTCCGTCCCGACGCTGGAGATCGCCACCCTCGGTCTGACCTATGCGACCGGCAACGGCGCCGTCGAGGCGCTGCGCGGCATCTCCCTGACGATCGCCGAGGGCGAGTTCGTCTCGATCGTCGGACCCAGCGGCTGCGGCAAGTCGAGCCTCCTCAAGCTCATCCTCGGGCTGCAGCGCGCGACGCGCGGCACGATCGCGCTCGCCGGCACGACGATCGACGGGCCCTCGCTCGGCGTCGGCGCGGTCTTCCAGTCGCCGGTGCTGCTGCCGTGGCGGACCATCGTCGAGAACGTGCTGCTGCCGGTCGACGTCATGAAGCTGGACCGCAAGATCGTCGCCGCGCGGGCGGCGGCGCTGCTCCGCATGGCCGGGCTCGGCGGCTTCGAGGGACGCTATCCCTTCGAGCTGTCGGGCGGCATGCAGCAGCGCGCCGCCATCGTCCGCGCCCTCGTCCACGACCCGCGGCTGCTCATGATGGACGAGCCCTTCGCCGCGCTCGACGCCCTGACGCGCGAGCAGATGTCGCTCGAGCTGCAGCGGATCTGGCTGGAGAGCGGCAAGACCGTCGTCTTCATCACCCATTCGATCAGCGAGGCCGTCTTCCTCTCGGACCGCATCCTCGTCATGTCGGCGCGGCCGGGACGCATCGTCGCCAGCTTCGACAATCCCACGCCGCGGCCGCGCAGCTTCCAGGGCATGGCGGCACCGGCGCTCGCCGATCTCGCCGTCGAAATTCGCCGCAGCCTCGATCTGGCGAGCGCAGCATGAGCCTGGACGCCGCGACGCCACAGGCGCCGGCGAGCGAGGCGGAAACGCTCCTCGCGCCGGCACCGCGCGGCCGCTCGGGACGCGCCCTTCGCCGCATCGCGGAGGTCGGCCTCTCCTTCGCCCTGCTGGTCGCGACGCTCGAGGCGATCGTCGATCTCTTCCACGTCGAGACCTATGTCTTCCCCGCGCCCTCGGCGATCGCCGTCGCGCTCTGGCACGGCCTTTTCGGCGGCCATTACCTCTACGGTCTCTACGTCACCATGACCGAGGTGCTCGGCGGCTTCGCGCTTGGCTCGGCCGCCGGCATCCTGCTCGGCATCGTCATGGTCAACGTCAAGCCGCTGGAGCGGATCGTCTATCCCTATGTCGTCGCCGTCCAGACGATCCCGAAGGTCGCGATCGCGCCGCTGATGATCGTCTGGTTCGGCTTCGGCATCGAGTCCAAGGTCCTGATCGTCGCGCTGACCTGCCTCTTTCCCAGCCTCGTCAACACGATCGCCGGCATCCGCGGCACCGATGCCGACCGCATCGCGCTGGTCCAGGCGATGCGCGGCACGCGGCTCCAGCTGCTGCGCTACGTCCAGCTGCCTAGCGCCCTGCCCTATATCATGGCGGGGCTGAACACCGGCATCGTGCTCGCGGTGATCGGCGCGATCGTCGGCGAGTTCGTCGGGGCACGGTCCGGCATGGGGGTCCTGATCCTCCAGGCCAATTTCGCGCTCGACCTCGCCGCCGTCTTCGCCCTTCTCGTCCTCCTCGGCGTCACCGGCGTCATCCTCAGCACGATCCTGCGCGCGATCGAGGCGAG
>JAQGID010000435.1 GCA_028291405.1 Rhodospirillales bacterium | reverse complement strand
TCGATCCGGCAACCGTCGCGTCGCTGCGGATACTGGCGGAATGCAGCGTCGAGCTATGCGCCGAATCGATCGAGCCCTCGAGGCTCTGCGCCCAATTCGCCGCCTCGTGGATCTTGGCGATCGCGATTCTGTTGTCGGGCTTGCTGGCCCACGGCGGCGGCTGAAACGCCGTCATGGTCGCCGGCTCTCCGAGGTAGGCCCAGACGAAGCCGCCCGACTCCACCGCCGGATAGGCCAATTGCTTGACCTTCTCCATGATGCGGCTCCCGGGCCGTTCCGATGGCATGTCGACGACGTTTCCGGCGAGATCCATCGCCCAGCCGTGGTAGAGGCAGCGGAGCGTGCAATTCTCGTTACGCGCGAGCGCGAGCGACGCGCGGCGGTGAGGACATAGTTCGTCCATCAGGCCAATTTGTCCGTCATCCGCTCGGAAGACGACGAGCGGCTCACCGAACAGACGCACGCGCTTGGGCTTGCCGCCGGGCTCGACGATCTCCTCAGACATGCAGACGGGTACCCAGTGACGACGCAGCAACCGCCCCATCGGCGCATCGCCCTCGATCCGGCATAGACGGTCGTTGTCTTCTCTTGAAAGCATTCACTCACTCCCATTGCGCTTCGTTTTCGTCGAGGCACTGCTATCGCTGCAGTGTTTTTCGGAGAGACGCACCGTCGGGAGGATGAAAGTTAGATATCTAAGTTGCGTCTGTCTAGTCTAAACCGGCGCCGGCGCGCGGATCTGGACCCGCTCGGCAGGTCTACCGCAGGGTGGAAGCCGACCGGGCGGCCAAGGAAGCTGAGCAAGGCTCGGGGCAGACGCCAACAATCGATTGAAGCCCCATCAGGGCGTCGGCTTCACCGCGATGCCCCGCGTCCGCATTCCGTCGATGATTGCTTTCGGGCTTCCTCGACCACGGACGAGACCGCTTTCGGCATCCGCAGCTTCGCCCGCGAGGTCATCCGCGGCTCAAGGATTCCTCTGACGATGCGGTACCGGGCGCGCTGGCGGCGAGCGGCGAGATCGCGTAGTTGCGCAATAGGTTGCTCGGGTCGGCATAGAGCGCGACGCAGCGGGCGCCTTCGAGATCCGGGCGCGGGAAGCCGCCGCAAAGCAGCCCCACGGTCGCGAGCCCGGCCTCCGCCGCCGCCTCGGCATCGTAGGGCGAGTCGCCGACGACGATCGCCTCCGCCGGCGGCAGCTTCAGCTTCTCCAGCGCAGCGACCAAGATGTCGGGATAGGGCTTCGATTTCTCGGCGTCGTCGGACGACGTCTCCGCATCGACGAGATCGGTTATTCCGGCGATCTCCTTATAGACCGCGAGCTCGTCGTCCTTTGCCGAGGACGCGAGGGCGATACGCTGCCCGGCGTCGCGGATGCAGCGGAACAGCGCCGCGACGTCGGGGAAGGCGCGAACGAGCGGCAGGTAGTGCTGCTTGAAATGCTTGCCGCGGAACTTCTCCAGCGCCTCGCCGATCCGTTTCAGCTCCGCCTTGTCGAGGAACACCGGCATCAGCTGGTCGCCGCCCTTGCCGATCTGCGAACGGATGTGTGCGAAGGCGATCTCATGGCCGAAATGCGCGAAGGCCTCCTGCCAGGCCTTAGCGTGCAGATCGACGGAATCGACGAGCGTCCCGTCGACGTCGAAGATGATGCCGCGCGGCGGTTGTTGGTTTGTCATGCGAGGGCAACCCCGCGGCGTCGGACGTGGTTCCGGCCCTGGAGAGAGATCGATGCCAGCTGCGGCAAGCAGGGTGAGGATCGGCACGGCCGGCTGGAGCATCCCGCGCCCGGTGCGCGCTCGTTTTCCCGAGAGCGGCAGCGCCCTCGAGCGCTATGCCGCGGTTTTCGACGTTGCCGAGATTGATTCCAGCTTCCAACGCCCGCACCAGCCCAAGACCTATCGCCGCTGGGCGGCATCGGTGCCGGCGCATTTCCGATTCGCCGTGAAGATCCCGAAGCTCATCAGCCACGAGCGGCGACTTTGCGGCATCGCCGAGCCGCTCGACCGATTCCTCGCCGAGGCTGGCAGTCTCGGCGAAAAGCTGGGGCCGTTGCTGGTGCAGCTGCCGCCGAGCCTTGCGTTCGACGCTGTCGTAGCGGACGCTTTCTTCACGCTCTTGCGCTCGCGTTTCGCGGGTCCCGTGGTCTGCGAGCCGCGCAATGTCACGTGGTTCACCCACGGGGCCGACGCGCTTCTCAACGCGGCACGGATTGCCAGGGTTGCCACCGACCCGGCAAAAATCGTGGAAGCCGCGGTTCCCGGCGCTTGGCCGGGCATCGCCTATTACCGGCTGCACGGCTCGCCACGAATGTATTATTCAGAGTACGGCTCGTCCTACCTGGCGGCGCTCGCGGAGCGCTTTGACGCGGTGACGGAGACGTGGTGCATCTTCGACAATACGGCGTCGGGCGCGGCGCTGGCGGATGCGCTGGCGCTCCACGAGCTTACCCGATCGGTCGTTCCCAAGCGAAATGCTGCTCGATGATGGCGACGTTTCGCAAATTTGCCTTCTATACGACGTCCAGTAGGTCGCCGAGCAGCGGCACCACCCCGAACACCGCCTCGATGGCGACATTCCAGATCCTGATGAGCTTCTCACGCGGCAGCCCGAGCTGCCGTGTTTCCCAGGAGCGATATCAGGACGAGAGTCCGTCTCCGGCCACCGGGCCCAAGCCGATAAGGCTTTTCAGCCCGAAGCGGAAGCGCGTGCCGGGAACGCGTCCGAGCGCATCGAGTATCCAGGAGAGGCGCCGCTATCACGCGACCTTGTGGCGGCGCCGGCCCCAGTCGTGCTGCGAAGCGGCACTTCAGGCAGGCAAGCCCAGCCCGGCATAGTGAGCAGGCTTCTCATGCCGGGTTCAACACCGCAACGGTCCCGGTTCTAAGAAAGCGAGTGCTTCGCGGCGAGGATGATAAAGGAGGCGACTGTCCGCCTGTCGGCCTGGTCGTCCTCCACTCCCCGCCGTATGACGTACACGCCCAGCGGCGGTCGCCGGCTCAATGAAGATTGCCGGTGTCACAGAGGCGACCGGTAGGCGCCGGTGTCCGCACCCGTCTAGTCGCCAGCGTTTATGTCCGCTTTCGAGATACGAATCGTTCCGACTGCGCGGCCGACATGGGCGCGAAAATGGCGGGAGCGGACTGACCGCTTTCTAGCGGCGAGCGGGAAAGGCCGACCTTCTATCCGTGGCCTTATCGTTCAGCAGCTAGTAACTCGTGACGGAGCTTCGGACAGGCCTTGGAAGGTGTCAGGCAGGCGTCACAACAGGCGACGCTAACAGCTTGCATGATAGCCGACACACTTTGATCGCAGCCGTCGTTCCCCGCGATTGGACAACTCGAGACCCACGAGAGCGGCAATCCGCGCAAGGGATCTCTGCTGCGCCAAACGCACGAAGCTCAGCGCCGACTTGTCGCCAATCGGCGCCCGCGATACGAGCTAAATACGATGGTGAGCCCGGAATTGGAAAACAGTGCGCGGATCGCAATCGCCGCTTGCGCGTCCTCGCTACACGAGCTTCCCTGACGCGCGATGTTGTGGACTTAATCCAACGGGGGATCGACGAGTTGCGGGAAGAATCGGAGACGCCGACCTCCTGAAGCAGCCGCTCGATCGGGCGACACTATGACACCCCTGACCGATCGCGGCAGCTTCAGCCCAGATGAAATCAAAATAGCTCCTACCCCGAAGATATTCGTTTCGGCGTCATCCTCACGAGGTCGGCGTTCACACGAGCGAGACATCACAAGGAGGTGCTCCTATGCCCTGGACGTCAGCCGACGCAACTTCCCACACGAAGAAAAGCAACGACCGCCAACGCGCAGCGGCTATGGGCCGCGGTTGCAAACAAGGCACTTGAGGATTCCGGTGATGAAGGCCGCGCGATCCGCGAAGCCAATGCTGTCGTCGCTCGTGCGGCCCGTGTTCGCCATGGCTAAGCTGATCATTGACGACGTGATCACAAGGGTCGTTCGCCCGGTCTCAGTGTAGCGCCGTTGTGCAGATGAGTTGCCGAGATGGTAGGATTGACCATGGTTTTCAAAGGATCGCCTTTTGACGGTTTTAAAGCGCCATAACGTTCACATTCGGGGCAACGGAGAACGCGCGATGGTGTTCGCGCACGGCTTTGGTTGCGATCAGAACATGTGGCGCTTCGTAGCTCCGGCGTTCGAGGATGCCTTCCAAAC
>JAQGID010000426.1 GCA_028291405.1 Rhodospirillales bacterium | reverse complement strand
CGCGACTTGGAACCGCGACGCGGCGGACAGCATGAGAAAACCGATGCCGTTGTTCGAAGCGATCGTTTCGGAGACGACCGAGCCGATGAACGCGAGAGTGATCGCGACTTTTAGCGACGCGAACAGGTACGGCAACGCGCGAGGAAAACTAACCTTCGTCAGCACCTCGTAACGAGTAGCTCCGAGCACCCGCAAAACATCCCTCATTTCGGGTTCGACGCTAGCCAAGCCAGTGGCGACATTCACGACGATCGGGAAGAACGAGATCACGAATGCTGTCACGATCGCGGGGACAGTTCCGATTCCAGTCCAGATCACGATCAAGGGGACGACGGCGACCTTCGGGACCGAATTGAATCCGATCAAGATCGGGTAAAGCGAATCGTAGAGGGCCCTCGATGACCCCACCGCGACGCCGAGAAGCACCCCGACCACGATGGCGATCAGGAAGCCAACGAGCGTCGTCATCAGCGTCTGCAGCGAGTGCAATGCGAGCTCATTGCGAAACTGCCACGTGACTTCGAGGATCCGAGAGGGGCGAGGCAGGATAAATTCCGGAATGTGAAACAGGCGGCAAGCAAGTTCCCAAAGCACGAGGAGGGCAAGAGCGACAAACCAAGGCCGTGCATGTTTGACGAGACCCCTCACTTCGTATTTCTCGCAGCGGCGATTTTCGCGCGCAGATCGTTGACGAGATCGGTATAGAGCGGGTTGAAAGTCGTTTCGGCGGTGCGTGGGCGTGGGAGCAGAATGGAGCACCGATGCAGGATGCGTCCGGGGCGATTGCTCATTACATAGACCGTGTCCGCCAGATAGACCGCTTCGCGCAGATCGTGCGTCACAAGGATTCCGGTGAACTTCTGGCGCATCCAGAGTTTTTGGAGAACTTGCCAGAGATCTTCTTTGGTAAAGGCGTCTAAGGCGGCAAAGGGTTCGTCGAGCATCAATAGCTTCGGTTCATGCACGAGCGCCCGACACAAATTGGCACGCTGTTGCATCCCACCCGAAAGCTGCCAAGGCAGCCGATCGCCGAATTCCCCGAGGCCGACGATCTCGAGGAGCTTCTGCACCTTAGTCGCTAGAAGCTTGCGCTGAGAGCGGCTCTGACTCTTGAACGGTTCCACGATCTCCAGGGGCAACATCACGTTGTCCGTCGTCGTGCGCCAGGGCAGGAGGGTAGCATTCTGGAAAGCCATCCCTGCGCCGTGTATTGGTCCATCGACGCGGTTGCCGTCAAAATGGATCTCACCAGCTGTCGGGGGTATGAGGCCGGTAACGAGCTTCATCAGCGTAGACTTGCCGCACCCACTCGGCCCGACGACTGCAACGAACTCTCCAGCCGCGATTTCCAGCGTTGCGTCGTCCAGTGCGAGCATGTCGCCATACTTCAAGCTCACGTGCTTCATGGCGACGGTCGGCATTGCTGGTTGAGGACCAACGACGGCCGAGAAATTAGTTAAGTCTTTAGTCAGGTACATTGCCTGGTTACGTGTTGGCACGGTCGCAATCAGTTCCTTTGTACTACATGTGCCACGCTCGAATGATGTTTGCGGCTAGCCGTCTCGGCGTGTGCCTGGGCCGAAATAAACACGATCGAGCAGACATTCCGTCCCGTTGATCGGTCCGAAATTAGCGTTCGTTTGCGCGTTGGTACATTTTACTTACGTTCTTCTGCCGCAAGGTCCTGAACAAGGGTGATGCCCAATATCAGAGGTGCGACCTTCGCTTAGCGCAGCGGGAACTGCAAAGCATCGAGTTGATGCTAGTGCGGTGCCTTTTAGCTCTCGCTAGACACCGGCTGTCTCGGATGCGGACAATGTCGACGGTGGGGCTACATGCCCGACGCGGCCTAAGACGCTCATCTTGGCCGCGTCGAACGACGCGCGATGTCGGCGCCGATCGACGGTGCCTACGGGATCGGCCTTCGTTAGCCGCTCTTCTCTGACGGCGTTTGAATAGTCCCCAGCTTGGTCGCGTTGAATGCCGGCACGATCCACCGATCGATGATAGACGCAGGCCGGTCGGCCTCAGAGTCGGCCTGGCGCATTTATTGCACCCTAACGATTGAGGCGGCAGGAGGAATGGTCGAGAGCTGGCACATATGATCCAGGAGGTATTTGAACCCGAATATTCCCGTCACGTTGGGTCCCATATCCCTTTCGGGATATCCAACTCGGTATCCTCGTCCTAACTCAGCTTCAATGCCAATCCCAGGGGAACAGTGGACCATGCTGCATTCGCGTATGTTGTTCTATCTCGACGAGGTGGAGCGATCCGGCTCGATCCGTAAGGCCGCAGCCAAGCTCAACATCGCCTCGACCGCGATCAATAGGCAAATCATCGCTCTCGAACAGGAACTAGGAGAGCCAATTTTCGAGCGAATGCCTCGCCGTCTTCGGTTAACCGCCAGTGGCGAGGTTCTCATAGAGCATGTGCGCGAAACTCTAAAGAACTACGGCCGAACTAGCCAACTTCTTGACGCTCTCAAGGGAACGCATCGAGGCCAAGTGTCGATTTCGACGACGCTCGGACTTGCTCAAGGACCAATGGCAAAAATCGTTCACGACTACATCGTCGCACATCCTCGGGTGCAAGTTCGTCTACGTGGCCTTTTCGCCGACGGTATCCTGAATTCGATCCTGTCAGGAGAGGTGGCACTCGGTCTCGGCTTTGATTTGCAACGAGCCCCTGGCCTAAAGACGTTATTTCACTTTGATGTTCCGTTCGGCGCCGTGATCGCAAGTACCCATCCACTGGCGCAACGTGACAAAGTCCGCCTTGCTGACGTGGTGAACTATCCTCTGGTCCTTCCAGAACCAAACATGAGTCTGAGAACTGCCATTGATCTCGCTCTAACGCGCTTACCTGCGGTTCCACGCCCTGTCGTCGAAACGAACTCGGTCGTCATGATGAAGCAATTTGTTGGCCTGGGGCAAGCCGTGACGTTCCTCAATCCCATTGACTTCGGGGACGACCGAATCACTGGTCAATTGCGTTATTTGCCCTTGGTAGAGGCACCGATGCAGATGTTGGCACTCGTCACGAGAATCCGTGACACCCTAGACCCCACGTCTAGCAGATTTGTTGAGCACCTTCGTAAGGCGTTGACTGGACTCGTCACCTCTGCTCGAAGTTGCAGTGACCTGCCCTTGAGAATTTCCTCCACGTGGAGCTAGAGTCCGGCCTGACTGAAGGAGGGACCGATGAAACGAGGCAGGTTCACGGAAGAGCGAATCATCCTGGTATTGCGCGAGCAGTAGGACGGGCGTGAAGGTGGCCGATCTCGTACAGCGTCGCTTCCGACATTCCGTAGTTCCGTCACAGGCGTCGCCGATCGCACCAGCGTCCGGTGTCGGTCCTGTCGGCGGTGTCGGATAGTGTGCTGAAGGTTCTGCAAAAGCTTTAAGGCTTTGGTGGCCATGGCATAGCGGTGACGGTAGACGTCTCCTGCCCCCTCGGAAAGGGAACACGCTGTGCCCAACGTGAGCTACGACTGCTAGGCCAAGAGTTATGCCAAAGACATCGCATAGCCGGCGCCTGATGGGACGCAAATCGACCCCGCGTCATTGAGACGAGCCATGTCGATCTCGTCGACGCTCTGATCCGCGGCTTCGCCCCTTGCCCGCTGCCCTGGATGATGTGGGGTGAGCGGCGGCTGCAGATCTTCGACGCGCGCAAACGGCTCGCCCGCAGCTTTGCTGCCGTGCGCGGCAAGAACCCGGGACAAATCGTCACCGTGACGCGGGAGGGCATCGCGGTGATGGCCCAGGACGGTTTGATCGAGGTGCTCCGTTGCTGCTCGACGACGGCAAGAAGATCGCCGGCGGCGAGGCCGGAATGACAAGCGGCGCGATTCTCGCCGCATAGACGCGTATGGCTCGATTCTTGCTGTGAGCGCAGGAGAGCCGGCGGCACGAGCCCGCCGGTCAGACGGCGACGGAGAATCCACCATGCGGGTCCAATGGCTTTCGGCGGCGCTGCTGCTGCTCGGCGGGATGAGCACGGCGCAGGCTGCTCAAGAGATCAGCTTCCTGACCAGCTGGAAGGCGGAGGCCGAGCACGGCGGCTACTACATGGCTCTCGCCAAGGGCTATTATGCGTCTTGCGGGGTCGATCTCCGCATCCGCCAGGGCGGGCCGATGATCGACGGCAAGCAGCTGCTGGTGACCGGCGCCGTCGACATCATGATGTCGAGCTACGGCGACACCGCCTTCCAGGTCAATGAGGCCGGGTTTCCGGCCCGCGCGATCATGGCGGCGTTTCAGAAGAACCCACAGATCCTCATGACGCATGCCGGCAACGGCATCGAAACGATCGAAGACATGCGCGGCAAGCCGGTGATGATCGGCGCCTCGTCGCGCACCACCTTCTGGGCATTCCTGCGCGCCAAGTTCGGCCTCGCGGACAACCAGATCCGCAGCTACACCGGCCAGCTCGGTCCCTATCTCGTCGACCAGGGCGCGATCCAGCAGGGCCTTATCACCAACGAGCCGTTCCTCGTGCTGCACGAGACCGGCGTCGCGCCGAAGACGTTCCTGCTCGCCGATCTCGGCTACGTCTCCTATTCCTCGATCGCGATCGCCTCGCAGAAACTGATCGATACTGCGCCCGATGCGATTCAATGCTTCGTCAATGCCTCGATTCGCGGCTGGATCGAGTTCCTCGCCGACCCGCTGCCGGCGGTGGCGCTGATCAAGGCGGATAATCCCGACAATACGGACGAGTTGATCGCCTATGCGGTGAAGACGCTGAAGAGCGCCGGGATCGTCGAGACCGAGGAGACTACGCGGCTCGGCATCGGCGCGATGACCGACGAGCGCTGGAAATCGCATTTCGCGCTGCTCGCCGACCAGAGCCTGATCCCCAAGAACCAGGACTACAGCCGCGCCTTCACGTTGCAATTCGTCAACAAGCGCTTTCCGCCGGCGCCGCGTTAGCACGCTCCGATATTCTCAGACCTTTTTCCTTCGAGCGACGGCGAGCCCTAGAAGTACCAGCCCACGCACAGGGTGACGACCGCACGGTCGAAGGAGCAGCTCCTCCCTGCTCTTCAGCTTGCCCATTGCCGACCCTCAGGCAGTTCAGGACGCCAGCCTAACCATCGGATCGTCAATTAGCACCATAGCCAGTCCATCTTGATCAATTACGTTCTTTCGTCCAGCGATGGCCAGAACTCAAAAGCTGTCGGCGCGGGCCTTGGGATTGACGCCGGTTCTCAACCCGTCCGGCGAGAGCAACCGCGTCGGCCGGATTTCGCTGTGTGTGATGGCCGAGCCCGAAAACGCTTGACCTCTACCCGCTCTAATGAAGAAGAGCCGAACTCGCGTCCGAGATCATCATGTCTGGCGATGGGCCTCCTCGATGAAAGAGGGATCGCACAGCGCAGCGGCGGTCATATCGCTCTTCACCATACCGACTCTCCGGTAGATGCCGATAAGTCGGTCATAAAGGTCGAGGTCGAGCGACAACAATCCTTTCGTCTGGGCCACGCCCGCGGCAATGAAAGGCTTGCTCGCACGAATTTCGTTAAGTTGGGCCGTGTAGTCCAGGCCCGGAATGCCGTATTTGTCGACCATCAGATGCGCGGTCTCCTCCGGATGAACAAGGGCCCAATCCCACGAGATGATCGCCGCGCGCAGAAAGCGCACGACCAGATCGCGGTTCTGCTCGAGAAAGCTCTCGGAGGCATAGAGCGTGCCGGCGGTCTCTGGGACCCCGAGGTCTTGCACGTTCAACGTGTAGATCTCGACACCGCGGGTCTGAAGCATGACGCCCTGGTTCGTCGAATAGCCGCAATAGGCATCGATTTGGCCGCTCACCAGCGCCCCCGGATCGGGAGAGGCCGGCACGATATTCACCGCGGAAGTATCGACGCCTGCGTCGCGCAGCAGATACTTCACGAGCGGCTGCGATGAGACCGGTACGGCGATGGTCTTGCCCTTGAGCTCGCTGATGGCGGTGATCGGCTTCGACGCAAGGCTGATGATGCTGTACGGGCTTCGCTCGAACACCGTCGCGATGACCTTGAGCGGCATGAGCTTCTCTCGTCCGAGGATGATGGCGCCGACGGGCCGGTCGCCGATTTGCGCGTGGCCGCTTGCGACGTTCGCCACCGCATCGATGTTCGGACCACCCGAGACGAAGGTCGGATCGACACCGCTCTGGCGGAAATACCCCTGCTCTATGCCGGCAAAATAGCCGCCGTACTGGATGCTCTTGACCCACGAGAGCTGAAAGCTGATGGGCGGCAAGGACTCTGCACGGGCGACGCTGAGCCGTGACCCGAGGCCGACGCCCGCCGCCACGAGGCCGGCGGATTTGAGGAGAGCCCGGCGGCTGAGACCACGATAATGGTGCGTCATGTCTTCCTGCTCACTTCGCTCGAGAGAATTTGAGATTCCTGTGTCGGACCAAGATCGCCATCAGTCGGCGACCACCGCGGCGATACGTCACGTGTGATGCAACTGCCGCGCCAAGCGCTGCCGGAAAACGTCCACCCTCGGGTGTTTGCGATTTGGCTCGGTTGTTGCACAGTCGTGAGAGCATCAAATCCACCCGACGTCCGGCACCCTGATTGGCCGTGGATGAGTTCCGATGTCCGGCGTCGATGGGGTGTAAACGGGTGATGACGAATAACTGGGCAAGATATGGAGCAACGTGCAGAAAAAATCGCCGCAGCCATTGCCGATGCGGCAGCTGATTGCGGGATCTCCCTCGTGGCAAGTCTGCCCGACGGCTGGATCACAAATCTCATCGAACGATTTTCGGAAGATCGCCGGTTTCGCCACGTCGCGGTCAATCGCGAGGAATCGGCGATCGGCTTGTGCTCGGGCGCATTCTTTTCCGGCACCGGCTCGCTCGCTTTGATGGGCGCCTCGGGCTTCTTGACCTGCATCTACGCGATCACGAAAATCAACTACACGTACCAGGTGCCCTTGCTGATCGGCATAACCATGCGGGGGCGCCCAGGCGACAAGGCGAAGTTCCACCAGTCGAACGGGCTCTATCTCGACGCCATCCTTCAGGCGATCGACATTCCTTTCGTACCGATCGAGCGGACGGAGGACATCTCGCAAATCGGCATCGCGTACCGCCACAGCCGCATGATGGCGCGTCCGGTGGTCGTCGGGTTCACGCGCCCGCTTTTGAGGGGAGACGCATAAGCGTGCAGTTCGAAGATTGTTTCAGGCTGTTGGCCGAAAGACTGACGGACGAGATCATTGTCACATCCGCGGGAAACTGTTCGGAACTCTGGTGGCACATCACCCAAGAGACGGAACGCGTGTTCTACCTCGAAGCATCGATGAGCCTTGCCTCGCTCTTCGCCGGTGGCATCGCCCTTGGCACGCCTAGTCGAACTGTGGTCGCATTCAGCGGTGATGGAGCATTTTGCATGAACCCGGGAATGCTCATGGTCGAACGGCAGCTGAACCTGCCCAACCTCAAGCATTTCCTTGTCGCGAACCGTTGCTACGGGTCGACAAACGACCTCGCTCTCCGGCTCGACGAGCAGGTCGATTTCGTCGGGATGGCACGTGCCGCCGGGATCGAGCGCGTGTACCGCTTCACGAGGATCGAGGGACTTTCAGCCGGGCTAGACGAGGTGCTGACGTTACCTGGCCCGGTCTTCGTGGTCTTGGATGTCGAGCCCCTGGGACGTAAGCTGCCATCGCCGCCCCTCGATGGGCCGGAGGTCAAATTCCGGTTCGGACGGTATCTCGAGCGCACCGGCGGCCGGCCGGTCTTCGATACTCAGCTATCCCGCTCGTAAGCCGAGATGACGGCGCATTTGCGCGGCCTGGACGGTCAACCGATCCCGTCCGCGGTCGGCACATCCGAGCAGAAGACTGATGCTTCGTGGCCACGCCGGGAGGACGCTCGTCTGCTGACGGGAAGTGGCCGCTTCATTGCGGATCTTGCCCTGGACGGACAGCTCCATGGCGTGTTTGTCCGGTCCACTCACGCGCATGCGCGGATTCGCACGATCGATCGGTCGTCGGCACTGAGAGTGGACGGCGTCCGCGCCATCCTCACGGCGGCTGAGGTCGATGCGGATCGGCTCGGCGGCATTCCTTGGGAGGTCTGCCCGCCGCAACCCATCGGCAGCCCTCCCGTCGAGCCGGGAGACCCCCGGATCGCCCCACCGCAAACGCTCCTCGCCCGTGATCGGGTCCGCTATGTCGGTGAGCCGGTAGCCCTCGTCGTCGCCGAAAGCTTGGCAGTGGCACAAGAGGCGGCCGAGCACGTCGCGATCGACTATGAGCCACTGGCGGCGGTCGTCGAGGCTCGGAGCGCCATGATGGACGGCGCGCCGCGCCTACACGATCAGTTTCCGGATAACGTCTGCTTTGCCTACGCTGAGGGCGATCCCGATGGGGTGGAGGAAGCCTTTCGAAGCGCCTGCACGATCGTCGAGCTCGATACGGCGAATCAACGATTGGTTGCGGCACCGATCGAGCCACGCGGCTACCTCGGTGCCTGGGATGCGGCAACGAACCGCTGGACGCTGTTTGCCGCGGCCGGCAAGCCGCATCCTCTTCGCGACACGCTTGCGCAGTTCGTCTTCCGGGTGCCGCGAAGCTGCATCCGCGTCGTGGTGGGCGACGTCGGCGGCGGCTTCGGTGCCAAAAACGTGCTCTACGCCGAGGCGGCGTTGGTGCTCTGGGCGGCGCGCCGGCTCGGTTCGCCGGTTCGCTGGATCGCTGACCGCAGCGAAACCTTCATGAGCGACATGCAAGGACGCGACCACTGGAGCCGCGCCGTGATGGCGTTCGACCGGAACGGCTCGATTCTTGCCATCCGGGTCAAGACGGTCGTCAATCTCGGCGCCTGGCTTGGACCGCGCGGGGTGGTCCCGGCAATCAGCGGCGCGAAGATCCTGTCGGGAGTTTACCGCATCGCGAATGGCCGCATCGAGATTACGGCAGCGTTCTCGAACACCGTCCCGACCTGCCCCTATCGGGGTGCTGGCTCACCCGAAATCATTTTCGTCATCGAACGCCTGATCGATCTTGCGGCGCGCCGACTCGGGATCGGCCCGGATGAGATGAGGCGGCGAAATCTGATTGCCGCGGCGCAGATACCGTACAAAGCGCTTGGCGGCCTGACATACGATTTCTGCAACTTTCCCATGGTCCTCGATCGTGCCCTCGAACTCAGCCGCTGGGCCGCGTTCGCCGACCGTCGCAAAGCTTCGGCCGCAGGCGGAATGCGGCGCGGGATCGGCATCGCGTTCGGCATCGAAGCTTTCGGAACATCTTATGGCGAATCGGCTGAACTGCGACTAACTGGCGATGGGCTTCTCGAGATTCTCATCGGCACGCAATCCTCGGGTCAGGGCCATGAGACGGTCTACGCGGCGATCGCCGCCGCGCGGTTGGGTATCTCGGCCGATCGCGTGTCCATCGTGCAAGGCGACACGGACCGCATTGCTCGCGGCAACGGCACCGGCGCATCCCGTTCACTGACGATCGGCGGCTCCGCCGTCGTCGGCGCATGCGATCGTCTGGTCGAGGTCGGGCGCGAGCTCGCTGCGGATCGGCTCGAGGCGGCTGCGGTCGACATTACCTATGCCAATGGTTGCTACCGGGTCGTCGGAACCGATCGAATGGTCAGCCTCGCGGCGATCGCCGTCGATGCGGACGGCCTATCCGCCGAGTACTCGTTCGGCGCCAAGGGCTTCAATTTTCCATACGGCTGCCATATTGCTGAAGTCGAAGTCGACGACGAGACCGGTCGAGTTCGTCTTCTCGATTATACAATCATGCATGATAGCGGCCGGATCATCAATGAATCCATCGTGCGTGGCCAATTACACGGCGGTACGGTTCAGGGAATTGGGCAAGCATTGGTGGAGCGCTGCGTTTATGACCCGGACACGGGCCAGCTTCTCTCCGCCACATTGATGGACTATGCGCTGCCGAGAGCGCACGATGTTTCCCTTCTGCAGCTTGAGTTTTACGATCGCGAGACCGATGCCAATCCCCTCGGATCGAAGGCCGTCGGCGAGGCCGGCACAGTGCCGGCGCCGGCTGCTGTGATCAATGCAATCGTCGACGCGCTGAAACCGCTCGGGGTCAAGCACATCGAAATGCCGGCTACTCCTGAGAGGGTCTGGCGTGCAATCGCCCTGGCGCAGGGATCGCCGGGGGACGATTCAGGCGATTAGGGCGGCATCATCGGGCGCGCCGGCTTTGTCACGTTGTCGTCCCCCAACAACGTGGCAAAGCCCTCGTGCGCCACCGGTTCACAGCCCCTGCCTGAGACGGGCGGCGTCCTGCCGGCGCGCCCGCTTCGTGGGTCTTCGCGGTCTTCGCCTATTTGCTGAGTCTAAGTGGATGCCCAGTGCACGTAATTCGTCTAGTTTTATCGACGATTAAGGGCGCGGCAACGAGAACACCATGGCCATCGACTTTGAGCACCTCGGGGAACGCCTCAGAGCCTACCGGCTTGGTTCCGGTATGTCGCCGGAGGAAGTCGCCCGACGGCTTGGGATCTCGCGCGCTGCGCTCTACAAGTATGAAAAGGGCGAGGTGATCAAGCTGGATACCATCGAACGCCTCGCCGATTTGTTGAAAGTTTCACTGCCCTCGCTGCTCGGAGTGGGCGTCGAGTATTTCTCCAATGCAGTTTCCTATTTCGAGCGGATGCGGCAGATCGAAGCCAAGGCCGACCAGGTCATTGCCGAGTTCGAGCCGGTTTCCTACCTGGTCACCTCTCCGCAGTACGCGGGCTATCTTCGACAGATGCTCGTCGAAGGGCTGCCGCCCAATCTTCTGGGACGTGCATCGGCTCTTGCCGAGATCGACCGTGTGATGGCGATTCTCGAGGAGCGCCGGGCCGATGCGCTGCACCGCCGCTCGAACATCGTCAGCATTGTCGGGGCCGCCCAGATCCAGAGATTTCTGCGCGCCGGGCTGATCGGAACTTATGACTTGCCGCCCAACGTCCTCGCCGAGCGGCGGCAAGCGGCGCGGGCAGAGGTCGAGCGGATCGCAGCCTTGATGGAGAACGAGCCGATCGGGGTGCAGATCGGCGTAGTCGAGGACAATCTGCCCAATCAAACCTTTCAGCTTTTTCGCCAGCGCGACAGAACCCTGATCGCGATCAGCCCGTTTCGGCTCGGCGAGTTCCCCAACATCCGGCTCGGCGTCGCGTCGGTTACGGCTGCGGAGGATGCGGTCTCGCTGTATCAGCGCCTCGCGCAGCAGCTTTGGACGAGTGCTCAAAAGGGCCCCCGCGGGGCGGAACGCCTGCGGCAGCTCCTGAAGCAGCCGGGCGCCAAGCAATCGGTCAGCGTCGCCGCCTCAAAACGCCGCGTCCAAAAAAATAGATAAGTCGTGACTTTCAGACGAGGCCCCGTTATGTTGCCGTTTTAGCGGGTGGAGTCTCACTCGATGCAGGCCGTTCTCTCGTCCGGGGAAGTCCGTCGCGCGACGGACAAATCTTTCCCTGTCGCCGACCAGCGTTGCAATATCCTCGCCAACGAATGGGTGAACTCGCGCTATAAGCGCCTGACCCTTGCGGCAGGGGGCCCGGCACTCGACGCCGCGCCTGGACAATTCTTCCACATTCTCTGCACGACAGGTGGCGACGGTGTCTTCCTAAGGCGTCCGATGAGCCTTTTTCGCGCCGATCGCGAAAATGGGCTCATCGAGTTCCTGTACCATGTCAAAGGCCGCGGGACGGACGCACTCGCCGCGCTAAAGTCCGGTGACGCGATATCCGTTTTGGGGCCGCTCGGACGCGGCTTCGATCTCGATCCGTCGAGGCGTCGCATTCTGGTTGTGGCGCGCGGCGTCGGCCTCGCGACGCTGGCGCCGATCGCTGTTTGGGCTTCGCGCAATGGTTGCGAGACAACCGCAATCCTCTCTGCCCGGACCCCGGCGGATCTGATGGATCGTGAATTCGCCGGCGATAGCGGCGCGACGATCATACCGGTCCTCGATAGCGATGGGTCAAGCGAGCCGGAGAGGGTGAGGGCGCTGGTGCGCTCGATCGTCGATCGCGCCCGACCGGACGCGTTCTTCACTTGCGGTTCGAACCGTCTTCTCCTTCTTCTGCAGGATCTCGCCTGCACATACGGCATTCCCGGGCAGGTCGCGCTCGAGCAGCAGATGGGCTGCGGGCTCGGCATGTGCTTCTGCTGCGTCCGCTCCCTCTTCGTGGACGGCCGCGAGGTTCATAAGCGGGTGTGCACAGATGGGCCGGTCTTTGACCTTGCTCAGGCGACGTCTTGGTGAGGTGGCAATGCCGCACGAACACGACTTCGTCCCAGATCTGAGCGTCGAGATCGGCGCAATCAGGCTGCAGAACCCGATCATGCCGGCGTCGGGCACCTTTGGTATCGAGCTCGGACAGGTGATCGACCTCAATTCGCTGGGCGCATTTGTCACCAAGAGCATCACCGCCAAGCTGCGGGAAGGCAATCCTTTGCCGCGCTTGTGCGAAACCACCAACGGTGCGCTGAACTCCATCGGAATCCCGAGTAAGGGAATCGACCATTTTCTGGAGGTGATCGTTCCTGCATATCGCGGTCTCGAGCCGCCGCTGATCGCCAGCGTCTCAGCCGACACGATCAAAGAATTCGGGACGAGCTGCGCCCGGTTGAGCGTCGATGGAGTGGCCGCGATCGAGGCGAACATCTCCTGTCCGAATCTCGAGGCCGACGGTCAGGCGTTCGCAATGTCAC
The DNA here is from genome assembly GCA_028291405.1 of Rhodospirillales bacterium. Taxonomy (GTDB): domain Bacteria; phylum Pseudomonadota; class Alphaproteobacteria; order ATCC43930; family CGMCC-115725; genus URHD0088. Next base: position 8,706 of record JAQGID010000426.1, on the reverse strand, counting down.
CGGAAACCGCGCACGCCGCCATCAAGGAGATGCGGCGGCGCACCGAGCTGCCGATCTGGGCCAAGCTGACGCCGAATGCGAGCGATGTCGCTGCTGTGGGCAGGGCGGTCGAAGAAGCCGGTGCGGATGCGCTAGTCGTAGCGAACACGATCTTGGGAATGGCGATCGACGCAGAGACCCGCCGGCCGAGGTTGGGAAACATCATGGGTGGTCTTTCCGGCCCGGCGATCAAGCCGATTGTGGTTCGCATGGTGTATCAATGCGCTCGCGCAGTTCGTATTCCGATCATCGGCTGCGGCGGGATCATGACGGTGGAAGATGCAGTCGAGTATCTGCTTGCCGGCGCCAGCGCCGTGCAGATCGGCACGGCCACCTTCATTCGTCCGAACGCCATGCCGGACATCATTTCCGGCTTAACGGAATATTGCCGGCGACAACGCATCACCGCGTTGAGGGATATGGTCGGCGGCGTTTTGGTGGAGGGTGCACTGGTGGAATCTTCACGATGAAGGCGCAGCCGTTGCATACCCCTTCCGCGGCCGATCTTGCCGAGGCCGCACAGATCTTCGATCGCCTGAGAGAGCTTACCGCCGACGTCGTAGGCGTGTCGCGCGCGTCTTATGGTCCGGGCGAGACGCGCGGGCTCGAGCTTATTGCCGATATCGCCCGGCAGCACGGTCTCGATGTGGCCTGGGATCCCGCCGCAAACCTTTTGGTATCGCTGCCGGGAAGGGAGACGAACGAGCCGGCTGTTCTCATCGGCTCGCATATGGATTCGGTACCGCGAGGTGGAAACTTCGACGGCGCGGCGGGCATAATTGCCGGACTCCTCTGCCTGCTGCGGATGAAGCGCTCCGGCAAAGTGCCTCCCCGAACCGTGCGCGTTATAGGCCTGCGAGGGGAGGAAAGCGCCTGGTTCGGCATCTGCTATCTTGGCTCGCGCGCGCTCTTCGGTGCGCTCACGGCGGAGGATCTCGCCAGCCGGCATCGCGACACCAGCCGTCCGCTTTCAGAATACATGCGCGAAAGCGGTGCTGCAGTCGATCTCATCCTGGCGGGACGCCCGATCCTCGACCCGAACGCCGTCGCGGCCTATTACGAGCTCCATATCGAACAGGGGCCGGTGATGGTTGCGCGCAATCTGCCAGTCGGGATCGTCACAGGAATCCGAGGCAATATCCGCTATCCCGCAGCGAAGTGCCTAGGAGAGGCCGGCCATTCCGGAGCGGTGCCGCGTTGGCTGCGGCACGATGCAGTTCTCGCCACGGCAGATCTCCTGCACCGGATGGACGAGCACTGGCGCGTGCTGCTTGAGCGAGGAACCGATCTTGTCATGACGGCGGGGATCTTCTCCACGCATCCCGCAGAGCATGCGGCGACGCGCATTCCCAACGAGGTGACGTTCAGTATCGATATCCGGAGCCAAGACAAGGGCACGCTCGAGAGCGTACGCCAATTGCTGTTGCAGGAATGCGCCGCCGTGGCACGCGAACGGCGCGTAGAGTTCGCGCTAGGCCGGCTGTTGTTCACTGAGCCGGCGCATATGGATCAGGCGCTGGTCCGGCGACTGGGTTCTATCTGCGACGGGCTCGGCGTTCCGACGGAGAAGATGCCAAGTGGCGCGGGGCACGATGCGGCCGAATTCGCGAATCATGAAATTCCTTCCGCGATGATTTTCATCCGCAACGAGCATGGGTCCCACAATCCGGACGAGGCAATGGATATTGCCGATTTCCTGCTGGGGACCGAAGTGCTCTACCATGCCGTATCAGAAGACGATTGATGAGCGCGCCGCTCGCGTAAGCGAGCGCCTCGGAAAGAGACGATACTAGAGGTGTCTCCGGGTACCCGATGCCCCGGGGCGTTTACCGGACGCTGCGCATTAAGGTGGCATGCGACACGGCGTAGGTTTACGCATCTTCAGAGAAAGAGAGGGCGACGAGATGAGTTTCACGATGACTGGCGGTTTTCCGGATCCCGAATTGATCGCGCGCGTTACGGCGGATGCACTGCTCGAGGTCGGTGGGGTGCATTTCAATGCTACGCAGCCCTATGTCTTTACGTCAGGTTGGCATAGCCCCGTCTACATCGACTGCCGCAAACTCATCTCTTATCCACGGCTGCGCGGCACGCTGATGGATTTCGCGACGTCGGTCATTCTTCGCAATGTCGGCTTCGAATCGATCGACATAGTGGCCGGCGGCGAGACAGCCGGCATCCCGTTTGCTGCTTGGATCGCCGATCGCCTCATGCTCCCGATGCAGTATGTCCGCAAAAAGCCTAAGGGCTTTGGCCGAAACGCGCAGATTGAAGGTGACGTCCTGGAAGGAGCCCGAACTCTCCTCGTCGAGGATCTGACGACCGACGGCCGTAGCAAGGTCAATTTTTGCAACGCGTTGCGCAGCGCCGGCGCGAAGGTCGACCATGCCTTCGTCATCTTCCACTACGATATTTTCCCGGAGAGCCGGCGCGTCATGAACGAGATGGGAATCAACCTCATGGCGCTCGCGACTTGGTGGGATGTCCTCAAGCAAGCGAGGGCTGGGACATACTTCGATGAACGGACGCTGATGGAAGTGGAGCGGTTCCTCAACGAGCCGGCGAAATGGTCCGCGGACCACGGTGGTATCTCGTCTTTCCCGACCGAGAGCTGACGCGGTCGGCGCCCGGCCCGGGGTCGATGCGGGCCTAACACGCGCCCTGTCTTGAAGGGGCGTCCAGCAATGGTCGTCCTCCTCCTGCATCCTTAAGGCGGAAGCGGCAAAATCGGCTGTATTGTCTTCTCGTCTCATCCGCCGGCCCGATCTAATGTGGCCTTCGCGAGAGCGAGATCGCAGATTGCCATGCCCTGCACGATCGCAAGAGTAATGCCGTTGCTGGGGACGGACTTGCGCCGCAGCAGGATCTCGCCGACGGTAGCGTACACCTCGGACTCGATCGTCTCGCGTGTAGCCTGGCCCGATTTGATCCAATGGGCGGCATTGCCGGCCGTGCAGACGAAATCGATCTCGTCGACGACGAAGGCCGCGGCAGCATCGAGCACGTCGCGGTCGAACTCGTGCTGGCCGCCCATCGCGCAGACCAGCGCCCCGGGTTGAAGATCGGTGGCGGCGAACAAGCGCTCCGTGGCATCGGACAGAGTCACCACCACCGGCGCCTGCGCGACCGCCGCCCGGATGTTGCTCGCCGCGGCGAGCCGGCTTGTCGTCAGCCTCTGCCAGCGGGCGACTGCGCTGTACGCCCGCTCGGCCTCTCGTGAAACCACTGTAATCGGCAGATCTGGGAACACCAGCGGGGCGCATCGAACGAATTCCTCGGCGATGCGGCCCGTGCCGACCAGGACCAGCCCTTTTGGGCTAGACGACAGCAGGGCGCGGCAGGAAACCAGGCCGGTGATCGCCGTTCGCACGCGATGGAGCCAGAGTTCGGACACGAGGCCGAGAAAGACCCCCGAGATGGCGTCGACGAGATAGATGTAGGCGCTGCTTCGGCCGGTCTCCGGGGCGACATCGGCGATGATACGGAAGCCGGCGACGCCGAGCGCATCGAGAACCGCGCCTTTCACCTTGAAGACGGTGCCGCTGCCTTCGCCGCCACGCAGATGCATGGCCGAAGGATGTGAGACTGCGGCTCCGCCCTCCGCGGCGGCCCGGTAAACGTTCTCGATGATGCCGATCGCCTCGTCCCGGCGGATGAGGCGCTGGACCTCTTCTTCCTCGATGATCTTTGCCATTCGCTACCCTGCCATCACCACCGTGAATACGCCGCTTCCCGGGGGCGCCTGGTGCTCGGCTCCCCCTGAGATGAAAGATCTGGTATCGCCGAGAAGTGCAGCGAGGACGCCGGACGCCGCGGCTCGCATGTGTTTGTCAGGATCGAGATCGCTTGAGAAAGCGGTAGTGCGCTGGCCGCGCACGCGTCCATCCGGAGCGATGCCTCCCTTGAGAAAGGCGGCTCGCACGCGCCCACTTTCCGCCGCCTGCCGCGCCGCCTCGATCGGATGCTGACTGTCGGGAGCGATAATGGTGGCCATCCCGTCGATATCGATGAGATCGCGTACGATGCCGGTGCGCACGGCAACAGGGAAGCCAGGGCGATTGCCGAGGACGATCGCTTCGCAGCATTGCGTCTCGGTGCCTGAGAAAACCATGGCCCGACGGCAATAGAGATCGTCGCGTCGGCCGATCGCTTCGTCGGTGAGCTCGCGCGGGTCGATGTCGCCCAATGCAGCGGCGATTCCAAGCGCGGCGACACCGCGTGAAAGCGCGGTCGAGTTCGCGAGTTCGCGCTGCCGCGATGGCAGGTCGACCGCAGCCAAGCGGGTGAGCACGGGCGACTTCATCAGCACCAGAGCAACATCGCCAGTATCGATTCCGGCCGCGGCGATTGCTTGCGCGACGACCGCTTCGGCTGCTTGGGAATGAGCCATTGTGATCATTGACGAGGCGGGCAGTGGCTGCGAACGCGCCACACCGATGGCGAGGCCGGGGATACCGCCGGACGTGCTCTCGGACAGCAGATAACCGCCGGGGGTGATCACACCTTCGCAGCCGGTCGAGAGGATGATCTGGACCGAATCTTCGCGACCGACCCGATCAGCCACGCAATCCTCGATTGCCCGACGGGCGAGCGCGCGTGAGAAGTCATTGATCGTGGCAGTTCCTTCGGTCTTCGCGATAATCGCGCGCGGTGCGAATCCGCCAGCTTGGGCATCGTGCAGGGCGCGGCCAAGATCCGTCACGTCGTCCGGACCAGATGTCACGAAATGGGTAATCTCGACGCTCATCTATCTTCCGCCATCTCACGTCCATCGATCTATGGCCAGTCAACCCCCATGCTTGGACCGGATCCGAGCGGGTCGCGTGGTCAGGATCAAGGAGGAGGAGGGTGACAGGCCGTCGTCCGGGGCGCCACCAGAACACTAAAAAATTATGCTGCTATAAGCGATTCTCCGTATCCGCTGCTGCGGAACCCGCTCCGGGAGAGCCGGTGTCGGCCGCCAATCGAGGCGCGCTATGTTGGCCCTATCCTTGCATCTTTCGTCTATCCTTGCATCTTTCATGTTGTGCGACATTGGGGGATGCGGCCGGAATGGGAATGTTGATGCGATGCGCAGCGCGTACCTTACGGTGCCGACCGGGTGGCTTTTCCCCCGTCCTTTTTGCGTTGGCGGCGGGCTGCCGGCACGGCAACATCCCGCGCGCCACCGTCGTTCAAGCGCGGTAATAAATGCCGCGCGGTGATGCATCATTTCATCCGGAGCGTCAGCCCCCGGTGCGCAAGTGCATTCGTGCGGATGATGGTCGAGCCATGCTGCAGCCTACCAGCCGTCACCTCGAGATGTTCCGGCTCTTGATGCGCACCAGCAGCCTCACCGAGACGGCGCGGATCATGGGCGTTTCCCAGCCCGCCATCAGTCAGGCGCTGCGCGAGCTCGAAGGCCAATTCGGCTTCGAGCTGTTCCTGAGGGGCAAGGGCCGGATCCAGCCCTCCGATGAGGCACTTGATCTTCTGCCTGAGATCGAGCGCCTTTTTGCGCAGTTCAGCGCCTTGACCTGCCGCGCGTCGGAGCTACGCGATTCGCGAGCCGGGAAGATCGCGATCGCGACGATCCCGGTGATGGCGACCGGCGTCATTCCTCCGGCAATCGCGGCGTTCCGCAGGGACCGCCCACGCGCAAACATCCTTCTCGAGAGCTTGCCGACCAACCAGGTCGTCGATCACGTGAAGCAGGAGACCGCGGACATTGGCTTCGTCGTGCGGCCGATCGAAGAGAGTGCAATCATCGCCGAGCCGCTGTTCCGCACCTCGTTCTGCTGCATGCTGCCGGACGGCCACCGCCTCGCGACGCGCAAAACCATCTCGGCGGAGGATTTGCTCGATGAGCCGATGATCGCACTGAACGCGCAGACACCGCTTGGATTGGTGCTTCGGGAAGAACTGCGCAAGCTCGGCGCGCAGAATTCCTTCGCGGTCGAGACCAACAGCGCCGCCGCGGCGATGGCGCTCGTTCGGGCGGGCGCCGGTATGGCGATCGTAGATCCTTTGCCGTTGCTCGAGGCCGGGATATCGCGTGTTCTTGTACGCCCCTTCGAACCGGCAGTCGCGGTGACGGTGATGGCGCTTTTTTCGCGGAACCGAGCACTGCCGCGCATTGGCAACCAGTTCATGCAGCGGATTCGCGATTCGCTCGGTAAAAGCGCCGCCGCGATCCGTGCCCTCGGCGTGCCGGCCGAGATCATTTGACCGGATCCCGACGCTCGGTCATGAAGCAACCTCGCACTTCCTCCGTCGCGCATCTCGGCGCGCAATTGCGCGCCGGTAGGACGACCATCGCGGCGGTGATCGAAGCCGCCCGGGCGCGTATCGAACGCCTCAATCCGCACTTCCGTGCGTTCTCTCACATCGCCACCCCAGATGGCGCTGTGATCGCCAAGCTGCAGGCGGAGTTGCACAGCCGCGAAGCCCGCTCGCCGCTGCATGGCGTCCCGGTCAGCGTCAAAGGCAATATTCCCGTCGCCGGCCTACGTTGGACCGAGGGGTCTCGCATCTTTGCTCGGCGCGTTGCAGCGCGCGATGCGGCGATCGTCGCCAAGCTACGCGCTGCCGGGGGAGTCGTTCTTGGGACGACGACGCTGTCCGAGCTTGCGATGTACGGCGTCACCAACGAGTTCGAGCCGATGGGTCTCAATCCTTGGGACACCGTCCGCACTGCTGGGGGCTCCAGTACCGGGGCGGGGGTTGCCGCCGCACTGGAAATGGCTGCGGTGAACATCTGCACGGATAGCGGCGGCTCCATCCGCAATCCGGCTTGCCATTGCGGGGTCGTCGGCTTCATGCCGCGGATCGGCGCGCTGACCACGACAGGAAAGCCGAATTACGCGCCTAGCCTCAGCAGCGTCGGTCTCATCGGTGGCTCCGTCGCCGACGTTGCCGAGGCTTACCAGGTGCTGGCGGAGCCGGTGCCCGAAGTTGCAGCGCCGCCGACATTTCGGCTCCTCGTGCCGCGCCGTCTTGTCGAGACCATGTGCGACGACGAGACCCGCACCCTCTTTGCGGCGGCGCTGGCCCGCCTCGAACAGGCTGGGTGCACGATCCTGGAGCGAGATCTTGCGGGCTGGGCGGCGGGTGAGGCCGCGGCCGGCACGGTCTCGCTTTACGAATGCGGCCGCGCCCTGGCGTGCATGGATCTTTCGGCCGCGAGCGAGGGGATGCGACGTCGCGCCGAAGCCGCGCTGCGGGTTTCGCCCGATCAGGTGGCGGTGGCAAGGACAGATGCGGCGAGGTTCCGCGGCGAGGTCGAGGCGGCGCTTGCCCAGGCCGGGGCTGACGCCTTCGTCTCGCCGACCTGGCCCTTCGCTGCGCCCGCAATCGCCGCCGAGCGCCTCCTCGTCAATGGGCAGAGCGTCTCCATCGACCCTCATCGAAATTGCTTCGTCCGGGCGGCGAACGCGATCGATGCCTGCGCGATGACCCTGCCCATGGGGCTCTATCCATCGGCGGCGGTTCCCGCCGGCCTTCACCTGATGGCGCCGGGCGGTTGGGAGGGCCGGCTGCTGAGCCTTGCAGGACGGGCGGAAGCGGCGTTGCCCGCGTTGCCGCCGGCGCTCGGCTAGGCTGGCTGACGTGTCACCCCTTGCGGACGATGCAGGCGCAGATGCCGCCGCCCGGCGGCGCCTGATGCACCGTGTTGGCGGAAATGAAGCTCTTCGTCGTGCCGAGGATCGAGCCGACGATCCCACTGACCGCGGCGCGGACGTGCTTGTCCATGTCGATATGGCTCGATTTGATCGTCGTACGGTTGCCGCGAACCGCACCGTTCGCGCTTGCCCCGACCTTGAGCAGCATGGCAGCGACTCGCTCGGGATTGGCGACCACTCCGTCGGCGAGAGTGCAGCCGGCTCCGGCAAGGGTGCGGCGGATGCCGCCGGCATCCAGGAGATCGACGAGGAAGCCAGTCTCGATCGTCAGACCGCCGGGAGCACCAGGGCGGTTGCCCAGGAGCAGCACTTCGACGCGGTCGATCTCGGCGCCGGAAAAGACCATGGCGCGGCGCGCATGGAGCGAATGGTCGCTATCGAAGGCGTCCTCGACGACCCGGCTCGGCTCGACCTCGCCGAGCGCGATGCCAGCCCCGAGCGCTCCGACGGCCTTGGAGAAGCCGGAGGTGATGCGCCTGTTGCGTACGGATCGAGATGCTGTCGGCATCAGGCTGGCGACCGGGGTCTTGATGATGGCGAGGGCGACGTCCTCGCGCCCGACCCGAGCGTCTTCCATCGCCGCGCGGACGGCTTCGGCGGTGAGATCGGCATGGCTCAGCGTGCCGATTTCCTCGGGCCGCAGCGAGCGGCTCGTGGCGCAGCCGATCGCCAGCGCGGAACCCGGCGAGAGCGGCGTGCCCGCTGGCTCGATCGTGTCGACGAAGAGATAGCCGAAAGGCGTCATCGCGCCTTCGCATCCAGTGGAAAAGAGAAAGCTCGACCGGTCGAGAAGTTTGATGCCGCCATAGCGTTGCAGAGCAAGCCTTGCACTCTGCAACGCATATTCACGGGAAAAGTCGTTGAGGTCCGAGTTTCCCTCGGTCTTCACGAGCAGGGCAAGGCGCCGGATCTGCGCCGGATCGATACGCGACAGCTTAGTTTCGAGATCGCTCGTGTCACCGGGGTGGACGGTATCGTAGGCGACGACATCGACGGTCATGACGGG
>JAQGID010000413.1 GCA_028291405.1 Rhodospirillales bacterium | reverse complement strand
GCAGCGATCTCCGCAAGATCGTCGGGGGTTAGCTCGAGAGTGGCGGCGTCTATCCAACCCTCAACCTGTTGAGGCGAGCGAGCGCCGACGATGGCTCCAGTGACTCCGGGCCAAGTCGTGGTCCACGCGACCGCGACCGCGGAGACGGTAGTGCGGTGGCGTTGCGCGATTGGGCGGAGGGCGTCTCGCAGCGCCAAATTGCGGCTTAGCCTGGGCTCTTGGAATTCGGGACTGCGGCGCCGCCAATCATCTTCGGCGAACCTGCTGACGCTCTCGGCGGTAAAATTGTCCGTCAGCAAGCCTGATTGCATCGGGCTATAGCAGATGACACCCGTCCCGTGCTTGCGACACCAGGGGATTTCGCGTGCGGCAGCTTCGCGCCGGATCAGCGAGAAAGGTGGTTGCAGGGAATCCACATGTCGGACGGTCTCACAGCGCTCGAGTAGCGACACGTCGAAGTTGGAAACTCCGGCCAATCGGATTTTGCCTTGCTCGATGAGCCGCACCATCTCCGCCCAAGAATCCTCAACTGGCGTATTGGTCTCATCGGGCCAATGAAATTGGTAAAGATCTATGCGGTCCACGCCCAACCGACGCAGTGAGGCATCGCACTCCCTTCGGATCGATTCCGGCTTGAGCACGCGGCGCGGCTCAGCCATCGGATCGCGCTCGTCCCAGACCAGTCCACATTTGGTGAAGACCAACGGCCGGCCGGAATCTTTTGGTAGCTCGTGCAGGAGTCGGCCGACGAGTTCCTCGGAATGACCCAGACCGTATACCGCAGCCGTATCGATCCAGGTGATGCCCAGCCCGACCGCGTGGCGCATCGTCGCAAGGGATGCGGCGTCGTCCTGCGGTCCCCAGCTGTAGGCCCAACCACCGCCGCCGATCGCCCAAGCCCCGAATCCGACTGTGGTGATTTCGACCCCGCTCGAGCCAAGCGGGCGTTTGGGTAAGACCATGCCTTCCTCCTTCGGGGTCTGCATTCCAAATCAGTTACGACGGCCTACGTAAGGCCGTGTGCCGGTCGGCCAGCACACGGCAGCCGATCACTCAGCGACCGACCGTGATGCCGCTTTCCGGAGCTCGGATCGGTCGGCGCCCAGCGACCGGATTGCTGCTCGCGCCAATGCCTCGACGGGGAGCGCGGACGCGATAGCGGCCGGTGGACTGCTCGAGCCGCTGGCCTCTTCTGCTGCCATCGCATTATGAGCACTGCGCGCTTTTGTCTGCAGGGTGGGGGGGCCACCAGTCGTCCAACCGATGACCGGCGTTGCCTGCGAAGCATCGTCCGCGACTGCGCCGACGAAGGGCGTGCTCGGGCCGCTCTCGGACACGCGGCCGAGATATTTATAGAAGCCGTGCTGCTGCCCTGGCTGTGCCGACGGTGAGGAGGTGCCTCCGGCATCCGCGGCTTCGCTGCCCGAGACCGCGGCGGATGTAGGGGAGCTCCGGGATTGGTCTTGTGAGCATCCGGTCGTCACAGCGACGACGAAGCAGCTGACTATCGTCAGGAGGTTAGGTCGAGCAGCCATCGTTGCCCCTCCTCGGTCGAAGGAAAGATAGACGTCGGACCATAGCCGCACGAGCGCGCGAATGCTTTGACCGCTATCAACTTCCCGATACTTTCGAGACGCCGCCCTGCCAATGCCCGGTGTTCCTCGATGGAAAACGTCAACGTCGCGCCGCTTCAGTGCGACATCAGTACCGGGACCGTCATATGGTCCAGGATGTCCCGCGTCGTCCCTCCGACGATCATCTCTCGCAGGCGCGAATGACCATAGGCGCCCATGACGATCATGTCGGTAGCAAGGTCGGCGGCGCGCGAGAGGATCGCGTCTGCCGGATCAAGATCCTCAGTCGGATCGAGCTCATGCTTCGCCTCGATCCCGTGACGGGCGAGATGGGCGACAACGTCGGTTACTGGGCCCTCCGCCGACTTTCCCTTCTTGACGACGGTGAGCAAGGCCAAGGACCTGTTCGGCACCATCAGCGGCAGCGCGTCGTGGAGGGCGCGTGCTGCTTCTTTCGTCCTCTTCCAGGCAACCAGCACGTTCTCGCCCACGGTCTCGAACTTTCCGGCATAGGGGACGAGGAGCACCGGGCGGCCGCAGCTGAGCACAACGTCCTCGGGCGCCACGATCCCGCCGGGGCGTTCGGGGTCGTATTGGCCGAGGACGACGAGATCGGCCGCCTCGGCGCGTATTGCGACCATCAGCTCGGCGATGCCGCGGTCGGTGTGCCATTCGCCGCGAACTCCCTCCCGGTCGAGCGTTTTGCCGAACTCTGCCTCTGCGTTCTCGGCCTCGCCCTCGACGATCGCGATGAAGGAGGCGAGCGCGACCGCGGCAGCCCCCACTTCGGGGGGCGGCTGCATGTCCGGCGGAGACACGACGAAAATGCCGGTAAGGTAGGCATCGAAGCGCTTGGCGAGGTTGGCCGCGAGCTGGAGCCGATGGCGGCCGGCCTGCGTCGTGTCGACATGGACGAGGATGTCTTTCGGACTCATCGCGCTCTCCATTCTACGGCACCTCCGGCTCTCGTCGATCGATTTCCTTCGATACGGCTCGATCGATCCGGCGCATTCCGACTCGACCGCCGGATCGAGGTCGGCTCAAACGCTAACGGTGAGGCGGTTGTCGACTTTGGTAACGCCGGGCGCAGACCAGGCGGCGCGCTCCGCTTCCTGGCGTTCAGCCCAGGAGCGAACGGTGCCCTCGAGGATCACTTCGCTGCCGTGAGTCTTGACCGTGATACGGCTCGCGTCGATCTCGGCGCTGCGTTTGAACGCCTCCTCGATCTTCCTCTTGATATCGTCGGGCTCGGCGTGCGGCTTCACGGCGATGAGGTTGATGACGCCCTTGACGCCTTTGATGCGACGCACCGCCCGTTCGGCATAGTCGCGCTGGTAATGCCACTCGACCTCGCCTTCGAGGGTCACCCAGCCATTCTTCACCGTCACCTTGATGTTGTTCGAGGACAGCGGCAGCCAGATCTTCAGCTCGGCGACCGCATCGCGCGCAATCTCCGGATCGGGCCGCTGGTCGGTCTCGGGGAGGTGCACCTCGAGGTCATTGGCGACGCCGACGACGCCGGCGACGCGCTTGGCCGCCTGCTCGGCGGCGAACTTCTCGCTGTAGCTTTTCACGAATCCGGTCAGCGTGACGACGCCGTCCTTCACGGCGACCGCAATATCGGTTGCGTCGATATCCGGGGTCCAGCGGAGTTCGTGCTCGACGTCCCGCTTGATCCCCATATCGCTCGTCATCGACAGGTCTCCTCGCGTGTCTCGCCGCTTCGACTTTCCGGCAGCGTTTCTGATGTTGGGCGGCTGGCCGTAGCGCCGCCTTGACGCTCGTCAGGTTTCAGGAGGGCCAGCTCGCCGACCATGGCAACTATTCGCAAAGGTGTCAGCGGGAGCCGGCGCGAAAGTTGACAGCGGTCAACGCGAAGCTCGCGAGCGTCGCGTTAGTCATTTACGTGAGATGTCGGAAACGCTGCAAATCGTCTGCCCGCGTTGTGATGCCATCAACCGCGTGCCCCAGCAGTGGTTGCGACAAGGCGGCAGGTGCGGCGTCTGTCATAAGAAGCTCTTCGAGGGGCATCCGCCGCCCTTGAACAACGCGGCGCGCTTCAAGCACGCCCTGAAGAGCGACATTCCACTGCTGATCGATTTCTGGGCCACCTCGTGCGGTCCGGCAGCATCTCACGACTGCGAACGCACCCGGCCTCGCCAATGGCTCGTCGGCAAGGAGTAGATCGTCATGGATCTCGAAAAATTCACCGATCGTGCCAAGGGCTTCCTGCAAGCGGCGCAGACTCTCGCGCTGACCCGCGGACACCAACGGCTGATGCCGGAGCATCTTCTGAAGGTGCTCCTG
>JAQGID010000389.1 GCA_028291405.1 Rhodospirillales bacterium | reverse complement strand
GTCACCCACATCGCATCGGGGGCGACGCGGCGCATGGCAACGCCGGACTGCGGTACAAGCGCATCATCGTTGGTTACGGCTTCTGGATTTTCCTGCTCAGCGACATCGTCATGTTTTCCGCCTTCTTCGCGACCTATGCGGTGCTGGTCGGACAGATTGCAGGCGGACCGAGCGGGCGGGAATTGTTCGACCTGCGCAATACCGGGATCGAGACGGCCTGTCTCCTCCTCTCGAGCTTCGCCTGCGGCATCGCGAGCATCGGCGCCCAGGCGCATCGCGGGTCGTGGTTCTATGGCGCCATGACGGCGACCTTCATCCTCGGCGTCGCCTTCGTCGGCCTCGAGCTCCAGGAATTCGCCGGCCTGGTCGCGCGCGGGGCAGGTCCGACGCGAAGCGCCTTCCTCACGTCTTTCTTCACGCTGGTCGGCTGCCATGGCCTGCATGTGAGCGTCGGCCTGCTGTGGCTGCTGACGATGATGGCGCAGGTATACGCCAAGGGTTACCGGGCCGACATTCTCCGGCGCATCCTGTGCTTCAGCCTTTTCTGGCATGCCCTCGACATCATCTGGGTAGCGTTGTTCACCGTGGTCTACTTGATGGGAGCCGCGTCATGAGCCATTCCGAGTCGGACGGATATCTCGATCACCCCGACAGCGTGCCGGGCGACGTGCCGATCGAAAGACACGAGATCGCCGAGGGGGTGGTCGGCTATTTGATCGGACTCGGGCTCGCGACGCTGCTCACGGCCGTGTCCTTCTTCATCGCCCGCACCACGCTGGTCTGGCAGCCGAGCATCCCCGTCGCCCTCGCCGTTCTCGCGATCGCGCAGATGGGCATTCACCTCGTCTTCTTCCTGCACATCACGACCGGTCCCGACAACGTCAACAACGTCTTGGCGCTTTTCTTCGGCGTGCTGATCGTCTTCTTGATCATCGCCGGTTCGCTCTGGATCATGGCGCATATGAACCAGAACATGATGCCGATGGATCAGATCATGCAGATGCAGCGCTGACCTCGGCTGAGGGGCGGTCCGGCACGAAAGGCGCTAGACTGCGTTCGTGATCCTGTGGACGAGGAGAACGAGATGGTCGAAGTCGCGTATGAGATAGTCGAGCACGACGGCGGTTGGGCCTATCGCTTCGACGGCTCCTTTTCGGAAACCTTCCCGACCCATGCCGCCGCCCTCGCGGCCGCCCAGCGCGTCGCCTCCGAGCAGCGGGCGCCCGGGGAGAACGAGGAGATCCAGTACGAGACCAAGCGGGGCGAGTGGCGCGAGGAGCATGCCGACGGCCACGACCGGCCGACGACCAAGGTCGTCGATCAGCCGGAGTGACCTTTCTCTTCTTGTGAGACGCCCGGACGAGCGCGGCGGGGGCGCAGCAGGAGCCCGGCGATCGCGCTGCCCGCCGCGGCGCAGCCCGCGGCGCACAGCATGACCGTGAGATAGGCATCGTTGAGCGCCTCGCGCTGCGCCGTCGCGATCTCGCCCGTCGCTTCCGGCTCGATGGTGAGGCCGCCGCCTGCCGGTGGGCGCTTCGTCTCCGGCGCCGCCGATGCGGCGATGCGGCGGTCGATCGTGACGTCGAAACGCGCCTGGAAGACGAGGCTCAGGACGGCGACGGCGAGCAGCCCGGCGATCCGCGCCACCGCGTTGTTGATGCCCGAGGCGGTGCCGGCGTGGCCGGGGTCGACGGCGCCCATCACCGTCGTGGTCAGTGGCGCGACGCTCAGCACCAGGCCGATCGCCAGCACCAGCGTCGCCGGCAACAAGCCGCGCCAATAGTCGCCGGCGGCGCCCGCCCAGGCGAGGGCGACGAAGCCGGCGGCGGCGATCAGCGGCCCGAGCGTCAGCGGCAATCGCGGCCCGATGCGGTCCGCGATCCGCCCGGCGAGAGTGGAGAGGCTGCCCATGACGAGCGAGAAGGGGAGCAGCGCGGCGCCGGCCTCGCTCGCGGAGTAGCCGTGAACGCGGATCAGCTCGAAGGGCAGGAAGAAGAACGCCCCGCCGAGCGCGAAATAGAGGAAGAGCGTCAGCAGGTTGGCGGCGACGAAATCGCGCGAGCGGAAGATTGCGAGCGGTGCCATCGCGTTCAGCGCGCGCGCCTCGACGGCGACGAAACCGGTGAGCAAGAGCGCCGCTGCAGTGACCGCAGCGAGGACGGCGGGATCGGCGAGGCCGCGCTCGGCAGCGCGTGTCAGCCCCCATGTGAGAAGGCCGAGGCCGGCAGCGACGAGGATGGCGCCGCGAATGTCGAGCGGCTTGGCGTCCGGCGCCCGGCTCTCGGGCACCGCATAGGCCGTCAGGACCAGCGTCCCGACGGCGAGGGGGAGGTTGAGGAAGAAGATCGCCCGCCACGAGGCGACATCGACCAGCCAGCCGCCGACGACCGGCCCGGCAGCGGCGGTGAGCGAGGCGAAGCCGGCCCAGGCGCCGATCGCTCTCCCGCGCTCCGCCGGAGGGTAGGCGGCGCCGATGATCGCGAGGCTGGCCGGGGTCAGCAGCGCCGCGCCGATCCCCTGCACCGCCCGCGCGGCGACGAGCACCGTCGCATCCGGTGCCAGGCCGCAGGCGGTCGAGCCGGCGGTGAAGATCGCGATGCCGAGGACGAAGATGCGGCGGCGGCCGAAGCGGTCGGCGGCCGCGCCGCCGATCAGCACCAGCGAGCCGAGCAGCAGGAGATAGGCGTTCATCACCCATTGCACCGCGGCGGCGCTGGCCTGGAGGTCGCGCTGCAACGCCGGCAGGGCGACGTTGACGACCGAGGAATCGAGGAAGGCGAGGCTCGACCCGAGCACCGTCGCCGCCAGCACGAGGCGCCGGCGCGTTCGCGTGGTCGCCGGGCCCTCCGCCAAGGCCGTGCACCGGATCGCCGCCGTCTCGCAGGGCGCCTGCTGCGCTCCGATCATTGCCGCACCTTTCGTCCCGAAGGTCGTTGTGCTCAGATGACGATGGTGAAACCGAGCGAGGGACAATGACATCCAATTCGTCGCCAGGCTCGTCGCAACCGAATTCGCACCAAGCCGGCGCCGTCGTCGCGCCACCGCTGATGCCGCGGCACGATCAGACCTTTCCGACCTTGACCGCGGTGGAGATCGCGCGGATCCGGCGCTTCGGCACGCTCCGCCGCTTCGCCGACGGCGAGCGTCTCTTCGAGGCGGGAAAGCCGGGGGCCGGCATGTTCGTCATGCTCGCCGGCCATGTCGCGGTGACCCAGCGCGACGGGCTCGGCCATGTGACGCCGGTCGTCGAGGAGGGGCCCGGCCAGTTCCTCGCGGAGCTGAGCCAACTCTCCGGCCGCGCCTCGCTGGTCGACGTCACCGCCGAGGGCGCGGTCGAGGCGCTGCTCATTCCGCCCGAGCAGCTGCGCGCCCTGCTGGTCGCCGAGGCCGATCTCGGCGAGCGGATGATGCGGGCCTTCATCCTGCGCCGCGTCAGCCTGATCGAGAGCGGCGGCAGCGGCCCCGTGCTGATCGGCGACGATTCCTCCGGCGGGATGGCGCGGCTGCAGAACTTCCTGCGGCGCAACGGCTATCCTCACCATCTGCTCGATCCCGACCGCGACTTCGAGGCGCAGTCGCTGGTCGCAAGGCTGGCGCCGTCGCTCGAGGAGATGCCGCTCGTCGTCTGCCCGGACGGCACGGTGCTGCGCAATCCCGACGAGAGCCAGCTGGCGCGGCAGCTCGACATGACTGCCGGCGCCGGGCGTAAGCCGCTCTACGACGTCGCCATCGTCGGCGCCGGGCCAGCCGGGCTGGCGACCGCTGTCTACGCCGCCTCGGAGGGGCTTTCGGTCATCGTGCTCGACGCCCGGGCCTATGGTGGTCAGGCCGGGGCAAGCGCCAGGATCGAGAACTACCTGGGGTTTCCGACCGGCATCTCAGGTGCGGCGCTCGCCGGGCGCGCCTATAGCCAGGCGCAGAAATTCGGCGCCGAGATCATGATCCCCGTCGAGGCGACGCGGCTCGACTGCGGCCGCGCCGACGGATCGCTTTCGGTCGAGCTACGCGGCGGCCAGCGGATCCGCGCGAGATCCGTCGTCGTCGCCGGCGGCGCCCGCTACCGCCGTCCCGCCATAAGGGAGCTCGCGCGGTTCGAGGGACGCGGCGTCTGGTACTGGGCCTCGCCGATCGAGGCGCGGCTCTGCGTCGCCGAGGAGGTCATCCTCGTCGGCGGCGGCAATTCCGCCGGCCAGGCGGCGGTGTTCCTTGCCGGCTTCGCCCGCCGGGTGCGGATGATGGTACGGTCCGATGGTTTGGCGGCGAGCATGTCGCGCTATCTGATCGACCGCATCGAAGCGACGCCCAATATCGACGTGATGCCGCTGACCGAGGTCGTCGCGCTCGACGGGCCGACCGGCCACGGGCTCGAGGAGGTGCGCTGGCGCGATCGGCGGAGCGGCGTCGAGACCGTCGATGCGATCCGCCACGTCTTCCTCTTCGCCGGCGCCGATCCGGCGACGGGATGGCTCGCCGATTGCGGCGTCGCGCTCGACAAATCCGGCTTTGTCGTGACGGGCGAGGGCGGGGCGAGGCCACTCGAATCCGGAGTGCGCGGCGTCTTCGCCGTCGGCGACGTGCGCTCGGGCTCGGTGAAGCGCGTCGGCGGTGCGATCGGCGAGGGCGCTCAGGTCGTCCAGGCGCTGCATTTGTTTCTCGCCGACCACGCGGCGGCGCTCGCGGCCGCCGATTCAGGGAAGGAGGCGTGACATGAGCAACATCTGCCGTCACCTCGATACCATCCGCGACGTCGTGCCGAGCGCGCGCGGCTGCGAGGAGTGCCTGAAGAGCGGCGATCAATGGGTGCATCTGCGCCTCTGCCGCAGCTGCGGCCACGTCGGTTGCTGCGACGAATCGCCAAACCGGCACGCGACCAAGCATTTCCACGCGACGCGCCATCCGATCATCGAGGGCTACGACCCGCCCGAGGGCTGGTTCTGGTGCTTCGTCGACGAGGTGATGCTCGATCTCGGCGACCGCAGCACGCCGCAGCTCGGGCCGATCCCCCGGTATTATTAAACGATGTACTAGGCGGTTTGCGCCATCGCGACGCGCTGCTTGTCCACCGCCGCGGCAATCTCGGCGAGCCTGCCGAGCAGCGTCGCCGGATCGAGCGGCTTCGCCAGGTAATCATTCATGCCCGCGGCGAGGTACTCCTCGCGGGCGCCCTGCATGGCATGCGCCGTCAGGGCGATGACCGTGACGCGATTGCGCGGTGCCGGCAGGGCGCGGATGCGGGCGGTCGCCTGGACGCCGTCGAGCACCGGCATCTGGACGTCCATCAGGATCGCGTCGAAATCGCCGTCGCGCGCCGCGGCGACCGCCTGCTCGCCGTCGTTCGCCGTCTCGACGCTATGACCGGCGTTGGTGAGGATCGCGCAGGCGACCTTCTGGTTGATCCGGTTGTCCTCTGCAAGGAGGATGCGGAGGCGGCGGGACTGCGGTGCGGCGGCGCTTTGGCCGGAGGCCTTGCCGAACAGACGTGCCAGGCAATCGACCACTGCCTGCTGGCGCAACGGTTTCGCCAGCACGGCGTCGACCAGCGATGGCGGCATCGGTCCGCCGAGCGCGTGCTCGCCGGCCGCGGAGGTAACGACCAGCTTGGTCTCGGCAAGCGTCGGCATCGCGCGGATGCGGGCGGCCAGCGCCAGGCCGGAGAGGCCGGGCATCATCTGGTCGAGCAGCACGAGGTCGAAGGGTCGCTTGCGGTGCTAGGCACGCTCGAGCGCGGCAAGCGCCGCGAACCCATCGTCGACCGCCTCGGCCTCGATCTCCAGCGCGGCGAGCTGGCCGCTCAGGGTGCGGCGGTTCATGGCGACGTCGTCGACGATCAGAGCCCGCAGCCCCTTCATCTCGGCGCGCAGCGAATGGCTCGTCGTGGCGGCGACCAGGGCGCTGCCGAGCGGGACCTCGAACCAGAAAGTGCTGCCGGCGCCGAGCCGGCTGTCGACGCCGATCCTGCCGCCCATCAGCTCGACCAGCTGGCGGCAGATCGCGAGGCCGAGGCCAGTGCCGCCGAAGCGCCGCGTCACCGAGGAATCGGCCTGGGTGAACTTGTCAAAGAGGCGGCCGTAGACCTCTGCCGACATGCCGATTCCGGTATCGGCGACCTCGACGCGGAGCAACGTCGCGGCGGCGCCATCGGGAGAACCGGTCGCCGCCGTCACCCGCACCGAGACACTGCCGCGTTCAGTGAACTTGAGGGCGTTGCCGACGAGGTTGAGCAGCACCTGGCGTAACCGCGTCGGGTCGCCGCGAAAGCTCTTGCGGTACGCCGGGTCGATCACCGCGGCGAGTGCGACGCCCTTCGCGTTGCCCTGCGGCAGCAGCAGCCCGACGGCGTTGTCGACGAGGTCGACGAGGTCGAAATCGATACACTCCAGCTCGACCTTGCCGGCCTCCAGCTTCGAGATGTCGAGGATGTCGTTGATGACGATCAGCAGGGCGTTGGCGCTTACCCGGACCGCATCGGCATAGTCGCGTTGCTCTTGCGTCAGCGGCGAGTCGAGCAGCAACCCGGTCATGCCGATGATGCCGTTCATCGGCGTTCGGATCTCGTGGCTCATATTCGCCAGGAACTCGGATTTGGCGCGGCTGGCGCGTTCCGCCTCGGCCTTGGCGTCGGCGAGCTCCCGCTCTCGACGCCGTCGCCCGGTCACGTCGGTATAGACTGTGTTGAAACCGCCGTCGCGTTGCGGCGTCCGCCTGACCTCGAGGATCCGACCGGTGGTGCTCGTCAGCTCGCTGATCTGGTTCCGTTTCTCGCAGGCGAGGGCGAGCCATTCCCGCGTCAATGTCTCCGGCTCCCCCGGTCCGTGATCGCCACGCTCGGCGCTGAAGCGGACGAGATCCTCGAGACGATTGCCGACACCGAACTGATCGGTCGGCAGGTTGAGTAGCGCGAAGAAGGCATGGTTCGCGGCGCGCACCCGTAGCTCGCCGTCGACGATGCTGATTCCGACCGGCAGATGCTCGATGAGCTCGTCGAGTCGCCGGCGCCATTCCAGCTCGCCGCGGGTAAAGCCCTCGAGGGCCCGGGCAATCGTGCCGATCTCGTCGAGCCGCCCGCGGCCAGGCATGGCGAGGAGTTTTTCGCCCTCCGCCAATCTCCCGATTGCGCGCGTCAGCGTCGCCAGCGGGTTGACGACGGTGCCGAAGACGATCCCGACTGCCAGCACGACGCAGAAGCCGATGCCGCCCACCGAGATCGCAATCAGCCAGGCCTGCGCGGTCTCGCGATAGCGCGCGAACTCGGCGGCGAGGGCGTCGATCTCGGCAGCATTGGCGGCGGTGATCGCCTTGATTTCGCGGCTGAGCTCTTGCCGGTTGGCGCGCATCCGCTCGTCTTCGCCGATCTGGCGTGCCAAGCTCGCACCGACCTCGCGGGCGACCCGGATGAGGTCGCGGCGGAACTCAACGAACTCGTAGAGCCGCGCCAGCGCGACATCGAGCTCGTGCCCACGCCCCTCCGGCATCAATTCCTTCCAGCGCGCCGTCTCACCTTCGATGTCGGCGAGGGTGGCGACCAGGGGGGCGACGAATTTCTCGATCTCCGTCGGGTCGGTCGCGATGTAGATGCCGCGCGAATCCATGACGGCGGCGATGATCAGGGCATTGATCCGCTCGCCGGTCAGGGCGCGGGCCGCGGCGTTGTTGCTCGCCGCGAGCTTGCTGCCGTAGGTCCGCATCGCGTCATAGCCGATCCAGCCGATCGAAGCGGCGCAGCAGGCGAGCAGCGCGACGGCGAAGAGCGAGCGATGGACGATGCCGAAGCGATCGAGCCGCAGGAACCGGGCGAGCGAGCGACGGCGGATCGAGAATTCCATGGCGGCTCCGGGTGCCGGTCCGCGTATGCGGGACCGCGCAGACACGCGGTCGGTGTCGGGCGATCGTCAGGATCGCACGGGAATCCTAATAAAAAATGAGCCGGATTGGTTGCGCGCGGCGCCCCGTCCGGCCGGGTCTCAGCGGATGATCAGCGTCGGATGATCAGCGTCGGATGATCAGCGTCGCCGCGTCCGGTTTGGCGTTAAGCATGGCTTGGCGCGCCATGACGCCGGCCCAGTAGTCGACCTGCTGCGACGTCACCTCGAGCTGCAGCTTCGGGTGCTGCACCGTCGCCAGCACGTCGGGAGGCAGCTTGATGAATTTGCCGACGATCGGGCGCCATGCCTCGGGGTTCTTCGCGTCGTAGTCGACTGCCTCCAGCAGCGCGTCCTGGAAGGCCTTGACCGTTGCGGCATTCTTGCGGGCCCAGTCGCGAGTTGTCGCGAAGAACGCCGTCGAGATGCCCGGCGGCAGCTCGGCGACGAAGTTCGACACGACGTAGCCGGTCCCGCCGGTGACGACGCGGCTCATGAACGGGTCGGTGGCGATCCCGGCGTCGATCGTGCCGGCACGCAGCGTGTCGCTCAGCTGCGGCAGGCCGATCTCGACGAAGTTGACGCGCTTGTAATCGACGCCCTTCTCGGTCAGCCACTCGCGGAACAGCACGTGGAGGAGGGCGCCGAGACCCGGCGCGCCGACCGTCTTGCCGACGAAATCCTGCGCCGTCCTGATTCCCGAATCGGGGCGCGCCAGCACGGCACGGTTCGACGAGGCGGGATCGGTGACCGCGGCGCCGCCGATGATCACAAGATCGAGACCGCCGTCGTTCGCCTGCAGGAAAACCGACGGCGTGGGTAACCCGACCTCGATCGAATCCGACAGCAGCGCCGAGGGCAGGTTCGAGTTGATCGCGATCGAGATGAACTCGACGTCGAGACCGTGTTTGGCGAAGAAGCCCTGATCCTTGGCGATGAAGGCGCTGGCATAATCGGCCACCGCGGTATACCCGAGTTTGATCTTGGTGTCGGCCTGCGCCGGCAGGCTCGCCAGGGCGGTAAGGCAGGCCACCGCGACAGCGGTCAAAGTTCTTCTCAAGCAAGCCTCCCGGAAAGGCGCCGTTCCGGCGCGCGGGAGGGCACGATAGCGAAAGCGCCGCGCGATCTCCACCTCCGAATGTTACATGCGCTGGTGATCCGGCGAAGCTGCGGCTTGGCAGCGGCCGAGACTGTGCTCTAATTTGTCGCCTGGCTCGCCGCACGGCGGGCGGGAGCAGGGCAATAACAACAGCACCGAGGGATTGTCGATGAGCCGGGTTTTCAAAGGACGCCGCGAGGATTTTCGGCTGGTCACCGGCCAGGGCAAATACACCGCCGATTGGACGCTTCCGGAGCAGGTCTATGGGCATTTCCTGCGCTCGGACCATGCCCATGCCGAGATCGTCTCGATCGACACCGCCGCGGCGCTCGCGTTGCCCGGCGTGCTGGCGGTGCTCACCGGCAAGGACACGCACGACGCCGGCTTCAAATCAGGGCCGCCGCTCGTCCGTTATCCCGGCCGCGGCGGCATGATGCTCAAGGTGCCGAACCGCGAGGTGCTGGCCCTGGATCGCGTCCGCTACGTCGGCGAGGAGGTCGCCCTCGTCGTCGCGGCCTCGGCGGCGGCAGCGCACGACGCGGCCGAGTTGATCGAGATCGAGTATCGCGAGCTGCCGATCGTCGTCGATGCCGACGAGGCGCTCGCCGCCGATGCGCCGCTGCTCCACCCCGACATTCCCGGCAATCTCTGCTTCGACTACGAGTACGGCGACGAGGCGAGAACCGAAGCGGCCTTTGCCCAGGCGGCACATGTCACGCGGTTGGTCCTCGACGCGCCGCGTATGATCGGCAACCCGATGGAGCCGAAGTCCTGCACGGTCGCCTACGATGCCGCGAGCGGCATCTACGACGTCTACGCCCCGACCCAGGGGCTCGGCATGATGCTCGAGGGCCTGCATGGCATCACCGGCATTTCCGAGGACAAGATCCGAGTCCATGCGCATGACGTCGGCGGCGGCTTCGGCATCCGGGGCGACGCCTATCCGGAATACTGCGCCCTGATGCTGGCGGCGAAGACCGTCGGCCGGCCGGTCAAATGGATGGGGACGCGCGCCGAGACCTTTCTCAGCGACCACCACGGTCGCGCCGCCATGCTGACCGGCGAGCTGGCGCTCGACAAGGACGGCAACTTCCTCGCCTCGCGTTACGGCTGGGTCGTCAACGCCGGCGCCTATCTGTCGCATCCGGGTCCGTTCATCAATACGCTGGCGCCGAGCGCTCACGCGCCGAACGTCTATCGCATCCCGACGCTCTACGGCCGTCACCGGCTGGTGATGACCAACACGACGCCGACAACCGCCTATCGCGGCGCGGCGCGGCCGAACGTGACCTATATCGTCGAGCGGCTGGTCGACGAGGCGGCGCGCGAGCTGGGGATCGACCGTATCGCCCTGCGCCAGCGCAACCTCATCCGCAAGGAGGACTTCCCCTACAAGACGCCGACCGGCTCGGTCTATGACAGCGGCGATCCGCCCGGGCTGCTCGACGAGGTCGTCCGCCAGGCCGATTGTGCCGGTTTCGAGACCCGCCGCGCCGATGCCAAGCGCCGCGGCAAGCTGCGCGGCATGGGCGTCGCGATGTTCATCGAGCCCTCGGGCGGTGGCAGCAAGCCCAAGGAAGAGGTCTCGATCAGCTTCGGCGCGGCCGGCAACCCAGTCATCCACTCGTTGTCAGGCGCCTCGGGCCAAGGCCATGAGACGGTATTTCCCGAGATCGTCGCCGGCATCTTCGGCATCGAGCCCGAGAAGATCGTCTTCAAGGGCAGCGATCCCTTCGGTCCGAAGCTAATCGGTGAGGGCACCATCGGCTCGCGCTCGCTGATGTCGCATGGCGGCGCGATGGTCGTCGCCGCGCGTGAGGTCGTCCGCAAGGGCGTCGAGCTCGCCGCCAAGGACCTCGAGGTCGCGGCGAGCGACCTGCAATTCGCCGACGGCAGGTATTTCGTGCCCGGCACCGACGTCTCGATGGGGATCGAGGAGATCGCCAAGCGCTACGCCGGTGCGGCGGTGCACCCGCTCGACACCAACGGCGAGATTCCGCCGCCGCGCGCCTTTCCTAGCGGCGCCCATGTCGTCGAGGTCGAGATCGACCACGAGACCGGCGTCATGGAGATCATCCGATACGTCGCGGTCGACGATTGCGGCACGATCATCAACCACAAGCTCGTCGAGGGGCAGCTGCACGGCGGGCTGGTGCAGGGCCTCGCGCAAGTTGCCGGCGAGCATGCTGTATACGACAAGGACAGCGGCCAGATGATCACCGGCAGCTTCATGGATTATTACATGCCGCGGGCCGATCTCTTGCGTGAGGTCCATCTCCACGACCGCCCGGTGCCCTCGCCGGGCAACCCGCTCGGCGCCAAGGGGGCCGGCGAGGCGGGGACGACCGGGGCGGTACCGACGCTCGCCTGCGCCGTCATCGACGCGCTGCGGCCGCTCGGGATCACGCATCTCGATCTGCCGTACACGCCGAACCGGCTGTGGGATGCGATCAACGGGCGGGCGGGTTGATCCAATTCCCCTCACCCAGCTGCGGGTAGGCTCGCTTCCGCTCGCCAACCCTTAGCAACCCTCTACCCCTCGCGGGGGTGAGGGCTATTTCCGACGAATCCTTAAAAGAACCCTCGCCCCCACTTGGGGAAGAGGGCGGGGTGAGGGGGCCGACGCACCTCACCCGCCGAGATAAAACCGCCGTATCATCTCGTTGTCGCCCAGCTCCGCGGCGGTGCCCTGGTGCGCAATCTTGCCGTGGACGATGACGTAGCCGCGATCAGCGATCTTCACCGCCTGCGGAAAATTCTGCTCGGCCATCAGCACGGTCAGCCCGTATTGCTCCTTCAGCTCGCGGATCGTCTCGATCATGCGGCTGACGATGATCGGCGCGAGGCCGACCGAGGGCTCGTCGATCAGCAGCAGCTTGGGCGCCGACATCAGGGCGCGGGCGAGCGCCAGCATCTGTTGCTCACCGCCGCTCATCAGCCCGGCGAGCTGGCGGCGCCGCTCGGCGAGCCGCGGGAAGGTCTCGAAGCACAGCGCAAGATTGGTCGCTATCGCCGGCCGGGCCGCCTTGCGAAAGGCGCCGAGCAGCAAGTTCTCCTCGACGGTGAGCTTGGGGAAGAGCTGCCGCCCTTCGGGAACGATGGCGACACCCAGGGCCACGATCGCCTCGGGCTTCATGCCGGCGAGCTGGTGGGTCGTGCCGTCGATCTCGAGCAGGATCGAGCCGGCGGTCGGCGCGACGCGGCCAATCACCGCGTGGATCAGCGTGCTTTTGCCGTTGCCGTTGGTGCCGAGCAGCGCCACCGTCTCGCCGTCCTCGACCGACAGCGAGACGTCGTGCAGCACCTGCACCGCCCCATAGCCGGCGGAGAGGTTGGCGATCCGCAGGCTACTCACCGAGGTAGGCCCTCTCGACCTCGGGATCGCGGATCACCGCCTGCGGATCGCCATCGGCGATCTTGCGGCCGGCGACGAGGACGCAGATGCGCTGCGCGAATTTCATCACGGCGTACATGATGTGCTCGATCATGACGATCGAGACGCCGGATTCGTTGAGGCGGAGGAGCAGCGCCAGGATCTCGTCGACCTCGGCCGTCGACAGCCCGGCCATCACCTCGTCGGCGATCAGCAGCCGCGGCCTTGCCGCCATGGCGCGCGCCAGCTCGAGCTTGCGCAGGTCGACCTGCGTCAGGCTCCGCGAGGATTGGTCCGCCTTCTGCAGAAGGCCGACCTGATCGAGGATCGCCGGCGCCTCGTTGCCGGCAGCGGTGGCGCCGCCGGCATAGAGCAGCGCGATCTCGACGTTCTCGCGCACCGTCATGCTGGCGAAGGGGCGCGGCACCTGGAAGGTCCGCGCGATGCCGCGGCGGATCCGCTGGTGAGTCGGCAAGCGATCGATGCGCCGGCCGAGCAGCACGACCTCGCCGCCGTCGTTGCGCAGCGCGCCGGTGAGGCAATTGACGAGCGTGCTCTTGCCCGAGCCGTTCGGACCGAGCAGGCCGACGCGCTCGCCGGCAGCGACCGTGAAATCGACGCCGTCGAGCGCGATGAAGCCGCCGAAGCGCTTGTCGATCTTGGTCGCGGTGAGGATCGCCTCAGCCATCGCGGCGCCTCACGCGCCGGACGATTGCGCGGCCGAGGCCGAGGATTCCGTCCGGCGCCAGCGTCACGAAAAGGACGAGGAGGATGCCGACGATCAGCAAATTGACCGTCGCGCTCAAGGTCACCGTCGCCACCTGTTGCAGCGTCCCGAGCAGGAGCGCGCCGATCAGCGGTCCGAGCCAGCTCGTCGTGCCGCCGATCAGCGGCATCGCCATGGCATTGACGGCATAGCCGAGGCTGAACGTGCCGCTGGGCTCGACATAGGTCACGAAATAGGGGAGCGGCACGCCGGCGACGCCCATCATGAAGCCGCTCAGCGTCGTCGCGATCAGCTTGAGCTTGAGCGTCGGGACGCCGGCGGCCTCCGCCGCCAGCTCGTCGTCGCGGATCGCCGCGAGGCCGCGCCCGAGGCGGCTGCGCTCGACCATCCGGGCGATCCAGACCGCGAGCGTCGCAAGGACCAGCATGAGGACGAAGAGATATTGCACATAGCTGGTGAAGAAGGCGATCTCGCGCGGCCTGATGACATAGGCGCCGCGCCCGCCGCCGACGAACGACCAGTTGACGATCATGCTGTTCAGCACGATCGCCAGCGCCAGCGTCGCGATCGAGAAGAAGACGCCGCGCAGCCGCAAGGTCAGATAACCCATCCCGAGGCCGAGGATGCCGGCGAGCAGGCCGCCCAGCGGAAGGATCGCCGGCACCGGCAGGGCGAGAGTCTTGTGGATCACCACCGTCGTGTAGACGCCGACCGCGAAGAACGCGGCGCTGCCGAAATTCACATAGCCGGTATAGCCGCCGAGGATGTTCCAGGCGGTCGCCAGCACGACGTACTGCAGCACGACATAGCCGGCGAAATAGACGTAATCGTTGCCGATCCACGCCGTGCCGAGATAGACGAGCAGCGCGACGGCGAGCGCGGCGAGGAGAAAGCCGATATGCCGCCTCATGTCAGCGCCCGAGCAGACCGGCGGGGCGGATCGCCAGCGTCAGCAACAGCAGTCCGAACGACACCGCTGGCGCCCAGGAGGGGCCGTAGAACGTCGCTGTGAAGCTCTCGGCGATCCCGAGGATGAGCCCGGCCAGCAACGTGCCGGGAATGCTGCC
This sequence comes from Rhodospirillales bacterium, assembly GCA_028291405.1. GTDB lineage: Bacteria > Pseudomonadota > Alphaproteobacteria > ATCC43930 > CGMCC-115725 > URHD0088. The sequence goes on along the minus strand of JAQGID010000389.1, from coordinate 1,984 downwards.
CATGCCGCCGAGCACGCACACCGCGAAGACGCGGCCGATGTAGTCGCGGTCGACCGACGGCTCGATCGGCTGGATGATGATCAGCAGCGCGCCGGCGATCGCCGCTGTCGCGATCGAGAGGGCGAAGGCGATGCGGCGGATGCGGATCGGATCGGCCCCCTGGAACTGCAGCGCCACCTGGTTCTGCGCGACGGCGAGGATGGCGCGGCCGGTGAAGCTCCGCCGCAGGAACAGCTGGATCGTGGCAAGCAGCGCGAGCGAGGCGACGCAGGGTACGAGGAGCCGCAGCGGGATGCCGACCTCGCCGAAATTCAGCGACGGGCCGATATAGGCGGTCTGGACCGAACGGTAATCGACGCCGAAGACGAGGATCAGCCCGACCTCGGTGATGAACATCAGCCCGAAGAAGAAGGCGAGGCCGCGCAGCGAATCGCGGCCGTGGCGCTCGAAGCTGACGTAGTAGACCTGGAAGACGAGTGCGCCGAGCGCGTAGAAGACCGGCGCGACGACGATGCTGGTCAGCAGCGGATCGGCGCCAAGCGTCGTATTGGCGATATAGGCGACGAACGAGCCAAGGATGACGAAGGCGGGATGCGCGATGTTGACGATGTCGAGCATCCCGAAGGAGATCGAGACGCCCAGCGAGACCGCCGCGTAGAGCCCGCCCAACAGGATTCCCGACGCGATGGCGTTGAGGAGGAGATCGATCGTAACGCCCATCGCGCCGGGACTATCCCGAGAACCTTACCCGGCCCTCCCTATTTCTTGACCTCGGAATAGGGATAGAGAAGCTCACCTGCCTTGAGGTCCGGCGGATCGAGCACGACGGTCTTCTTCGGATCCTTGAATTGGTCGACGTCGGTGCCGGTGATCCCCTGGAACTGCACGAGCAGGATGCGGTTCGCCTCCCACTCGCCGTCCTTGCCGAACTTGATGTCGCCGAAGACGGTCTTGATCGTGTTCTTGCTGAGGTAGTCGGCGATCTTGTTCTGGTCGAGGCTCTTGGTGCCCTCCACCGCGGCGGCGAGCACCTGCATATAGGCGTAGGAGGCGGGCGCCATGTAATAGCCGACGGGATCGACGCCGGCGGCGCCGGCCTGTGCCTGGTATTTCTTGAGGACGTCCTCGACTCCGGGGACGAGCAGCGCCGGCGCCGGTTGCCAGAAATCGAAGGTCACGACGCCGTTGAGCAGCGGCCCGAGTTGCGCCTTGATCGCCGTCGCCTGCAACCCGACCATGCCGCCGCCGATCATCTTGGGCTTGAATCCGACCTCGTTGATGGCGCGGATCATGCAAACCGAATCGGGCGGGTAGGAGCCGATATAGACGAGGTCGGGATTGGTCGCCTGAACAGCGCGTACGATCGGCGCGCAATCGGTCGTCGAGCCCGGATAAGACTTGTCGTAGACGATCTTGAGCCCGGCCTTCTTGGCATTGTCGCGGGCGCCGTCGGCGGCGTTTTTCGAGAACTCGGCGTCGGCGGCGACGATCGCGACCGTCGTCGGCTTCGGGTTCTTCGCCATCGCGAGATTGAAGAAGCCTTCCGACAAGGCGGTCTTCGGATCCGGGCCCGATGGGATCATGGCGAAGTACTTCGGATAATGGAATTCGCTGTTGACCGCGAGACCCATGAGGCCGAGGAAGGCCATGTCGTGCTGCATGATGACGGGCAGCGCCGGCGCCAGCATGGCGGTGGCATAGCCGCCGACCACGAGGTCGACCTTGTCGACGTCCAGCAGCTTGGTATAGATGCCCGGCACCGTGGCCGGATTGCTCTGGTCGTCGTAATGGATCAGCTTGACTGGCCGTCCGAGCAGGCCGCCCTTGGCGTTGGTGTCCGCCTCCCAGATCTGCATGGTCAGCAGCGCCGCCTTGCCGTTGACCGCGAGTCCGCCGGTCTCGGCCATGCTGAAACCGATCTTGATCGGATCGGCTGCGTGGGTGGCAGGTGCGAGCATGAGGCTGGCGCCGGCCAGCAACCCGG
>JAQGID010000381.1 GCA_028291405.1 Rhodospirillales bacterium | reverse complement strand
CGCTTCTCAGGCACCCCAGTACCAAGCATCCGCGCGCTTTCCGGGCCGAGCGACCCGGTCTTCTACGTCCGCGGCTTCGGCAAGGTGTACGTGCCCGGGATACGGCTCGGCGTCCTTCTCGCGCCCGCCGCGACGGTGCCGCGCCTGCTCGAGGTCAAGGCCACGACCGATCTGCAATCGCCGGCGATCATGCAAGGCGCTTTAGCCGAGTACCTCGCCGATCCCGCCTATCTCGACCGGATTGCCGCGATCGCCCGCGCCTACGCTGAGCGTCAAAAGCGCCTGACCGATGCCCTGAGCCGTGCCCTGCCACCCGAGACCGAATGGCGGATCCCCGAGGGCGGCCTCTCCTTGTGGCTGCGGCTGCCGCCGGCGCTCGATGTCACCGGGATCTATTATCCAGCGGCCCGTTGCGGGGTCACCTTCGCGCCGGGCGAGCCGTTCTACGCTGCCAATCCAGATCTCAGAACCTTGCGCCTCAGCTTCGGACTGACGCCGCCGGAGCTCCTCGCCGAAGGCGCCGATCGGCTCGCGGCAGTGATCCGGAGCATGGCGCAGCCAACGGCCCCGGCCTCCGTCATGGTCTGAGCGGGCGGTGACAACATCAATTGCGCCGCGTTGCCCCGGCGCGCCCGCCCACCTCACTCGTCATGGAGCATCCAATGCCCGCCGTGCCGCTCGCCGGCAAGCATGTCGTCGTGCGCGAGACGCGGAACATTTTCTCCGCCGCCAAGACGATCCTCGACGCGGCGGGGACCAACTTGCATGAGAAGTAGCGGCCGCCTGCGGCACCAGGAAGTTCCGTCGAGCATAGCCGTCCAACCCCTCAACCTTGCCCTTGTCGTTACCCTTGCCGGGCCGGCCAAAGCGATCGGCAAACAGGTAATGCGATTGCAGCTCGCTGAACACCCGAGTCCGCTGCCGCCTACCGTCGCCAAGAATCCGAGCCACCGCCAACGTCGTGTTGTCGTACAAAATCGACCGCGGCACCTTGCCGAAGAAGTTGAACGCCGCGTTGTGCCCTTCGCAGAATGCTTCTGTCGTCTCCGCCGGATAAGCCTGCACGAAGCAGGCGTCGCTGTGCGGCAGATCCATGGCAAAGAAGTGGATCTTCCGTTCCACTCCGCCGATCACCGCCAGGGCCTCGCCGAAATCCGCCTGCGCATGTCCAGGATCGTGCCGCAACGGCACGAACACCTCGCGTGCCGCTGACGCCGCTCCACCACGTAGTCCTTCACGATGGTGAGCCCGCCGGCATATCCGTGCTCGTCGCGCAGACTGCCGATTCCGACGAAGTCGCCCAGGCATTCCGATTTGATGGCGCCCAGGATTCCGACCTGAAGCCGTCCAGTTGGCGGAGCCTCGCTGGCAGGTAATTCGTGGCACCGAACGTTTCGTTCGGTCAACCTCTCTCGGCCGGTTTTGCGCGTGTCCGCCGGAGGCTGTCGCCGGACAGATTGAGGCGATGGGCGTTGTGGACGAGGCGGTCGAGGATCGCATCGGCGTATGTCGGGTCTCCCTCTGGCAGAAGCTACAGTTCCATCGCGCCTATCGCCGATGGCGGCGGAATTCCTTGCCTAGGTAGAGAGCGTCAACAGCCAGCTTGCCGCCGCATTCGTGCCGTCGCCGGCTGGCTCCGACGGGCATCGGCCAAGCTGAACGAGTTACGGCGGTCCAATCTGCCAAGTACCCGGTATCCTCAGGTGGACTGGCATGGCTGAGAAATCATTGATCGCGGATGGCTTAGTGTTCGCGCTTCGCGATGTCGCCCACTTCGTCGGCGAGGAAGCGTTAGTCGTCCCGCTCGGGGAGGCGGAAGGCTTGCGCTACTTCCTCCGCGACGCGGTCACGCTAACGTAGCCTATGCCGAGTTCACCGAAGGCCATGGCTTCGTTGAGACCTTGCTCTACGCCTGTCCCGATTGGCGCGCCGAAGTAAGCACCTGGTACGAGCACAGCAGGTGTCGGGAACGGGTCGAGACGGCTTGCGGGCTCGACATCGATGGTGACACCGCCCTTGTAGAGTCTTGGCTTGATCGCGTTTGGACGGATCTATTGCCGGCGGACTAGGCGGTGGCTCCTGCGCCATGCCATCGTGTTCAGCTGAGGACACCTTGACGATCTGGTGCAGGGGGTGCGTTGATCGGTGCGGCGATCGTTGCAACGTGGCTGGTGTGCATCACTCCCCCGGCGACAATTTCGTATCACCCGTTTTAGAAACGATCGTTCACTTTTGTTGCCGGGACATCGCATCACTCGATGCTTGCAATGCTGTGGCGGCTTGGCGGCTGATTTTGTCACTCCCTCGGCGCCGACAATGTTAGACGCTGCCCTCGACGACAATCAAGATTCTTGGCCACAGATTCTTGGCGACGCCAGAATCTATTGATCCCCATCACGCCCACCCCTTTGACGAGAAGCATGGCGCCGCCGGCGAGTTCTCGCGCGACGTCGATGGCGTGGCGCTCAAAAAATTCCAAGGTCAGAATGGAATTCTCAGCACGGGGGTTCATGAATCTGGCGGAGCCGCGGCTTCAGCGCCGTTAATGGATGCTGCATCGAGCAAGGCGCTCGGAAGCGTCGCGTTGCGATGTGTCCTACGTCGCTCGACGAGCGCGGATGAGCATCGCGACGGCCAGACCGAGGAGAACGGGTCAATTGGAGCAGTTGAGATCGAGAGATGCTGCGGCGTTGCGGCTGCATGTTGGCGACGGGATTTCTGGATAGGCGGCCAGAGCGAACAAGCCTACCGCTTTCGTCGCTTCCGTGATGCGGGATTGCTTGTCAAGCGCGGCTGGTCAGCGCCGTGAGCAGCGCGCGCTGCTGACGCTGCAACTGTCTCCGGTAGCACTGGTCCACCAGCCTGAGACTATGTTCGTCCGTGAGGCCGCGCTTTGCAGCCCGTAAAGACCTCGCCGACAGGGGATGGGGACGGGTTGCCGTCGTCGCGATACGCGCATCGCCTGACTTGACCTCGCGGTAATCATCATTAAAGTGATGATCTCGGCGGATCGCCTTGCGAGGCGGCGACTGTTTCGAGCCAAGAGATTGTTACTGAAGATCTTGCCCGGGGGGACAATGGCTACTTCGGTCAGGACGGCGGCGCTGGCGATGGCGGCGTTTGGTCTTTTCGTAACCTCGCCGTCGCTGGCGGGCCAAATTCCAGACCCGTTTGCCTCGAACAACGGATTCTATCCCGATCAAGGCGCGGCGCCACCGCCGTTCGACGGCCCCTATCGCTTCCGGGTTCTCAGCCGCAACTATCCGGCGCAACCGCCCGCGCATTCCTGGCTCGAGAACCGCCCGAAGGGCCCGATCACCCGCGAGAACGCGGCCGCGTATGCGGCACGGCTCAAGGCCTACGTCGCCCCGACGCTACGCAAGATGATCGAGGCGCCGGCGCAATGGGATCCCGCCGCCAATCGCTGGTATGACATGCCGTGGATGGGGCAGACCGATAGCCCCAGCGATTCGACCGGCGGCCGCGACGCGCTGCTCGGCGCGTTCTCCGGCCAAATCATCCTCAAGAAAAGTGAGGCCCACGGTGAGCTCAAGGTCGACACCCAGAACCACACGATCATCTATTACGACCCGGTCGCCGCGCTGACCTTCCACGACGTGTGGAAGGACGCCTGGCATCCCAACAAGCTCGCCGCCGTCTATCGCGAAGGCGCGCTGGTCGTCAAGGCGGGCGGCGTCGCAGCGACGCCTGAGGAATGGCCGATCGTCGCTGGCGCTGCCGAGTGGCGGGTCTTCCGTCCGCCGGTGCAGCAGGTCATCGACCACGGCTCGCATCCCGACCAGCCCTATACGCCTGTCGTGACGCCGCTGCGGGTGCTGCAGTTCGACATCATCGTCAAGGACACCGAGGCATCGCCGGAGACCGGCTGGGTCTTCGTGACTTTCGTCTATGACAAGGACGCGCCAAGGGGGAAAGGTCCTTGGGACCAGCTCGTGCCGCTCGGCGTGACCTGGGGCAACGATCCCGAGTTCGACGACAACTATCTCGGGCATCCGCCCGAGGACCCGAAGAATCCCGACGCTGCGAAACTGAAGCAGTTCTGGCGCAACCCGGCCGCGCCCACCTATGTGCGCGCCACCCTGGGTTGGGGTGGTCGGATGTCTGGGCCGATCGACATCGCCGAGCGCCATGGCCTGATCCTGACCGAGAACGTCAAGCCGGGCGAGGTCAAGACCGACGCGGAATGCGACGCGCCGCAGTACAAGCCGATCAAGCCGACCGGCCCGTTCCGGGCGTCCGGCTGTTTCAGCTGTCACGGCACCTCGCAGAGCGTCGGACAGGCACGGATGTATCCATCGCCGGTCAGCGGCCACCTGCCGATGGACGGCCAGCCCTTCTGTCTCTACAAGCCCGGCACCGCGGAATGGGCGCGCTGGTTCCAGAACCGGCCGGGGACGCAGCCGGAAAATCCAACGATCACCGAAGCGGCGATCGCCGCCGTCGTCGCCAATCCCGCCGCTTCCGCCTTCGTGCGCCTCAACCCGCGTGGCGGCGGGCCGATCGATGCGTCCGCGCTGCGCCGGGCGCTCACGGAGCCGGCGCGGGGACTCGATTACGACATGCTGCTGATGTTCGCGTTGTCGACGGCGGAAGCCTCGACGCAGAACTTCTCGCTGCTGCCGGAGCGGACGGCTGTCCATTGAGCGCCCTCTGCCACGCCTGCGCCGCGCCGCTAAGCGATGGCTCCAAGTTCTGTGGCTCGTGCGGCGCGCCGCGGGCGGCCGGCGAGACGGTAACGGCGCGGCTGGCGATGGGCGAGCGGCGTAACATGACGACGCTGTTCGCCGATCTCGTGGGGTCGACGCAGCTAATCGACCGCCACGACGCCGAGGATCTGATCGACGGCATGGCGGCGTATCAGACTGCGGTCCGCCAGACCGTCGACCGCTTCGGCGGCTTCATCCTGCATCACCTCGGCGATGGGGTGGTCGTCTGCTTCGGCTATCCGGTCGCCAACGAGGACGCCGCCGAATGCGCGGTGCGGGCCGGGCTCGCGATCGTCGAGGCGGTGGCGAAACTGGATCACGATGTCGTCCTGCCGCAAGGTATCGAGCTCAACGTGCGCATCGGCATCGCCACGGGCGTCGTCGTCATGCAGTCGAACGGCGCGACGCGCCGGCTCGAGGACAATTTCACCGGCGCGGCGCTGAACATCGCGGCGCGGCTGCAGTCGATCGCGGCGCCCGGGGAAGTCGTCATGGCGCAATCGACGGCGCGGCTGGTCGATCGCGTCTTCGTCACCCGCGCGCTCGGGCCACAGGCCCTGAAGGGCTTCGCCGAGCCGGTCGAGGCATTCGTCGTCACCGACATCGACGAATCGCGGAGCCGGCTGGAACGCCGTCTCGACATCGTTCAGGCGCCGATGATCAATCGCTACGTCGAGCGCGGATTGCTCGGGCGGCTGCTCGGCGAGGCGATGTCGGGCACGGCGCGGTTCGTCAATCTCGTCGGCGAGGCGGGCATTGGCAAGTCGCGCCTCGCGCATGTTCTGCGTGAGATGCCGGAGGCCGCCGCTTGCCGCCACCTCGGGCTGCAGTGCAAGGCGACGCTGGTGAATACCGTGCTGCATCCGCATATCGACTTGCTGGGGCGGCAATGCGGCATCGTCTCGCACGACGACAACGCGGTGCGGTTCAGCAAGCTGCGTCAGTACCTGGCAACCTGCCTCGTCAGCGACCCCGACGCGCTGGCCCTCCTCGCCAGCCTTCTGTCGATCGCCGGCGACGACGTGCCGCCCATGCAGATGAGCCCGCCGGCGCATCGGGCGCGAACCCTGGCGACGCTACAGGAGATGCTGCTCTCGGACGCGCGAGACGCACCGTTGGTCATCGTCTACGAGGATCTGCATTGGATCGATCCGACCTCGCATGAGTTGTTGGAGAGCTTCGTCGCAGCCAGCGGTGAGGCGCGGCTGCTGCTGGTCGCGACGGTCCGGCCGGGCCACCGCGTCGCCTGGGCCGAGCGCGACAACGTCACCACCGTCAACGTCGCACGGCTGACCGTGGCCGATTCCGCACGATTCGCGCAGGCGATCGGCGTCGACACCGGCCTGTCGCGTGCCGATGTCCAGCGCATCGTTGCGCGGACCGACGGCGTGCCGCTGTTCGTCGAGGAAATGACGCGGATGATGCTCGACGCGCCAGACCGTGCCAATCGGGCCGACCTGCCGGAAACCCTCTCCGACCTGCTGAACGAACGTCTCGATCGCCTCGGATCGGCGCGCCGCATCATGCGAGTCGGCGCGGTCATCGGCCGGGAGTTTTCGCCGGCGCTCGTCGCCGCCGTCCTTGAGGAGCCCGAGGCGGCATTGAGCGACGATGTCGAAGTAATCCTTCGATCGGGTCTCGTCGGGCCGGGCGAGCAGAGCAACACGTTGATGTTCAAGCACGCGCTGATCCAGGATGCCGCTTACGGCGCCATTCTGGCGCGACCGCGGCGCGACCTGCATGCCCGTGTCGCGCGCTGCCTGACGGCCGAGTTCGCTGAGATCGGCAATCGCGAGCCCGAGCTGGTGGCGCGGCATCTGACGCAGGCAGGCCAGCCGCTCGCCGCTGCTTCGTGGTGGCTGCGCGCCGGCGGGCAGGCGATCGGGCGGGGCAGTGCACAGGAGGCGGCGGCGCTGCTGCAATCGGGTCTCGACGCGCTCTCTGGCCAGGCCCGCGACGAGGCGCTGCTGCGCGCCGAGCTCGACCTGCTGGCCATACTCGGTCCGGCGCAGATGGTTCTGAAGGGGCCAGGCAATCCGGATTTCGGCAGGGTGCAGCGACGCGCCTATGATACTTGCCGCGCGCTGCCCGATACGCCGGCGATCTTCCGTATCACCTATGGCCTGGCGCTGTTTCATTGGGGCAAGGCCGAGCTGTCGACTGCTTTGCCGCTCGCCGCCGCACTCGACGAGACGGCGCGCGACGATCCGACGGTCGAGCATGTCATGGCCGCCAACAACATGAACGGCATGATCCGCCTGCACCTCGGCGATGCCGCCGAGGCACGGCGGCGGCTGACTGAATCGGTCGGGCTCTACACGGCCGAACGCGCCGCGCCGCTCTATCCCGCCTACATGATGGATTTCGGCGTCTTCGGCCGGTTCTATCTCGGGATCGCCTGCGCCATGACCGGCGATCCCGAGACCGCCGCCGGACATGCGCGCGACGCAGCCGTGCTCGCCGAGGCCTTGGGGCAGCCGCATTCGCGCGGCTTCTCGATGCTCGCCAATTTCATCATCGCGATGCTGCGGGGCGACGTTGCGACGACACGCGACTGGGCGACGCGTTGCGTTCCCTTCGCGTCAGAGATGGGGTTTCCGGAATTCGTCGGCTTTGCGAATATCGCGCTGGGCTGGGCCGATATCCGGGACGGAGCGATCGAGGTGGGGCTCGAACGGTTGGAGAACGGGATCGCCGCCTGGAAGGCGACGGGTTTCGAGACCTGGCAAGTTTGGTTCGGCGCCATGCGGATAGAAGCGCTGGCGCGGCTCGGACGTCGCGACGAGGCGCTGGCGGAGGCAATCGAGCAGGAGCGGCGGATGGCGATGAACGGCGAGCGGCTGTTTGCCGACAATCTCGAGCGGGCGACAAAGGCACTGCAGCAAGCTGGGTGACGGGTTAGGCCGATAACCTGACGACGCCCCCCCATCGAGGCTGGTTTGAAAGCAGATTCCTTTCGCTTTTGGTGAGCGTGACGACGCGATCGATCACCGGGGGTCGCCAGCGGCGGCTCATGGGACGGGCGTGTCTTATCGCGCAGCAGCCCACCGACGACTTCAAGCATAAAGCGCTCCTGCCAGCGCCTCTCAGGTCGATGCTCATCCTGAACCCCGGATCGGCCGCAGCGGCGGTGTGTTGCCGAGGCGCGTTCGATGACGCCCCGGGTCTTTGGACGTCGCGGCCACCGACGAGCGCGATGCCGATCCTGGCATTCTCGACGGGCATCCCTCGCGCACTACCGCCGCGTCAGCAGCTCATCAATTTCCGGCGACATCCTCACCTCGCGGCCCGCGCGCTTGTCGGCCTCGATGTGCGCTAGATGTCAATCGGCGTACAAAAAGGGCTCTGAATCACTTTCGGTGCAGACACGCTAGATTGGTGGGCGTCGTTTTGGGGATGCTTGCCATGGTGTATTCAGGCTTTCGGTCCTTGTCGCCGGCCGGGTTGCTGATCAAAGGCGTCGAGTTGGGAGACGATCGTATTCTCATCACCGCGCGGTGTCGCGCCGCTGCGGGAATATGTCCGGATTGCGGGCGGTCATCCGAGCACGTGCACAGCCGCTATGAGCGCAAGCTCCTAGACTTACCCTCACACGGTCGTGCGGTTCAGCTGCGGATCGCGGTTCGCCGATTTCGTTGCACGGAACCGAGTTGCCGGCGGCGCATTTTTGCCGAGTCGCTCGGCGAGACTTCGTCCAGCAGAAGCCGATCAAGGCGGTCTGCCGCGAGCTTGGCCTGTCGCGGAAGGTCGTGCGGAAGGTGCTGCGCTCCGAGGCGACCGAGTTCCGCTACACGCGCGAGACACAGCCGCTGCCGAAGATCGGCCCGTGGCGTGACGCGATCGATGCGCTCCTGCTCGCCAACGAGAGCAAGGCACCGCGAGAGCGTCTGACGCTGATCCGCGTGTTCGAGGCGCTGTGCGGCTCTGGATATGACGGCAGCTACGACGCGGTCCGGCGTTACGCCAAGACGTGGCGCAAGGGGCGCGGGGCAGCGACGGCGCAGGCCTATGTGCCGTTGAGCTTTGCGCCGGGCGAGGCGTACCAGTTCGACTGGAGCCACGAGATCGTGCTGATCAACGGCGTCACCGTCGCCGTGAAGGTCGCGCATGTCCGGCTCTGCCACAGCCGGATGCCGTTCGTTCGGGCCTATCCGCGCGAGACGCAGGAGATGGTGTTCGACGCCCATGACCGGGCGTTCGCCTTCTTCAAGGGCGCCTGCACGCGCGGCATCTACGACAACATGAAGACGGCGGTGGAGACGATCTTCGTCGGCAAGGATCGCGCCTACAATCGCCGCTTCGCTCAGATGTGCGGCCATTACCTGGTCGAGCCAACCGCCTGCACCCCGGCATCGGGCTGGGAGAAGGGGCAGGTCGAGAACCAGGTCGGGCTCGTGCGCGAGCGCTTCTTCACGCCGCGGCTTCGGGTGAAGAGCTATGACGAGCTGAACGCCTGGCTGATGGATCAGGTCATCACCTATGCCAAGGCGCATCGCCATCCCGAGCTGCGCGACCGAACGATCTGGGAAGCCTTCGAAGCCGAGCGGCCGAGCCTCGTCGCCTGTGCCGGTCGCTTCGATGGATTCCATGCGGTCCCGGCATCCGTCTCCAAGACCTGCCTGGTGCGCTTCGACAACAACAAGTACTCGGTCTCGGCGAGCGCGGTCGGCCGTCCGGTCGAGATCCGCGCCTATGCCGACCTGATCGAGGTTCGCCAGGACGGGCGGATCGTCGGCGAGCACCGACGCTGCTTCGG
>JAQGID010000365.1 GCA_028291405.1 Rhodospirillales bacterium | reverse complement strand
GCCCACAGGCTCCAGAGGCCGATGCCGAGCATCAGGAAACCGATCCCGACCATCAGCCGGAAGCTCCAGAAGATGATCGCCGCGTTCGGCCGATCCGCCGGCTTGAACTCGAGCAGCCCGGGAACCCTCCCATCGAGGGAATGCGTCAGGATCAGGCTCGACAGATACGGGATCTCGATCGCCAATTTCGTTCGTTCCTCGCTCATGTCGGGAACGCCGAAGAGGATGAGCGGGGCGGCCGTCCGCGGCTCCCAGTCGCCCTCCAAGGCGGCGACCTTCGCGGGTTGATGCTCCAGCGTATTCAGCCCGTGGATATCGCCCATCACGATCTGCATCGGCGCCACCAGCGTCGCCATCCACATCGCCATCGAGAACATGAGCCCGGCCGGCGCATTGCCGCGGTCGCGCAGCAGATGCCAGGCGCCGACCGCGCCGACGACGAAGGCCACCGCGAGATAACTCGCGAGGATCATGTGCGGAAAGCGGACGAACATGCTGGGATTGAAGATGATGCGAAGCCACGATTCCGGGATGAATTGTCCGTCCGGCGCGATCGAATAGCCGGCCGGGGTCTGCATCCACGAGTTGGCGGAAAGTATCCAGAACCCCGAGATCAGGGTCCCGCCGGCAACGAGACAGCTCGCCGCGAAATGGAGGTGCGGCCCGACCTTGCGGAGGCCGAAGAGCATGATGCCGAGAAAGCCCGCCTCGAGAAAGAAGGCGGTCAGCACCTCGTAGGCCATCAGCGGTCCGACGATGGCGCCGACGCGCTGCGCGAAGACACTCCAGTTGGTGCCGAATTGATAGCCCATCACCAAGCCGGAAACGACGCCCATCGCGAAGCCGACCGCGAAGATCCGCAGCCAGAAGCGATAGACGTCCATGAAGACCGGCCGCTTCGTGGCGAGGAAGAGGCCCTCCAGCACCGCAAGGTAGCTGGCGAGCCCGATCGAGAACGCGGGGAAGACGATGTGGAACGCGATCGTGAAAGCGAATTGGGCGCGGGCGAGATGGAAGACGTCGAACGTGGATTCCATGGTCGTCTCCCCAAGACGACGGCAGGTCGCCTCTTCCCACATATAGGTGGCCGCCGAGCGCCGCAAAGCCCCGCCATAGAGCGTCGGAGAAGCGTGGCAAGACCCTTCCGGATTTTTTCACCGATCTGCGACGAAACACCGCGGAGGATTGGAACGAACGCGTCAGCCGGCGGTCGCGAAATTCGCGCATCGCGCTCGTCTGGAACCATCAAAAGTGTACAGCGTCCCTTGCGGTGTACCGCCGTCGACGTCGGCCCAATTGCCACTGCAAAGCGTCCACGGCGCGAACCACGGGAGACATCATGCGGATTGCGCAAGTATCGCCTCTGGCGGAGGCTGTCCCACCCAAGCTTTATGGCGGAACCGAGCGAATCGTCGCCTTTCTCACTGACGAACTCGTGGCCCAGGGACACGACGTTACCTTGTTCGCGAGCGGCGACAGCGTCACGAGCGCGAAGCTCGAGGCGGCGTGGCCGCGTTCGCTGCGTCTCGATCCCTCGCTCCGCGACTTTCTCGCCCCGCATATGCTGATGATGGAGCTTGTCGCCCGGCGCGCGGAGGAGTTCGACATCGTGCATCTGCACGTCGACTATCTCGGCTATTCCGCGATGCTGCGCACCGACGTACCGTTCCTCGCGACGCTGCACGGCCGTCTCGACCTGCCGGAGCTGCAGCCGCTCTACCGCGTGTTCGGCGACGTGCCGGTGGTCTCGATCTCCGATTCGCAGCGCGGGCCGCTGCCGCATGCGAATTATGTCAGGACGATCTATCACGGGCTTCCCGAACGCCTCCTGCTGCCCGCTTTCGGGGCCGGCGGCTACCTTGCCTTCCTCGGCCGGATCTCGCCCGAGAAGGCTCCCGACGCCGCGATCCGTATCGCCGCGAAGGCTGGCATGAAGCTTCGGATCGCGGCGAAGGTCGACAATGTCGACCGCGCGTATTTCGCCGAGAAGATCGAGCCGCTGCTGTCGCAGCCGCATGTCGAATTCCTCGGCGAGATTGGCGACGCCGACAAGGCCGAGTTCCTCGGCAATGCGGCGGCGCTGCTGTTCCCGATCGCCTGGCGCGAACCCTTCGGCCTCGCGATGATCGAGGCGATGGCCTGCGGCACGCCGGTGATCGCGATGCGCCAGGGCTCGGTGCCGGAGGTTCTCGACGACGGCGTCACCGGCTTCATCGTCGATGACGAGGCGCAAGCAGCGGCGGCCGCCCGGCGCCTCCATCAGCTTGACCGTGCCCGGATCCGCCATGTCTTCGAGAGTCGATTCACCGCGCGGCGGATGGCCGAAGATTACCTCGCGCTCTATCGCCAGCTGATCGCCGAGAAGACCCCGCTCCAGGAAGCTGTTTGATGGCGGCGGCGCCGCACAGCCACACCGGGGACCCAGGCGGGGTTTCGCCTTTCTACATTTCCTCAAGCGTCACCGTCCCGAGCTATCGTCCGCGTGTGTTGAAGCAAGCAGATACCTTCGCCGTCTTCGACCATTTCGGCGATGTCCAGGCGACCGGACCGGGATCCGAGGGGCTGTTCTTCGAGGACACGCGCCATCTCTCGCAATGGGTGCTGACCGTCGCCGGCCTGAGGCCGCTGCTCCTCTCGTCGATCGTGACCGAAGACAACAGCCTGATGTCCGCCGATCTCGCCAATCCTGACGTGATGCGGAAGGGCAGGCTGTGGCTCGCTCGCGACACCGTGCACATCCGCCGCAGCCTCGTGCTCGGCGAGGGAGCCCTGTTCGAGCAGCTCGACTTGACCAATTTTGGACAGGTCCAGGCGAGTTTCGGATTCGCGCTGAACTTCGACGTCGATTTCTCGGACATCTTCGAGGTCCGCGGCTCGGTGCGGCCGCGGCGCGGCATACCGTTGCCCGACAAGGCGGAGCGCGACGGGCTGACCCTCGCTTACCGTGGCCTCGATCAGCTCGTCCGCCGGACGCGCATCGCTTTTGCTCCGGCGCCGGATTTCGAAGGACCGCGCCGGGCGACCTGGACGGTCGATCTCGCGCCCGGCGCCGCCAAGACCATCCTCATCGAGGTCCGGTGCGAGCATGATGACGGCCGCAGATCGGAGACGCGGTCGCGCGACACCTGCCTCGAGGCAGTGGAAGCGCGCGTTGCGCGCCGCAAGGAGCGGGCCGCCGATCTCTATTCGAGCAACGAAAGCTTCAACGACTGGATCGGGCGGTCGCGCGCCGATCTCGACATGCTGATCACCGAAACGCCGCAGGGGCTCTATGCCTATGCCGGCATTCCCTGGTTCTCGACGGCCTTCGGCCGCGACGGGCTGATCACGGCGTTGCAATGTCTTTGGATCGACCCGACCCTCGCGGCCGGGACGCTGAGATTCCTCGCAGCGAACCAGGCAACCACGCTCGATCCTAAGGTCGATGCCGAGCCCGGCAAGATTCTGCACGAGACGCGCAAGGGCGAGATGGCGATGCTCGGCGAGGTACCGTTCGGACGCTATTATGGGAGCGTCGATTCGACGCCGCTCTTCATCGTGCTCGCCACCGCCTATTACGATCGCACCGGCGATCTCGCACTCATCCGCGCACTGTGGCCGAACATCGCGCGGGCGCTCACCTGGATGACCGAGTACGGCGACGTCGACGGCGACGGCTTCCTCGAATACGACCGCCATTCGGTGAACGGGCTGATCAATCAAGGTTGGAAGGACAGCGGCGATTCGATCTTCCACGCCGACGGCAGCCTTGCCGACGCGCCGATCGCCTTGGCCGAGGTGCAGGCCTACGCCTACGCCGCCTATCGCGGTGCCGCCCGCCTGGCCGCGGCGCTTGGACAGCCGCGCGATGAAGTCCGGCTCAACGACGTGGCCGAACGATTGCGGCAGCGTTTCGAGGCGGTCTTCTGGTTGGAGGACCTCGGCACTTACGCGCTGGCGCTCGACGGCGCCAAGCGGCCCTGCCGCGTCCGCTCGTCGAATGCCGGCCAGGTGCTGTTCGGCGGGCTGGCGGCTCCGGAACGCGCTTCGGTCGTCGCGGCTACGCTGATGGCAGGCGCCTCGTTCTCCGGCTGGGGCGTCCGGACGATCGCCGAGGGCGAGGCGCGCTACAGCCCGATCTCCTACCACAACGGCTCCATCTGGCCGCACGACAATGGGCTGATCGCGATGGGCTTCGCCCGCTATGGCCTCCGCGAGCCGCTCCTCCGGCTCTTCACGGGCATGTTCGACAGCGCGCTCTTCATGGAGCTGAAGCGCATGCCGGAGCTGTTCTGCGGCTTCGTGCGGCAGGCCGGGACCGGCCCGACGGCCTATCCCGTCGCCTGCCTGCCGCAGGCCTGGGCGTCGGCGACGGTCTTCGCGCTGCTCGGCGCCTCGCTCGGCATCTCCTTCGACCCCGGAGCCCGTCAGATCCGCTTCCAGCGCCCGGTGCTGCCGTCGTGGCTCGACGAGTTGCGGCTGACGAATTTGCGCCTCGGCGAAGGCTCGGTCGACCTGCTGCTGCGGCGCAGCGGCGACGACGTCGCGTGTCACCTGCTGCGCCGCGAATCCTCCGTCGAGATCGTGGTGACCACCTGAGCCGCGAGCTCCGGCAGGCTGTTGGAGGCCGCATGTCATTACCGAGTTACGCATCCCGCGGCCCAACGGCGTTCCTGCTGCATTACGTGCGGCGGCGCGCCGGGAGTCATCTGGCGGTGCTGACGATCGTCCTCGCCGCAGTCGGCTGCTCGATCGGCTCGCAATACGGCATCAAGCGACTCGTCGACGTGCTGGCATCGGGAAATCCGGCGGGCAACGAGCTCTGGTCCGCCGTCGCCATCCTTCTGGTGCTCGTCGCCGGCGACAATCTGTTGTGGCGGCTTGCCGCCTGGCTGGCGAGCGACGCCTTCGTCGCCCTCGGCGGCGATCTCCGGCTCGACCTCTTCGACCATCTGTCCGGCCACGGCGCCCGCTATTTCAGCGAGCAGTTCCCTGGCGCCCTCGCCGGGCGCATCACGACAGCGGCGAATGCCGCCTGGACGATCGAGAACTCGCTCTCGTGGACGACGATCCCGCCGGCCGCCGCGGTGATCAGCAGCATCTTCCTGCTGGGGACGATCGACTGGCACGTCATGACGGCGCTCTTGGCCATCGTCGCGGCAATCGGCATCGTGATCGCGCGGGTCGCCGCCGTCAGCCGCCCGCTTCATACCCGCTTCGCCAAGCGCGCCGCGGCGGTCAGCGGCGAGCTGACCGACGTCGTCAGCAACATCGGCCTGGTGCGCGCCTTCGCCGCGGCGCGGCGCGAGCAGGCGCGGCTGTCGCAAGGCATCCACCACGAGATGACGGCGCAGCGCGACAGCCTGCGCTCGCTGGAGCGGGTCCGGCTGCTGCACGCGCTGTCGGTCTTCCTCGTCTCCGCCGGGGTGCTGATCTGGTCGGTGACCCTTTGGCGCGCCGGCCGGATCACCACCGGCGACGTCGTGCTGACGACGACGCTCGCCTTCACGATGCTGCATGCGTCGCGCGATTTCGCGATGGCAATGGTCGATCTGGTGCAGCAATTCGCCAAGCTCGGCGAGGCGGTGCGTGTCCTCGGCATGCCGCATGAGATGCCGGATTCGCCGGAAGCGACGCCGCTGATCAACCTCGGCGGGTCGATCAGCTTCGAGGAGGTCTGCTTCGCCTATCCCGACGGCGTCGCCGTGCTCGAGAATTTCGATCTGCACGTGCCGGCGGGGCAGAAGATCGGGCTCGTCGGCCGTTCGGGCGCCGGCAAATCGACGGTCCTCGCCCTGGTGCAGCGGCACTACGATCCGCAGTCCGGACAGGTCCTGATCGACGAGCAGAAGCTGTCCGAGGTGACGCAGGAAAGTCTGCGCCAGCAGATCGCCGTCGTCAGTCAGGACATCGCCCTCTTCCATCGCTCGGTGTTGGATAATTTGCGCTACGGCAAGCCGGAGGCGACCGATGAGGAGGTCTATCATGCCGCCGATGCAGCCTTTTGCAGCGCCTTCATCGCCGCCCTGCCGCAGGGCTTCGACACGATGGTCGGCGAGCGCGGCGTCAACCTCTCGGGCGGCCAGCGCCAGCGGCTGGCGATCGCTCGCGCCTTCCTGCGCGACGCGCCGATCATCCTGCTGGACGAGGCGACCTCGGCCCTCGATACCGAATCGGAGCAGCTCATCCAGCAGGCGCTGATGCGCCTCCTCGACGGGCGGACGGTCATCGCGATCGCGCATCGGCTCTCGACCCTCGATTCCTTCGACCGCATCCTGGTGATCGAGAACGGCAAAATCGTCGAGGACGGCGCGCCGGCGGAGCTCCTCGCCCGCCAGGGCCATTACAGCCGCATGTACCAACGCCAGCTCGCTGCGGCGACGCAACCGTGAGGCAGGGACTGCGTGGCGCAGCGCTCCTCGCAGCGCTGCTGCTCGGTGCGGCCGGCGCGACGGCGCAGCAGGAAAGCCAACCGGAAGCGACGAAGGACGCCCCGGCACCACCCCCGGCAACCACGCCGCCGCCTGCGCCAACCCCGCCAGCTGCGCCGACGCCGCCGCCGGCGAAGGATTTGCCGCCGGCGCCCAAGGTGGCGCCGATCGCCCAGACCGACGCGATCGGCATTCTCGGCAAGCACGTGCATGGCCCGGCCAGCGAGGACATGGGGCTGGTCGTCGACGTCATCGTCGACGAGAACGGCGTGCCGCGCGCCGCGGTGATCGACTTCGGCGGCTTCCTCGGCGTCGGTAACCGCAAGATCGCGATCGACTGGCATCTGCTCCAGTTCAACCCGAGCAACAAGACGTCGCCGGTCACCCTGTCGCTCGGCCGCGCCGACCTGCAGGCGGCGCCGGAATACAAGCCGCCGGCGCCGACGCCGGTGGTCGTCGAACCGCCACCGCCGCCCCAGCCTCCTGCGCCCCAGCCTCCTGCGCCCCAGCCTCCTGCGTCCCAGCCTGCTCCCTCCCAGCCTGCCGCGCCCGAGTCTGCGGCGCCCGAGTCTGCGGCGCCCGAGCCTACCTCGCCCCAGCCTGCTCCTCCGGAGAAATGAATCCCACCCTCCTGCGGTTGCGGCGTAGCCCCGGATCGGCCGGCACGGCCGACCGGGCGCTCGACTGGTTCAACCTTTTCATCGCCAATATCCAGACCGGCTTCGGTCCGTTCATCGCCGTCTATCTGACGACCGAGGGCTGGACCCAGACCGCGATCGGCTTCGCGCTCGGCCTCGGCACCCTCACCGCGATGCTGAGCCAGGCGCCGGCGGGAGCGGTCGTCGATGCTATCGCCGGCAAGGCCAAGGTCGCCGCGGCCAGCGTCATCGCCTTCGCGGTCAGCGCCCTTCTCCTCGCGATCCGGCCGGACCCGCTCTTCGTCTATCTCGCCGAGATCCTGCATGGGTTCTCGAGCTGCACGCTGGGGCCGGCGGTCGCGGCGATCAGCATCATCGTCGCCGGGCAGACGAGGCTCGGCATCAGGCTCGGGCGCAACGCCCGCTTCGCCTCGATCGGCAACGGCATCGGCGCGGCGCTGATGGGCGCCTGCGGCTACTATGTCTCGAACCGCGCGGTCTTCGTCCTGACCGCCGTCCTCACGCTGCCGGCGCTCATCGCGCTGGGGCCGCTGGCCCGACTGAACGGCGTCGGCGCGAAAGTCGCACCATCGCCGTGCAGCAAATCGCCGCAGCGCCAGGACGTCCGGAAGATCCTCACCAATCCGAAGTTGCTGATGTTCGCCGGCTGCACCGCCCTCTTCACCCTCGCCAACGGCGCCATGCTGCCGCTCGCCGCCTCCAACCTGACGCAACGCGCCGCCGACCGGGCGAGCCTGCTGATCGCCGCCTGCATCGTCCTGCCGCAGATGGTCGTCGCGCTGCTCGCGCCGGCGATCGGGCGGCTCGCCGAGCGGCGCGGGCGCCGGCCGGTGCTGCTGCTGGGATTCGCGATGCTGCCCCTGCGAGGGCTGTTGTTCGCCGTCGTGCACGACCCCTTCGTGATCGTCTCGTTCCAGGTGCTCGACGGCATCGCAGCGGCGTGTTTCGGAATCATGGTGCCGCTGGTGACGAGCGACATCGCCAGCCGCTCGGGACATTTCAGCCTGTCGCTCGGCTTCGTCGGCGTTGCGATCGGCGTCGGCGCGACGCTCAGCACGGCGTTGGCCGGCTCGATCGGCGATCGGTTCGGCGACCCGACCGCCTTCATGAGCCTCGCCGGGATTGGGCTCCTCGCGACGGCGCTGGTCTTCTTCGGGATGCCGGAGACCCGGCCGCGCGAGAACGCCGCCGGGCTTCCGATGCCATGACTCCCTAGCGGCTGGCGTGCTGCCCGTGCTCGGCGTTGCGCTTGCGCGTCGCGGCGGCCTTTTTCGCCGACTCCGAGCGTTGCGCCGCGGTGCGCTGCGACGGCGCCGCCCCGCCGGTCTTGCCGCCCTTGTGGGCCGCCGGATGACCGGTGTGCGCGCCGCGGCCGGACCCGGATTTCTTGCCGCCGCCGTCGTCCTTGTTGACCGTCGCCCAGGCGCGCCGCTCGGCCTCCTTCTCCGAGACGCCGCGCTTTTCGTAGCCCTCGGCGATATGGTCGGCCTTGCGCTCCTGCTTGTCGGTGTATTTCGACTTGTCGCCTCGCGCCATGACGCCCTCCTCCTCTGATCGATCCCGCGCCGTCCCGTTCGAAAACGGCTCTGGAATCGAAACACCGGCGCCGGCAGGAGCGTTTCACGGGCTGCCGATTTTGCCGGGGTGAGCTCGGCACCAGGCAACCATGTCGCGGACGCCGGCGCTCATGTCGTAGCGCGGCACATAGCCGAGCGCTTCCTTCGCGAGGCGGAGGTCCGAAGGCCGCAGCATGTTCTTCGTCGAGACGTTCGTCTCGGTCGGCGTCTCGACGCGGACCCGCGCGCCCGGAATGCTCGCCGTGATCGCCGCGGCGAAGTCTTCCGGCGTCGTCAGCCTTCCCATCGTGAGATTGAAGATCCGCGTCTTCAGATCCTTGGCGCGCAGCGCGCCGACGGTGCCGCTCGCCGCGTCTTTGGCATAGACCCACTCCATGGCGCCGGCGGGGACCACCGCCTCGCGTCCCTCCAGTGCGTTCACCACCGCGTCGCGAAAGACGTTGCTCGGCCCGCCGCCGCCGCGGCCGCGCCACGGCCCGGCGACAGCGCCGTAGCGCACCGCGGCGAAATCGACGCCGCACCAGCTCGCGTAATTGAGGCCGAGGTTCTCGATCGTCTGCTTGGTCGTGGCATAGAAGGTTGTCGGCCGCGGAAACGCCTCCTCGGCGATCGGCGAATCGGGATCGTCGCCGGCGCCGCCGGCGAGGTAATGGTTGAGGACGTTCGAGCTGGCGACGACGACGCGGCGGATGCCGTGGACCCGCGCCGCCTCGAGGACGTTGACCGTGCCCATGACGTTGAGCTGGATCGCGGCGAAGGGGTCCTGCTGCGCGCCCAAGGTCAGCATCGGATTGGCCGCGGTATGGACGATGTCGGTGACGCCATGCGCGAGGATCGCCTGGCTGAGCGACAACGGCCGCAGCACGTCGCCGCG
>JAQGID010000364.1 GCA_028291405.1 Rhodospirillales bacterium | reverse complement strand
CCTTGAGCGCCGGAAATTTACTGAAGACGCCTTCGGCGATCAGGCTGAGAAGCGCGCTCTCGAAGCCGTTGGCATAGGAGACGTAATCGGCGAGGAGATACGACGGCCAGCCGATCGGCGTCGGCGCATGGCGGTAGTTGCTGCCGGCATGGATACCGATCGGCATGCCATGCCGCTCGGCGGCGGCATAGATCGGCCAGTATTGCCGCTTGCCGAGCGGCATGTCCCCCATGACCAGCATGAGCACCTGGACGAAGCGGTCGTCGCCGGCGAGGCGGTCGATCTCGTCGACCGCGAGCTCGGGGCTCTGCGCCGGCACGAGGATCGAGGCGCGCAGCCGTGGCTCGCGGTCGAGCCATTCCTTGGCGAGCCAGTCGTTGACGGCACGGCACATCATCGCCGCCATGTCGTCGTTGAACATCGCCTGGGCACCGTGGATTGGGTTGCAGATCGCGAAGCGCGTTCCGAACCGGTCGAGCGCATGGCGCTGCATCATCGCGAAGTCGCTGCCTGGGTTGCCCTTGGCCGGGCGCCAGTCGGGCCGTCCCGAGAGCGGCGCGCTCGGCGGGTAGGAGGTCATGTCGAAATTGATGCGGTCGATACCGCGCAGCACGAAATTCTCGCGCCAATACTCGTCGAGATAAGGCAGCAGCGCCTTCATCCCCGGCACGCCGGGATGAATGTCGCAGTCGATTCCGCCAGCGGTCGGCGGCGGTGCCGCAGGCTCGCTCATTTCGTGAAGATCTTGACTGAAAGCTCCATCAGCTCCTGTTGGCGGTCCCACGGGGTCGCGCCCATGAGCTTGGTCGAGACGAGGCGCCTGGCATCGGGATCGGCCTTCTCGATGACGCCCTCGACGACCGGCACCATCCAGGCGTTGGCATAGGCGAGCTGCGAGTCGACTTCGAGGAAATGGTTCATGAAGACGCGCGCGGCATTGGGATGCGGGGCGTTCTTCAGCATCGCGTTGTTGATCGGCACGTAGGGGGCGCCGTCCTCCGGCACGACGACCTTGACCGGCAGACCCTTGAGGTCCGAGGCGAAGGCGAACATCTGCGGGATGTAGATCGGATACTCGCCACGCGCCGTGCGCCGGGCATCGGCGCGAAGATCGCGGCTGAAGACGAGATCCTGGGCGGCGAGCCGGTGGAGGAAATCCTCCCCGTATTTCAGGTAGGTCACCGATGCAAGAGTATTGCCCCCACCGAGGGCGCGGGTGTCGTCCGAGAGGATCTTGCCCTTCCACTTCGGCTCGAGCAGGTCGTGCCAGTTCTTCGGTTCGTCGGCCGGTTTTACGAGGCTGGTATTGACGAGGATGCCGTAGGCCTGGACCCAGGCCGGGACCCACATGTCGGTCGCGACGAAGGGCTCGCGCAGGTTCTTCGCGTTCGGAATGTCGCCGTGCGGCTGGACGGAGCCGATCTCGCGGATCTGCCGCTCGAGCGTCGAGGTGGAGTGCTGCTCGAGATCGCCGAGGAAGCGACCGGCAGCCTGCTCGGAGCGGATCCGCTCGCTGAGCTCGCTGGCGCGCGAATCGAGCGTCTCGACCTTGATTCCGTATTTCTGCTCGAAGGCCTTAACGACCGTCGCGTAATAGGGTGCGCCGAGCGCCGAGTTGTAGACGACGACCTTGCCTTCGTCTTTCGCCGCGGCAACGACCTTGCTCCAGTCGTCCGCCTGCGCAGCGGCCGGAAACGGAACAGCCGAAGCAGCCGACATTACGGCGGCGGCAAGAATCGCTGCCAGGCTGGTCTTAAGGCGCATTGGATCTCCTCTGGTGTCCCTGTGCATTGCCGTCAGGAAGACGACGGCACGCGGCGGATCGACGGCACTGCAGAAGTGCCGATTTGTGCGCGTCGACGGCCGGGCCGGCAACCACAAAATATCCCACTGCCGCCGCCGCGGCCCGTGGCTTCCCACGTTATTTCGCGAAGACCTTCACCGCGAACTGCAGCAGCTCCTCTTGGCGATCAGGCGGCGTCTCGCCCATCAGCTTGGTCGAGACGAGGCGCCTCGCCTCCGGATCGGCGCGATCGATGACGCCGTCGACCACCGGCACCATCCAGGCATTGGCGTAGATCAGCTGCGACTCGCGTTCGATGAAATGGTTCATGAAGGCGCGCGCCGCGTTGGGATGCGGCGCGTTGGTCAGGATCGCCGAGTTGATCAGCACGTAAGGACTGCCGTCCTCGGGCACGACGACCTTGACCGGCAGACCCTTGAGGTTCGAGGCATAGGCGAAGAGCTGGGGGATGTAGAGCGGATACTCGCCCCGCGCGACGCGGCGGGCGTCGGCCAGCTGGTCGCGGCTGAAGAAGAGGTTCTGCGCCGCCAGACGGCGGACGAAGTCATCGCCGTACTTGATGTAGAGGACGTCGAACATCGTATTTCCGCCGCCGATCGCACGCGTATCGTCGGAGAGGATCTTGCCTGCCCACTTGGGGTCGAGAAGATCGTGCCAAGTCTTGGGCTCATCGGCCGGCTTGACCAGCGCTGTATTGACGAGGACACCGTAGGCCTGCACCCAGGCCGGGACGGTGATCGCCGTCGCAGGGAATGCTTCGCGGAGATTCTTGACGTTGGGAATGTCGCCATGCGCTTGGAGGATCCCGTCGCGGGTCTGGCGCTCGATCACGGCGGTGCCATGCTGCTCGAGATCGCCGAGGTAGCGGCCCGCGGCCTGCTCGGCGCGGATCCGCTCCGTCAGCTCGCTGGCCCGCAAATCGAGGGTCTCGACCTTGATACCGTAAGTCTGCTCGAAGGATTTGACGACCGCGAGATAGTAGGGCGTGCCGTGCGTCGCGTTGTAGACGACGACTTTGCCCTCCTGCTTCGCGGCAGCGACGACCGCATCCCAGCCGGGCTGCTCCGCCATGGCAGGCAACGGTGCGATCCCGGCGGCCATGATGGCCGTCAGAACGATGGCCACGGCGGAGCGGATCGAGAAACTCATGGCGTCCTCCCAGCGACGCCCTGCGCGGCGCCTGATGCCGAAGAATCCCGCCGCCTTGGAGGTTTGGCAACTGCGATTCGGCGCTGCAGGTTCGATTGCCGCGCGCTTGGTGCGCCTCAGTTTTTTCGCGACCGCTCGCGTCGCACCATCTCGACCAGCCGGCTGGGGACCGGCTCTTTCAGCACTTCGTCATAGATCGCATGCAAAGCCTCCGACCAGCGCCGCCGCGTCCCGAGCTCGCGCTGCCGGGACAACGCGCGCTCGGAGAGCAGCGTCGGAGCCGCCGCCAAGAGCTTGTCGAGCATGCTCAAGAAATCGACCATTGCACAGTTGCTCCGCGACTCGGGAAGTCGTGTTCCTCCCCCAGATCATTAGGTCGATTGCTCGACCGTGCACCGAAAACGCCTTGGAATCAGAGGGTTCCAACAATCGCCTTTAGCGTTTGCGGATTTTGCGGTTCTGTCGCTACGGGTTGCGGTTAGCCGCGACACCATAAATTAACCGTCACGGCGGGAAGGTGATTCCGGCCGCGTCGATCGAGGGCACGCGCGAGAATGTATAACCCGTATTCCGACGTCGCCGACCTGGTCCGCAACGCCCCTGCGAAACCGCGCGACGGCATTGAATGGTGGCGCGGCGCGGTCATCTACCAGATCTATCCCTTGAGCTTTTTCGACAGTAACGGCGACGGGATCGGCGATTTGCCGGGGATCGTCGGCAAGCTCGACTACATCGCCTCCCTCGGCGTCGACGCGATCTGGTTATCGCCGTTCTTCACCTCGCCGATGAAGGATTTCGGTTATGACGTCGCGGATTATTGCGCCGTCGACCCCACCTTCGGGACGCTCGCGGATTTCGACCAGTTGCTGCGGCGTGCCCATGATCTCGGCCTGCGCGTGCTGATCGACCAGGTGTGGTGCCACAGCTCGGATCAGCACCCCTGGTTCGTCGCCAGCCGCGCGAGCCGCGTCGGCGCCGAGGCGGATTGGTACGTCTGGGCCGACGCCAAACCCGACGGGACGCCGCCCAACAACTGGCTGTCGGTGTTCGGCGGCAGCGCGTGGAGCTGGGACGCGCGCCGCCGGCAATATTACCTGCACCATTTCCTCGCGTGCCAGCCGAAGCTCAATCTACGCAACCCGGCGGTGGT
Organism: Rhodospirillales bacterium; assembly: GCA_028291405.1. Taxonomy (GTDB): domain Bacteria; phylum Pseudomonadota; class Alphaproteobacteria; order ATCC43930; family CGMCC-115725; genus URHD0088. The sequence goes on along the minus strand of JAQGID010000364.1, from coordinate 8,698 downwards.
CGATACCGTGCTCGCCGCCGGCGCGTTCTGGCTGGCGCGCGGTGTCGATGGCTTCCGCCTCGACGCCGTCGATTTCCTGCTGCACGACGCCGCGCTTCGCGACAACCCGGCGCTGCCGTCGCCGAACGGCCCACCGGTCAAGCCCTTCGGGCTACAGCATCATATTCATGACATGCTGCACCCCGACACCAACGAGCTGCTGCGCCGCATCCGCCATTCCATGGACCGGACGCCCGGAACGGTGACGCTCGGCGAGGTCTCGAGCCAGCCCGGCGCCTTCGGCCGGCTGCTCGACTACTCGGCCAATGGCGGCCTGCACATGGGCTATACGCTGCGCCTGCTGCGCGAGCCGCTCGCCGCGGACGGGCTGCGGCGAACGCTCGACGAGATTGCCGCCGGCAATCCCGAGGGCTGGATCTGCTGGTCGTTCGGCAACCACGACGCAGAGCGGCCGGTGAGCCGTTGGAAGACGGCGGACGATGGCGACGACCGCGACTTCTCGCGGCTCATGATGGGGTTGCTGGTGTCGCTACGCGGCAGTGCCTGTCTCTACCAGGGCGAGGAGCTCGGCCTCCCTGAGGCGGAGCTCGAATTTACCGATCTGCGCGATCCCTTCGGCATCGCCTATCATCCGGCCTTCCGCGGCCGCGATGGCAGCCGAACCCCGATGCCATGGCGCGGCGGCGCGCCGCATGCCGGCTTCACCAGCGGCGCGGCACCCTGGCTGCCGGTGCCGGTGCGGCACCGCAGCCTCGCCGTCGACTGTCAGGAGGCCGATCCGGAGTCACCGCTCAACGCGCTGCGCCGCGTGCTGCGCTGGCGCAAGCACCACCCGGCGCTGCTCGCCGGCGAGCTTGCCTCGGTCGACTTGCCCCCGCCGCTCTTCGGCTTCGAGCGGCATTGCGCCGACGAGCGGCTGATGGTCGCCTGCAACCTCGGACCGACGCCAGCGCATTTTGCCCTGCCTGCCGACGTCACGGCGCTGCAAGGCCATGGCTTCGCCTGCGCGGTGACAGGAAACAGCGTCACCCTGCCCGGCTACGGCATGTTCTTCGGCACCGTCGGGATTTGACGACCAACTCGCTGCGGCGCGTGAGGGCCGTGACGCTACTCGGCGGCGGGGGTCGTCCGGCCGCGCGCGAAGCGCTCCATCTCGGTCAGCGTGTCGCGCAGCATCTGGTCCGCCTGAAAGCTCATCTTGGCGAAACCGCGCAGGAAAGTGTCCGAGCGCGGCAGCTGAAAAAGCGTCTCCTCCACACTGTCGCCGCCGAGGGCGGCGCCGATCAGGACGACGTTCTCGTGCGGCGTAAGGACGATCTCGCGCAGGGGTTCGCCGGGGCCGGTGACGTATTCGACGACGCGATGGCGGCCGGGCCGCGTCGCCGCGGGAACGATGGTCATGCGGAAGGCGGTGCGCGTCGTCGCCGCCTCGATCAGGGCGCGCGTGAATGGGCGCAGGAAGGCCTCGTCGAAGCCGAGCACCGCCACCGGACGGTCGTCGGTCGCGCCGGAGCGAATCTCCAACGTCGTCCACAGCGATGCCCGCCCTTCGAAGTAATCGGCAGATGCAAGATCGAGGTTCAGCGAGTCGATCGGCATCGGCGCCGTGATCGAATGGCTGCACAGGAAGGCGAAGCACGCCGGCTCGCGCTTGAGCGACATCGTCGTTGTCTGCTCGAGATGGCGATCCTTGAGGGCAGTGCTGTGTCCGGTCATCGCTCGCTTCTCGCGTTGGTAGTGGCTCCGTCATGCCGCGCTCGCTTCCATCGGTCGCCAGTCGCAGCGGAACCGCAAGTACACGCCCAATCTAGTTAAGAGATCGATAACGGGTCAGGCGCCGATCGCCTCTTCTATCATATTCTACTTGTTGGTTATTTATCTGGTCATAGTAATCGTTTAGAGTGGATATTCGCCTGTAACGTTAATATCCCTTGAATAATTTCACCCGTGTTGGGTGTGAAACGTATTGTTAAGACTTATTCCTCAAATATCCGCGTCGCAGCCTCGCGGAGAAGGACTATGACCACGCTCGCCGAAACCATCAGCACTGCCCTGAGGGCAGTGGGAAGCGCGACCGAAGATCGGTTGCGCGACATCATGGCCGATTTCGAGGCGCTGAACCTTACGGAAGAGGAGCGCATCGCCGCCCTCGCCTCGACGGTCGCCGCCACTGCATGCACCCACCACAATCGTCACCGTCCGATCTATCTCGACGCGGTCCGCACCTGGGCCCTCGAGATCGCAGGCGAGCTCAAGCCGTCACCGCCGCGGCTGCGCTTTCCCGTTGACGCCGAGCGTATTGCCGACGGCGCCGAGGTGCTGACGAGCGGCATCGATACGCTGATCGAGATCATGACGTCACTGTCGATTCGGACGCAGGACCGGCTGGTCACCGAGCTCGCGCTCGTCTCCCGGCTGCTCGGCCAGAACGACGCCAACACTATCCTGCGCGCCCTCGCCGCGGTCGATCGCGCTTTGGCCGATCGCGACTTCCGCCCCGGCGCGCTGGTGATGGTGCCGCTGCGCGACGCGCAGCACCTCATCGCCCGCGACGCGGATCTCGAGTATCTCGAGCCGCGCGGCTGCGCCTGACGCGTTCCCCGCTGCCGTCTGGGGACTTCGTCCGACGGGCTGGCGATTGACAGCCTAGCGCGCACCGCCTTCACTGGCGCCGAACCCACAACGGGAGGCGGCGCGCATGAACGAGACGACACGCAAGCAATATTCCGAACTCCGCAGCGCGCGCTGGTACGCGGCCCCCGGGCTGCGCAGCTCGACGCATCGCTCGCGCACCAAACAGCTCGGCTACGGCGATGAGGATTACGCCGGCAAACCGGTCATCGGCATCATCAACACCTGGAGCGAGATGAACTCGTGCCACCGCCATCTCCGCGACCGCGCCGAGGAGGTGAAGCGTGGCGTCTGGCAGGCTGGCGGCTTCCCGGTCGAGATGCCGGCGACCTCGCTCGGCGAGATCTTCATGAAGCCGTCGGCGATGATGTACCGCAACCTGCTGGCGATGGAGGCCGAGGAGCTGCTGCGCGCCAATCCCGTCGACGGCGCCGTGCTGCTCGGCGGCTGCGACAAGACGGTCCCCGGCCTGGTGATGGCGGCGACCAGCATGAACATTCCGGCGATCTTCGTCCCGGCCGGCCCGATGCTGCGCGGCAATTGGGCAGGCAAGACGCTGGGCAGCGGAACTGACGTCTGGAAATACTGGGCCGAGCTGCGTGCCGGCACGATCGACGAGGCGGATTTCATCGGCGTCGAGGACGGCGTCGCACGCTCGGCCGGAACCTGTATGACCATGGGCACCGCCTCGACGATGGCGGCGATCACCGAGGTGCTCGGCCTCACCCTGCCGGGTGCCTCGTCGATCCCGGCGGTCGATTCCGGGCATTCGCGGATGGCCTCCGAGAGCGGCCGGCGGATCGTCGAGCTGGTCTGGCAGGATGTGAAGCCGCGCGACCTGCTGACGCCAGCCGCCTTCGACAATGCGATCACGACGCTGATGGCGCTCGGCGGCTCGACTAACGCGATCATCCATCTCGTCGCGATGGCGGGGCGCGCGGGAATAGAGCTGCCGCTCGACCGCTTCGACGAGCTCTCGACGCAAACGCCAGTGCTCGCCAATTTACGGCCGTCGGGCAAATATCTGATGGAGGATTACCATTACGCCGGCGGGCTGCGAGCGCTGTTGCGCCAGATCTTGCCGCTGCTCGACACCGGCTGCCGCAGCGTCAATGGCATGACGCTCGGCGAGAACCTCGCGGATGCCGAGATCTTCAACGATGACGTCATCCGCTCGCCCGCCAGCGCGCTGCAGGCGGAGGGCGGGCTGACCGTGCTGCGCGGCAATCTCGCGCCCGATGGCGCCGTCATCAAATCTGCTGCGATGGAGACGCGCTTCCTCAAGCACCGCGGACCGGCGATCGTCTTTCGCGACTACGACGACATGGCGGCGCGGATCGATGACCCGGCGCTCGGGGCCACCGCCGATTCCGTCCTGGTGCTGCAGAACGCCGGACCGCAGGGCGCGCCGGGGATGCCGGAATGGGGCCAGCTGCCAATTCCGAAATCGTTGCTCGAGCAGGGCGTGCGCGACATGCTGCGGATCTCGGACGCACGGATGAGCGGCACCAGCTATGGCGCCTGCGTGCTGCACGTCGCGCCGGAATCCTATGTCGGCGGCCCGCTCGCGCTGGTCCGCGACGGCGATCTGATCGAACTCGACGTCGCTGCCCGGTCGCTGCGCCTCGTCCTCGATGACGCCGAGATCGCGGCGCGTCGCGCGGCGTGGACGCCGCCGCCGCCGCACTACGAACGCGGCTATGGGCTGCTGTGGGCCGACCACGTCGGCCAGGCCGACCGCGGCTGCGACTTCGACTTCCTGGCCGGCGACGCCCCTACCAAGGAGCCGGAAATCCATTGATGCACCGGATGACAGCGAGTTAATCCGCCGGAAAGGAATGGCGCGCAGCGCTCCCGCTTAGAACTGGCACCACCATCAATGGAGAAATCCAATGCGTATTCGTACAACGATCGTCGCTGCCGCCATCGCCCTCCTCCCGGCCCTCGCGATCGCGCAGACCGCGACGCCCGACGCCGACAGCGCCACGACGCCCAGCACGTCGAGCGGCGTCGCCACCGGCGCCCATCATCATTACACCCGTGCCGAGCGAGAGAAGCGTCACGCCGAAGTGCACCAGAAATACGAACAGCTGAGCGCCACCGACAAGGCCAAGTACGACGAGATCGGCAAGCAGATGCGAGATCTGCATCAGCAACGGATGCAAATCCTCGGCCTGAAGAATTCGTAATCGTCGGGTCATCACTGGAAGCTCGCCCTCGTTGCGAGCGGCGGGCTTCTTCTATCTCCCGCTCCAGGTCATTTTCTTGTTGAGAATTAATTCACCAATTCATGCAAACCTGCACGACGGCCTAAGTGAGGGATCGCCGCGTTGCAGCCGAACATCGGCCACGGAACTCGTACAGCAAGGGACGACCGACGCGTCTGGCTCCTGACCGCAGCCGTCGCCTTCGTGGTCGTCAGCGTGGTCGCGATCACCGCCTGGATGCTCTACGACGCGCACCGCGCGGCACGAGAAAACGCGGTCCGTTCGTCGGACAATATCGCCGCCGCCTTCGCAACCGACATCAAGCGGAACATCGAGGTCTACGATCTCTCGCTGCAGGCCGTGATCGACGGGCTGAAACTCGACTACATCTGGTCGGTCAGCAAGCCCGAGCGGGATCTGATCCTGTTCGATCGCGCCACGACGGCGCGGCATCTCGGCGGGGTCATCGCCCTCGACGAGCAGGGCGACGTCGTCATCGATTCGATGTCGAAGAATCCGCGCACCGCAAATTTCGCCGACCGCGACTATTTCACGATCCATCGCGACAACCCGCATGCCGGCCTCTTCGTCAGCGCCCCGTTCGTCGGGAGGCTTACCGGCGGCTGGACGATCGCGATCAGCCGCCGAATGGAGCATCCCGACGGGAGCTTCGCCGGGGCCGTCGTCGGCACCCTGCGCCTCGATCTCTTTCGAGAGATGTTCGACGCCGTCGATCCGGGCTATGACGCTGCTATCTCGCTGCTCCATACCAACAAGACGCTGGTACTCCGGAAGCCTTACGTGGATGGGGACACCGGCCGCTCCCTCAGCGGCGCAGCGCTGTGGCAGGACCTGCAGCGGGCAAGGCACGGCCGTTTCGCGGATAGCGGCGTCATCGAGGCGATCGACCGCATCTTTGTCTATCGGCGGATTGGCGACCTCCCCTTCGTCGTCGCGATCTCGCTGTCGGAAGATCGGGTCTTTGCCGAATGGCGGCAGAAGGCACTCATCGTCGGAACCGGCATCCTCGGCCTGATCGCCGTCGCGGTGCTGCTGGTCGCGCTCTTCCTCTCGGAGCTTCGCCGCCGCGATCGCGCCGAACGCAACGCACGGGAGAGCGAGCGGGAATATCGCATCCTTGCCGACAACTCGACCGACATGATCGTCCGCACCAGCGTCGACGGGGTGCGGCGCTATCTATCGCCGGCGTGTCGGACGCTGCTCGGCTACGAGCCCGCCGAGTTGCTCGGGACGCATGCCGCGTCGCGCGTCCACCCCGACGATCTTGCGGCGATGAAGGCCGCCTTCACGCGGCTGCGCTCCGGCAGCGAGATGGCGATCGCCCTCGCCCGCCAGCGCCGCAAGGACGGTAGTTATGTCTGGATCGAAGGCAATATGCGCCTGACCGTCGATGCGGCAACCGGCGAACGCGAGATCGTCAGCGTTGTCCGCGACGTCGGCGCCCGCGAGGCCGCTGCCGAGGAGTTGCGCCGCGCCAAGATCGAGGCCGAAACCGCCAATCGCGCGAAATCCAGCTTCCTCGCCAACATGAGCCACGAATTGCGCACGCCGCTCAACGCGGTCATCGGCTTTTCGGATCTCATCGAGCGCGCCATCTTCGGACCGCTCGGCCACCCGCGATACAGCGAGTACGCCGGCGATATCCGCAGCAGCGGCCAGCACCTGCTGGAGCTCATCAACGACCTGCTGGACCATGCCAAGGCAGAAAGCGGCAAGCTCGAGCTCGACGAGGAGCCGGTCGACATCGCCGCAAGCGTCGAATTCGTCGTCCGCATGCTGACCCCGCGAGCCGAGCGCGCCGGCTTGACGCTGCTGACGTCGTGCAAGGCCGTCGACTCCGTCGTCGGCGACGAGCGGCGGCTGCGTCAAGCATTGCTCAACCTCGTCACGAACGCGGTCAAGTTCACCCCGGCCGGCGGCCAGATCACCATCGCAACGGCGCTCGCGGCGGACGGCGATCTGTTGCTGACGGTATCCGATACCGGCATCGGCATCGCCGAGGAGGACCGGCTGAGCGTACTCGAGCCCTTCGCCCAGGCCCGCGATCGCTCGGGCCATCCGCCCGAGGGCACCGGCCTCGGTCTGCCGTTGACGAAGCGGCTGGTCGAGTTGCACGGCGGCTCGCTGGAGCTGACGAGCGCCGCCGGACGCGGCACTACCGTCATCATCCGTCTACCTGCCGCACGGCTGATCAAGGAACCCTCGCCGGGAAACGTCGTCGCGCTATTCGGCTGAAGCTCGGCGGCGACCGCTTGACTTTAAGTTAGCGTTTACTTACCGTTAGCTATGACTAACGTAGCGACTGCGCTTTCCGCCTTGGGCGATCCGACTCGCCGACGAATCTTCGAGCTGCTCGCCGAAGGGCCGCGGCCGGTCGGCGCGCTCGCCGCTCTCCTGCCAGTCAGCCGGCCCGCCGTATCGCAGCATTTGCAGGTCCTGAAATCGGTCGGGCTGGTCCGCGACCATGCTGACGGGGCGCGCCGGGTCTATCAGATCGACCCTGCCGGGTTAGGAGCGATTCGCGCCTGGCTGGACCAATTCTGGGATCGCGCGCTCGCCGATTTCAAGGCCGAGGTCGAAAGCACGGGGGAGCACCAGGAATGACGAAGACGATCGTACCGGCGCCGGTCCGCAAGAGCGTTCAGGTCAAGGCGCCGGTGCCGCGTGCCTTCGAAGTCTTCACCCAGCGGATGAGCCATTGGTGGAAACCCAGCCATTCGATCAATGCCTCGCCGATGGTGGCGGCGATCATCGAGCCGTGCGCCGGCGGCCGCTGGTTTGAGCGCGGCGCCGACGGATCGGAATGCCAATGGGGTCGCGTGCTGGTGTGGGAGCCGCCCGCCCGGCTCGTGCTCGCTTGGCAGATCAATGCGCAATGGCAGTTCGACACGGAGCTGGTGACCGAGCTTGAAATTCGGTTTCTACCCGACGGCGACGGCATGACCCGCGTCGACCTCGAGCACCGCCATCTCGAACGCTTCGGCGACAAGGCCGCCGCGGTCCGCGAATCCCTCGATTCGCCCGAAGGATGGGGCGGACTCCTCGCGGCCTTCGCCGGCCAGGCAGAGGCTTGACGCGACTTGGCCTGCGCTTTCCGGTGATTTTAGGGATCTGCGGTCTCGCGCATCGATTGAGCAATATCAAGACGTCGGCCGATGATGGCATAATCCGCCGTCACCAAGGATCGGCGCGATCGGTAGATGGACCACAGCACCTCGGGCGTTCTCGCCGGCATCATCCGATTGCGGCGGCATCGGTGGCTCGCAGCGTCTTTCACCGTCGGAATCTTCGTGATCGCGGCGGCGCTGCGCTTCATCTCCGCCAAATTCTTGCCGCAGCCCTTGCCGTTCCTCGTCTTCTTCCCCGCGATCGGCCTCGCGACCTTCTTCGGCGGCATCCGCATGGGGCTACTCAGCGCCGCTCTGTCGGTCCTCGTCGGCGCCTATCTCGTCATGCAGCCGGCCGCCCCGGTCAACCTCGTGGGACTCGCCTATTTCGGCGCGTTCGCCCTGTCGATCTGCTACGTCATCGGCATCTTCAACCAGGCGCTCGAGCAGAACCTTGCGCTCGTCGCTCAACTGCGCGCCGCGATCGATCGGGCCGAAACTGCCACCGCGACGAAGACGCGCATGATGGCGCGAATCGGCCATGACCTGAAGCTGCCGCTGCAGACGATCGTCGGAACGCTCGACCTGCTGTGGCGGCGGCGGCCGGACGATGCCGACCGCGCCGACATCGACCGGGCGCAGCGAGCGGTGGCGCAGCAGCTCCGCGCCCTCGACAATCTGATGGAGGCGGCAAGGCTCGAGCTCGGCCAGCGCAAGCCCGTGCCGCAGCAA
>JAQGID010000274.1 GCA_028291405.1 Rhodospirillales bacterium | reverse complement strand
ACGATTACGACTGGGTGACACGGCAACTCGCGGCTCTCGCCGGGCGGCTGTGCGGTCGCCGCGTCGTCTCGTCGCTCGAGGGCGGCTACGATCTGCAAGCGCTCGGCGCGAGCGCTGCGGCGCATGTTCGCGCTTTGATGGCCGCCGCGCCGGCGGCCGGATAACTTCGACATTAGGTTGCCCGGCCGACCGCTGCCGACGTAAACTCAGAGACTTTGCACCGCTCCAGACGAGATGATGACCGAGACCGCCCTGCCGCCAGATATTGCCGCCATGAGCTTCGAGGACGCGCTCGCCGAACTCGAGCAGATCGTGAAGCGCCTGGAGGAGGGCAAGGGCAAGCTCGACGAGGCCATCCAGTCCTACGAGCGCGGCGCCCAGCTGAAACAGCATTGCGAGAACAAGCTGGGCGAGGCACAAGGGCGCATCGACAAGATCGTCCGCTCCCCGGATGGATCGCTTGCAACGGAGCCGGCGAAACTTGATTGAATTGCCTCTCGACCCCGCGTCCTCCTTCCCGGAAGCGCTGGCGGATGCCGCACGGCTGACCGACGCGCTGCTCGAGCACCACCTCGTCGTGCCCGACGGCCCGGAGGCGCGCGTCGTCAAGGCGATGCGCTACTCGGCACTGGCGCCGGGCAAGCGTCTGCGGCCCTTCCTGGCGCTCGCCAGCGCGCAGCTCTTCTCGGTGGCGCGGCGCAGCGCGCTGCAGGCCGCCGCGGCGGTCGAGCTGGTGCATGCCTATTCGCTGGTCCACGACGATCTGCCGGCGATGGACAACAGCGATCTGCGCCGCGGCCGGCCGACCTGCCACAAGGAATTCGACGAGGCGACCGCGGTCCTCGCAGGCGACGCCCTGCTAACCTTCGCCTTCGAGGTCCTCGCCCAGCCCGATACGCATGGCGACCCGGCGGTGCGCTGCGAGCTGGTGACGGCGCTGGCCCAGGCGGCCGGCGACCGCGGCATGGTCGGCGGCCAGATGATCGATCTCCTGGCCGAGAACGATCCCAGTCTGGACATCGGCGCGATCACACGCCTGCAGCGGCTCAAGACCGGCGCGCTTATCGCTTTCTCCTGCGAGGCCGGCGCAATCCTCGGCAAGGCGACGGCGGAGGCGCGACTCGCGCTGCGCGGCTATGCCCATGACCTCGGTCTGGCCTTCCAGATCGCCGACGACCTGCTCGACGTCGAGGGCTCGGCGGCCGAGACCGGCAAGCCCGTCGGCAGCGACGCGGCCGCCGGAAAGGCAACGTTTGTCTCGATTCTCGGTGTCGAACGGGCGCGCAGCCAGGCGGAGCTGCTGATCGACCAGGCGGTGTCCCACCTTGATTTGTTCGAGGAAAAAGCGGAACTTCTCCGGCAAGCGGCCCATTTTGTGATCAATAGGCGCGCCTAAGGAGCGGAACCGTGGATCGTAAGGATCATCGCATCTCGAATCGGACGCCTTTGCTCGACCGGATCACGATTCCGTCCGACATGCGCGAGCTGCCTGAGGAAGATTTGCGGCAAGTCGCCGACGAGTTGCGGACCGAGCTGATCGACGCCGTCTCGAGCACGGGCGGCCATCTCGGCGCCGGGCTGGGGGTCGTCGAGCTGACGGTGGCGATCCATTATGCCTTCAACACCCCGACCGACCGGCTGATCTGGGACGTCGGCCACCAGGCCTATCCGCACAAGATCCTGACCGGGCGGCGCGACCGCATCCGCACGCTGCGCACCGGCGGCGGCCTTTCCGGCTTCACCCGCCGGTCGGAGAGCGAGTACGACCCGTTCGGCGCGGCGCATAGCTCGACCTCGATCTCAGCCGGACTCGGCATGGCCGTGGCGCGCGACCTCAAGGGCGAGGACCAGCGCAACGTCATCTGCGTCATCGGCGACGGTGCGATGAGCGCCGGCATGGCCTATGAGGCGATGAACAACGCCGGCGCCATGAAAAGCCGGCTGATCGTCATCCTCAACGACAACGACATGTCGATCGCGCCGCCGGTCGGCGCGATGAGCGCCTATCTGTCGCGGCTGCTCTCCTCGAAATCCTTCATGTCGCTGCGGCAGATCGCCCGCGACATGGCCAAACACTTCCCGAAGCAGCTCGTCGCCGCGGCCGGCCGCGCCGAGGAATACGCCCGCGGCTTCGTCACCGGCGGCGGCACGCTGTTCGAGGAGCTCGGCTTTTATTACGTTGGGCCGATCGACGGTCACAACCTCGACCATCTCCTCCCCGTGCTGAAGAACGTCCGCGACAGCGAGAATCCGGGCCCCGTCCTGATCCACGTCGTGACCAAGAAGGGCCACGGCTACCCGCCCGCCGAGCAGTCCGCCGACAAGTACCACGGCGTCGTGAAGTTCGATGTCGTCACCGGCGCGCAGGTCAAGGCGAAATCCCTGGCGCCGAGCTATCAGAACGTGTTCGGCAAGGCGCTGATCGAGGAGGCGCGGCACGACGACCGCATCGTCGCGATCACCGCCGCGATGCCCTCCGGCACTGGCCTCAACCTCTTTGCCGAGCAGTTCCCCGACCGCTGCTTCGACGTCGGCATCGCCGAGCAGCACGCGGTCACATTCGCCGCCGGCCTCGCGACCGAGGGCATCAAGCCGTTCTGCGCGATCTACTCGACCTTCCTGCAGCGCGGCTACGACCAGGTCGTGCACGACGTCGCGATCCAGCGCCTGCCGGTACGCTTCGCCCTCGACCGCGCCGGCCTCGTCGGTGCCGACGGTGCGACCCACGCCGGCTCGTTCGATTTGGCATACCTCGGCTGCCTGCCGGATTTCGTCATCATGGCGCCGTCCGACGAGGCCGAGCTGACGCACATGGTCGCGACCGCCGCGGCGATCGACGACCGCCCGTCGGCGATCCGCTATCCGCGCGGCGACGGCACCGGCGTCGCGCTGCCCGAGCGTGGCCAGGTCCTGCCGATCGGCCGCGGCCGCATCGTCCGCGAGGGCACCTCGATCGCCCTGCTGTCCCTCGGGACGCGCCTCGCCGAATGCGTCAAGGCGGCGATCGAGCTCGGCGCCTACGGGCTCTCCGTCACCGTTGCCGACGCGCGCTTCGCCAAGCCGCTCGATACCGCGATGATCGAGCGCCTGGCACGCGACCACGAGGTGCTGATCACCATCGAGGAAGGCTCCGTCGGCGGCTTCAGCAGCCTCGTGCTGCAGCATCTGGCACAGCGCGGCCTGCTCGATCACGGGCTGAAGATCCGTCCGATGGTCCTGCCGGACCGCTTCCTCGACCACAACGCGCCGCTGGTGCAGTACGACGAGGCCGGGCTGAACGCCCGTCATATCGTCCAGACCGCGCTGACGGCGCTCGGCCGCACGATGGACAAGGCTGCCTCCGCCTGATCCGGCTGCCGCGGCCCTCGGCCGCAGCGAGCAATGACCACGAAACAACGCCTCGACACGCTGCTCGTCGAGCGCGGCCTCGCCGAGAGCCGCGCCAAGGCGCAGGCCTATGCCATCGCCGGACTCGTCTGGAGCGGCGATCGGCGCCTCGACAAGCCGGGCCAGATGCTGCCGGCCGAGACTCCCCTCGAATGCCGCGGCCGCGATCACCCTTGGGTGTCGCGCGGCGGCGTCAAGCTGGCGCATGCGCTGGATCATTTCGAAATCGATCCGATCGGGCTCGTGGCGCTCGACATCGGCGCCTCGACCGGCGGCTTCACCGATGTCCTGCTGCAGCGCGGCGCGCGGCGGGTCTTCGCCATCGACGTCGGGCACGGGCAATTCGACTGGCGGCTGCGCCAGGACCCGCGGGTAACCCTGCTCGAGCGGTTCAACGCCCGTAACCTCACCGCCGACGAAATCACCGAACCGCCCGGCATCATCGTTTGCGACGCCAGCTTCATCGGCCTCGAGACCGTGCTGCCCGCGTCGCTCGCCCTCGCCGCGCCGGGCTGCCGTCTCGTCGCGCTCATCAAGCCGCAGTTCGAGGTCGGCAAGGGCCGCGTCGGCAAAGGCGG
>JAQGID010000367.1 GCA_028291405.1 Rhodospirillales bacterium | reverse complement strand
CAGCGCGGCGTAGCGGCTTTTCGCCTCCTGGCCCGGGTAATATTCGGCGAGCGCGGCGTATTCATAGAGCGCCGCCTCCACTTCGCCTTGCCGCTCGAGACATTGCGCGTAAAGGAGATGACCCTCTGACGAGCGGTACGCAGCGTTGGCCTCGCGCAGCCGCTCGAGGATCGCCTGCACCTCGGCGAATTCCGCGCGAGCGAAATGGCTGCGGGCGAGGCCGAGCATGAAATCGGGATCGGTCTCATGCATGCCGGTCAGCAGACCGCGATAGAGCTGCATCGCCTCGTCGGTCCGGCCACTGCGAAAGCATTGCTCGGCAAGGCTCGCGCGGGTCGCCGTGGTGTCGGCGATCTCGACGTTGCGCAGCGCCTCGCGATAGCCCTTCTCAGGATCGAGCAGCTTGACGACGCCCGACGCGGCGGAGCGGGCGCGCCGACCACCGACGATCTCCGGCGCGATCTCCGCGACGAAATAGGCCAGCATACCGGCACCGGGCAGCGCCAGGATCAGCATGATCCAGAAGTAGGGGCGGCCGGTCTTGCCCGCATGAACCGCGCACAGCACCTGCGCACCCAGCATCAGCACGCCGAAGAAAGGCATCTCGATCTCTCCGCGAGACTACGATCGCCGGCCAGCGTAATACGCGAACATTACGGGAACAAGACAATTTTTCGACTTTGCCCTCTGTCCGATCACGGCTGAAGGGACGCGCAGACGGGCCTATAGTGGGAAGCCGCGACCACGAGACGGACGAGAGACGCCCATGGCCGAGTTCACCGCACCGCTCGCCGAGATCCGCTTCGCGCTCGAAGAGCTGGCGTTACTGCCCGAGATCGCCGCCCTGCCCGGCTACGAGCAGGCGAGCGACGATCTCGTCGGCGCCGTGCTCGAGGAGGCCGGCAAGCTTGCCGGCGAGGTGCTGGCGCCGCTGAACGCGACGGGCGACCGCGAGGGCGCAATTCTCGAGAACGGTGCCGTGCGGACGCCGGCCGGTTTTCCGGTGGCATATCGGCGCTACGTCGAAGGCGGCTGGAGCGCCCTGCCCTTTGCCCCCGAGCATGGCGGACAAGGCCTGCCGATCGCGCTCTCGACCGCGGTCATGGAGATGTGGATCGCCGCCAACATGGCATTCATGCTGGGTCCGATCCTGACGCTCGGCGCCGTCGACATGCTGGAGGCGCACGGCTCGACCGAGCAGCAGCACCTCTATCTCGAAAAGCTGATCTCCGGCGAATGGACCGCGACGATGGAGCTGACTGAGCCGCAGGCCGGCTCCGACGTCGGCGCGCTGCGCACCCGCGCCATCCGGGACGGCGACCATTACCGCATCACCGGCCAGAAGATCTTCATCACCTACGGCGATCACGACTGGGCCGACAACATCGTCCATTGCGTGCTGGCCCGCACGCCGGGCTCGCCACCCGGCACCAAGGGCATCTCGCTGTTCATCGTGCCGAAGTTCCTGCCCGACGAGAACGGCGCGCCGGGGCAGCGCAACGATCTCCGGCCCGTCAGCCTCGAGCACAAGCTCGGCATCCATGCCAGCCCGACCTGCGTCATGGCCTATGGCGACGGCGGCGGCGCGATCGGCTACCTGATCGGCGAGGAGAACCGCGGCATCGAGTACATGTTCACGATGATGAACAACGCGCGGCTGCACGTTGGGCTGCAGGGCGTCGCGATCGCCGAGCGCGCCTACCAGCAGGCGCTAGCTTATGCGCGCACGCGTATTCAGGGCCGCCCGGTCGGCACGAAGAGCGCCACGCCGTTGCCGATCATCCACCATCCCGACGTCCGCCGCATGCTGCTGGCGATGAAGGCGCAGACCGAGGCGATGCGTGGCGTCGCCTATGTGACCGCGGGCGGCATCGATCGCGCGCGCCGTCATCCCGACCCGGCGACCCGCCAGGCGGCGCAGCTGCGCGTCGATCTGCTGATCCCGGTCGTCAAGGCATGGTCGACCGATCTCGGCGTCGACGTCGCATCGCTCGGCGTGCAGGTCCACGGCGGCATGGGCTACATTGAGGAGACCGGCGCCGCCCAGCATCTCCGCGACGCGCGCATCGCGCCGATCTACGAAGGCACCAACGGCATTCAGGCGAACGACTTGCTCGGGCGCAAGCTGATGCGCGACAAGGGCGCCGCGGCGCAGGCGCTGATCGCCGAGATGCGCGGCGTCGCAACCCTTCTCGCGGCGGCGCGCGGCGACGACCTCGCCGCGATCCGGACGCATCTGACGCAAGCGGTCGATGCCCTCGAAGAGGCGACGCGCTGGATCGTCGAAAACTGGGACGCGGATCCGGCCCGGACGCTCGCCGGCGCCACGCCCTATCTCAAGCTGCTCGGCACGGTCGCCGGCGGCTGGGTCATGGCGCTCGCCGCACTGGCGGCGCAGCGCCGTCTCGGAGCGCGCGAGGGCAACCCGGCGTTCAGCACGGCAAAGCTCGTCACCGCACGCTTCTACGCCGAGCAGTACCTTCCGGCCGCCACTGCGCTGCTTCCGGCAATTCGCGGTGGCGCGACGGTGATGAGCTTCGCGCTCGACCAGTTCTAGGCTGCGCGGATCCGGGCGAGGAAGTCGTTGACCTGGCCGCCGAGGCGTTCGGCCTGGGTGGCGAGGCCCTCGGCTGACCCCTTGACGCCGTGCGCCGCGGCGCCGGTTGCGTCGGTTCCCGCCGAAAGCCCCGACATGTTGTCGGAGACCTCCGCCGTCCGCTGCGCCGCCTGGTGGGTGTTGCGGGTGATCTCCTGCGTCGCGGCGCCCTGCTGGTCGACCGCGGCGGCGATCGCGTTGGCGACGTCGCCGACCTCGCCGATCGTGCCGCCGATGCGCTGGATCGCCTCGACCGCCTCCTTGGTGACGCTCTGCACCGCGGCGATCTGCGCCGAGATGTCCTCGGTCGCCTTCGCCGTCTGATTGGCAAGCGACTTGACCTCGGAGGCGACGACCGCGAAGCCCTTGCCGGCGTCGCCGGCGCGCGCCGCCTCGATCGTCGCATTGAGCGCCAGGAGATTGGTCTGGCCGGCGATGTCGTTGATCAGCTTGACGACCTCGCCGATGCGGTTGGTCGCGCCGAGCAGGCCCTGGATGGTGCCGTCGGTCGCGCGCGCCTCGCCGACGGCGCGCTCGGCGACGCTCGCGGCGCGGGCGACCTGCTCGCTGACCTGCACGCTGGAGACGCTGAGCTCCTCGGCCGCCGCCGCGACGGTCTGGACGTTCTGCGAGGCCTCGGCCGCCGCCGTCACGACCGTCTTGACCTGCTGGTTGCTGGTCTCGACCGTCGAGGAGATGCGGTCGGAGGTCGAGCGCATCTCGTCCGATGCGGTGCCGAACGCGCCGAGCGCCGCGCCCATCTGGGTCTCGAACTCGTGGATCAGGCCTTCGACCGTCTGCTGCCGCGCCGCCGCCTGCGCATGCCGCGTCTTTTCTTCCGCCTCGATCCGCGCCTTCTCGAGCGCCGCGGTCTTGAAGGCGATCAGCGCACCGGCGAGCGCGCCGATCTCGTCGTGGCGCACGCCGAATGACGCCTCCGCCGTAAGATCGCCCGCGACGACCTGCAGCATCGCATCCTTGATCCTCCGCAACGGCGTCATGACGCGCCGCGTGACCGCGACCATGCTGCCGACCGCGAGTAGCACGGCGGCAATCAGCAATCCGAGCTGCAGAACCAGCGCATGCTGCGCCGCGGTCTGCTCGCCATCGGCGCGTTCCCGGGCAGCATCGAGCGCCGCCACCGCGATCTCGAGAACCGGGGCGAGCGATGCCACCGATCGCGGCGTCCAGTTCTCGACCTTCACGTCGACCGGCTCGCCGGAGACGAGCTGCTTGATGATCCGATCGCGCGTGGTGACCAGATCGCCGCTGAAGAAGGTCTTCTGCGCCGCCTCGATTGCATCTGTAAGTTTTGCCGGGACGCTGGTTCCGAAGGCGACCTCGAGGAGGGAAGCCCAGGCGGCGTCGATCCGGCCCGTCAAGCGCATGTATTTCTTCTCGCCGTCGGCCGGAAGCTTGCCGGCTATGATGCTGTTCGAGATCAGCACCGAGGCGTCGCCGCCGGCGTCACGCGCCTGCCATGCGAGCTGCTTAATGGTGATCATCTCGTCGATGAAGGCATCCTGCTGCTTGACGGCGGCGGCGAGCTGCGCCGATGCGCGTTCAAGGCTTTCGACCAAGGCCGTCGTCGCCGTGACGTATTCCTGCGCGAGCGCCTCGCGTCGCGCCGCCTTCGGCTTGTCGAGCGCATCCCAAGATTCCGCCTGCAAGGCTACCACGGCGTCGACCTTACCCTTGAGCTCGGCGGCCAGCTTTGCGGCACTGGGGAAGTCGGCCCGGCCGATCTCGCCAAGCACCGCCTGAAGCGCCGGCATGGCCGCGTCACGCGACTGCTTGACCTGGTTCTTCTCGGAGCTGGGAAGGGCATCTCCGCGACGCAGGTTGCGTTCGGTGAACGAGCGATCGAGGCGAACATTGGCCATCGCCTTGAAAACGTAGCCCGACGCGTCGGTGATCAGGGAGATCCGGCTTGCCGAGGCGAGGCGCTGCCAGGATTCCCAGCCGCTGATGGCGAGCACGAGAATGACCGCTGCCGCAGCGGCGGCGATCACGGATTTGATCAGGACATTGGCTGACAGGCGCGCGAGCATCGAACGTTTCCCCGGAGGTTGCCCGTCTTATTTAACAGACACCTATGAATAAATTGTCACTTGTCAAAAAAAGGCCCGCCTCGGCAAGGCAGGCCTCTCATTCTCGCAGTGAGACGCGGACGGTCAGTAGTGATAACCGCCGCCGAAGAGCAGGAAGACGATCAGCACGATTGCCACCACGCCGATGATGCCGATGCCACCGCCGCCGTAGTAGCCGCGACTATGGCCATAGTAGCCGCCGCCGCCGAACAGCAGGATGATGACGACGATGAGCAGGATTAGACCCACAGGAACCTCCTAAACGTTTTCGCCCCAGCCTTCGAACGGGATGGGCAACGTGAAGGGGAACGTCATAACCGCCGAATGAGTTGCGTCCGGCCGGCGGATTGCAATCGCGACTGGTCAATAGCCGAGGGCACAGCCGTCCTTGCGGGGCTCCGAGGCGCCGGTGAGCACGCCGCGCTGCCAGTCGATCTCGATCGCCTGAGCGCCGCCGAGCGGGGTCTCCACCCACTCGATGCGGTGGCCGCGACGCGCCAGATCGCCGGCGACCTCTTCGGGGATCGTCGGTTCGAGGAGCAGCGCGCCGGGGGTGGCGTGGCTGCGCGGCGCGTCGATCGCCGCCTGCGGATCGCGGCCACGATCGAGCATCTCGGACAGGATATGGACGTGGCCCACCGCTTGGTAGTCGGCGCCCATGACGCCGAACGGCATCGCCACCTTGCCGTCGCGCATCGCCATCGCCGGAATGATCGTGTGCATCGGCCGCTTGCGCGGCGCGATCGCGTTCGGGTGGCCGGGCGTGGTGCGGAAGCCGCAGCCGCGATTGTGCAGCAGGACGCCGCAACGCGCCGCGTAGATGCCGCTGCCGAAGCTGTTGAAGATCGAGTTGATCAGCGAGACCGCGTTGCGATCGCGGTCGACGACGCAAAGGTAGGTCGTGTCGCGATGGGCGGTCTCCTCCCAATGCGCGACCGGCAACGCTCGCTCGAGCGTGATCGCCGCGCGGGTCCGGGCGGCGCGCTCCTCGGAGAGGAATTCCTCGATGGGCAATTGGTGAAACGCCGGGTCGCAGAGATAGGCATCGCGCAGCGCATAGGCCGCCTTGGTCGCCTCGGCCAGCAGATGGATGCGATCCGCCTCGCTCCACCGCGAACTCGCGAGGTCGTAGCCGGATAGGGTGCGGAGCATGATCAGCGCGATGATGCCCTGGCCGCTCGGCGGGCATTCGAAGACGTCGGTGCCGCGATAGGAAGCGGAGATCGGCGCGACATAGTCGCAGCGCTGAGCCGCGAAATCTTCGACGGTCTGCAATCCGCCGAGATCCTGCAAATGGGCGACGATCTCCGCGGCGACCTCACCCTCGTAGAAGGCCGATCTTCCGTGACTTGCGATGCCCCGCAACGTGGCGCCGAGCGCGGGCTGGCGGTAGAGGTCTCCGGTCCGCGGCGCGGCGCCGCCGGCCAGATATTGCTGCGTCGCGGCGGGATCGTGGCGGAGCCGTTCCGCGCCGGCCGCCCAGTCGAATGCGACGCGCGGCGTCACGCGGAACCCTTCCTCGGCAGCACGGATCGCCGGTGCCAGAACGGCGCCGAGGTCCTTGCTTCCGTGATCGTGATAGAGTTGCAGCCAGGCATCGACGGCGCCGGGCACGGTGACGCCATGCGGCGAGATCGGCGGGATCGCCGCGATGCCGCGCTCACGGTACCAGTCAACTGTCGCCGCCGCGGGGGCGCGGCCCGAGCCATTGAGCGCGATCGGCACGCCGCCCTTCGGCGAATAGAGCGCGAAACAATCGCCGCCGATGCCGGTCATCGCCGGCTCGACGACGCTCAGCACCGCGACGGCGGCGATGGCGGCGTCGACCGCATTGCCGCCGCTCCGCAGCATGTCGAGGGCGGTCACCGTCGCCAAGGGGACCGAGGTCGCCGCCATGCCCTGCTCGGCGATCGCGACGGAACGTTGCGGCTTGCTGAAATCGCGCATCATCTCTCCCGGGCTCATGCCCCGGAAAGCTTGCACAATCCGTCAGGAGTCACAACAAACCGCTCGCCTTTCGGAGCGGCGAATCATCACTGCGTCGCTTCGAGCACGAAGCGGCGGCGATCGCCCAATACTTCGATCGCCAACGTCTTCTTCAGTGTCGGATCCGGCACGTTGACGAGGCGCGCATAGCGCAGCGAGTCGGTGCTGGTGAAGATGTCGCCAACCACCCAAACCCCCGTCGGGGATCCAAGAAAGCTCGTGCCGACGGCGCGATACCGTTGACCGATTTGAACGTCTGTGCGGGCCAAGAAAACTCTCTGCGGCTTCTAGCGAACGGAGCGTCGCAGCATAAGGCAAAACAACGCCGACGTCATCGGCTTCGGGCAGAGGAACGGGATGCGACGCTCAGCGAATGGCTGAGCGTCTTGCCGCGCTTGGTGCCCTTCTGATAGGCAAGCGAGATGTGCTCCGCGCAATACGATTGTCCGGCATCGCGCTTTGCGCCGCAGAAGTGAAAATCCGATTTCGACGGGTCGCCGATCGGCCAGGAGCAGGTGCGGCCCTCTCGGACCGGCTGCTGCGCGCCGGCATTGTGGGAGGCGCTCGCCTTGCTCGGGGCCTTGATCGTCGCGACGCTGGCGGTTGCCGCCTTCACGGTCGAAGCGGTCTTTGCGGTCGGGGCTGCTGGTGTTTTCATGATGCGAACCGAATCTCGCCTTTGCCGACGCGGGCAATGAGGTCGCCGTCGAAATTGCGCAGGTGCCAGACACCGCGCTTGAGGATCGACCGCGCCCGGTTGGGGCTGTCGACCGCGATGGTCTCGCTGTATTCAAGAGCCTTCACGAGGTAAGCCTCGGTCGCCTGTTCGTAGGGCACCGCCATGACGCTTTCCCTCCTGAATCGATGCACGAAACGAAGCCGCGGCGAAACACTCGCTTCGACGCGACGAATCCGTAGAAATCAGCCGGGCGACGAAAATAAGCCGCAGCGATTACTATAAATGGTATGGCGCCGCCGATCTGCAAGGTATCTAGTATCGCAGCGACGCATATCTGCCACTCGCGGAAGCCTCACAAAATTACTTTACAACCCCTGGAAATATCGGGACGGATCATTCGGCATCCGCGGCAATGACTGAATGAGATCGTCGCCGGCCATTGCAGTCGCGGTCTGGAGAGAGGGATCACGCGTGAATTCGCCGGGAATCGAGCCTCCTGCCCTGCGCTATCCCTATGACGAGGCGCCGTCGCCCGGCACCGTGACTGAGATCGCGGTCGGCGTGCATTGGCTGCGCATGCCGCTGCCCTTCGTACTCAACCACATCAATCTCTGGCTGCTCGACGATGGTCCGGGCTGGACGGTCGTCGATACCGGGCTCGACATGCCGTCGACGCGCGAGACCTGGGAGCAGATCTTCGCGACGGCGCTGAATGGCAAGCCGGTCACGCGGGTCATCGTCACGCATTTCCATCCCGACCACATTGGCCTCGCCGGCTGGCTGGCGCGGCGCTGGAACGCGCCGCTGTGGATCAGCGAGCGCGAGTGGCTCTACGGGCGAAGCAACAGCCTCGACGTCGACGACGCCGGCTTCGTCGCCGAATACCTGCCGTTCTTCCGCCGCGCCGGCGTCGCGAGCGAAGCGCTCGACATCATGGCGGCACGCGGCAACGCCTTCACGACGCGCGTGAGCACGATCCCGCGCAGTTTCCACAGGATCGGCGACGGCGGCGAAATCGCGATCGGCGGCCGCATCTGGCGCGTCATCACCGGTCGCGGCCATGCGCCGGAGCAATCCTGCCTGCTGTGCCCCGAGCTCGGAATCTTCATCGCCGGCGACCAGGTGCTGCCGCGCATCTCGCCGAACGTCAGCTGCTGGCCGAACGAGCCGGACGCCGATCCGCTGGCGCAGTTCCTCGACTCGCTGGCGACCATCCGCGACGCGGTGCCGGCCGAGACGCTGATCCTGCCATCGCACGGGATGCCGTTCTACGGCATCCGGACCCGCATCGACCAGCTCGTGGAGCACCACGCCGCCCGGCTCACCGAACTCGAGGCCGCCTGCGCCGAGCCGCGCAGCACGATGGAGATCGTCCCGATCCTCTTCCGCCGGCAGCTCGACGCCCAGCAGCTTGGCTTCGCGGTCGGCGAGGCGGTGGCGCACCTCAACCACCTCCTCCTCCGCGGGCGCCTCACCCGCCATGAGGGTGAGGACGGGATCTACCGCTACCAACGAGTATAACCGTCAGACGACCGTCAGCTCCCACGGGAAGTCGTCGACGCATTCCCAGCCCTTGTCGGTGACGATGAAGGTATGGCCGAAGAAGATCCCGAAGCTGCCGTCGGCGGTAACGGGATTGGGCTCGGCCATGATCACCATGCCGGGCTTCAGCACCTCCTCGAAATGCTCGACCTCGATATGGTCGGCGAAGACGTGCGGCCCGTCCGAGACGAGGTCGATGCCATGGCAGTGGATTGGCCGCGACTGGACGCCTTTGTCGCGGAAGAACTCGCCGGCGATGCGCATTTCGTCAACCTTCTTGCCGGGCTGGATCTGCGCGACGATGCGCTCGAACCCCGGCAGGGTGATGTCGTCCCAGAAGCGCCGTACCGCCGCGGTCGGCTTGCCGATGCAGACGGGCGAGCCGATCTGGGCGCTATAGCCGCGATAGCCGGCCGCCAGCTCCATGATGATGATGTCGCCCTTCGAGAGGACGCGCCCCGAGGGCCGCGGGTTGCCGAAGATCATCGAGGGGTTCGCCATCGAGGTCGAGCCGATGATCAAAAAGTCGATGTCGCCGCCGCCCTCGACGATCGCCGCCGCCGCGGCGCCGCGGAGGTCGTTCTCGGTGGCGCCGGGCACGGCGCGGCGGACCAGCGCGCGCATCGCGTTCTCGCAGAGCTTGCCGGCCTTGCGTATGCAGTCGAGCTCCTCCTCGCTGTGCACCGAGAGCAGTTCGTGCAGGAAGCCCTTGGTGAAGACGATCTCGGCATCGGGCAATCCGGCGCGCAGCTCGTTATATTGGTTGACTGGCAGATAGTCGCCGGTGCGCGGCTCGAGCTCCATTAGCCCGATGCGGCCGCGCTCGAGGCCGAGCTCGCGGATGCGCTCGGCCATGACCTGGCCATGATGCCCGCCGCGCGCCGAGCGGACGTCCGAGAGCGCCGCCGCCGTCTCGCGCCGCACCGCCTCAATATGCGTGCCGCCCATGCCGTAGACCAGGGTCGGCTCACCGCTCAGCGGCACGACGACGTAGACAGCATTGGAATGCCATTCCCAATGGCCGGAGAGCCAGAGCATGCCGCCGCCGAAGCTCCAATGGCTGGGCCCGCCGGGTGCGATGACGACGTCGAGGTTCTGCTCGCGCATCTTGGCGCGCAGCGCGGCGTAGCGGCGGGCGTATTCGGCGGCGGAGAACTGCTCGTATTTGGCGTCGCGGTAATAGGGCGTCTCCTTCATCGTGTTGAAGACGCGGCCGTCGGACAGGCGATGCCGCATGTCGTTCCAGGAGAGAGCGGACTGCGGGCGCGGCGGGGCGATGGTGCTCATGTCGCTCAATCCTTGCAGTTGTTGATGGTCACCGGGCCGCCGGCGGCGGTTACCGCGTCGGTCGCGAGCTTGATGTCGACGATCTGCTCGAAGCTTGCGTGTTTCGCGGCGTCGAGATCGCCGTTGCCGATTGCGTATTGCTGGGTCCATTCCGTGCGCGCCGGGTCGAAGCCGGTATTGACCGACCAGACGCAGTTCCGCGTCATCTGGTCGACGGCGAACTCGACCGCATCGCGCGGCTTCTGCGTCGCCTCCATCATGATCGGCACGACCTTTTCCTTGTCGCGGTAGATCGTGCGATTGGCCTCGATCATCCCGGCGATCGTGTCGCGGACAAGATCGCGGTCGCGGGTGACCATGACGTCGGCCGCGCCGTAGGAGTTGAACATCATGTTGGGCAGCATCTCGGCCAGCTTCATCAGGCTGTGCGTGCCCGGCTTCTCTTTGGCGGCGATATAGGCGTCCTCGGGATGCAGCACGACGCCATCGATCTGGCCGGCGAGCAGGCCGGGCAGACGGCCGGCGGTGCCCTGCGAGATGAACTGCGCATCGTCGTCGCGCAGTCCGGCGAGGCGCAGCATGTTACGGCCCATCTGCCAGTTATACGAGCCGACGCCGCCGGCGGCGCTGAGCCGCTTGCCCTTGAGGTCCTGTAGCGTCTTGACCGGTTCGGAGACGAAATACTCCTGCGCGATATGCGGCGCCATGCCCCAGACCTGGTGGCCCTTGACGCCTTGGGCGATGGCGTTCTCGGTGAGCGCCGCCATCGCCGTCCCCTGCGTCACCGCCGCGACGTTCGCCGGGCTCGCCGCGGAATCGAACTGGATGATCGTGACGTCGACGCAGCGCTTGGCGAAATAGCCTAGCGCCTTGGCGATATAGGGCGGCGTATGGACGACGTTGGGTGGCGACACCGAGACGCCGACGTTCATCTTGCGCATCGGCCCCGCGCAGGCCGCGTCCTCGGCGAAGGCAGCGCCAGTGACGAGAATGCCGGCGAAGGCCAGCGCGAGAACGAACGATCGTCGCTGCATCATTTACGCGCTCCGCTGAAATCGTCATGCCCGGGCTTGACCCGGGCATCCACGTCTTCACGGCGTGGAAGAAAGTCGTGGATGGCCGGGTCAAGCCCGGCCATGACGAGTAAGAGAGACGTTGTGGAATCTGTTTGACGCAAATTGCTAATCTCCCTCGCGCACCGCCGTCCACGGCGCGATGCGACGCTCAAGCAGCCGCACCAGCCCGGTCAGCGTCACGCCGAGCAAGCCGAGCACGACGATCGGGACGAACATCTTGTCGACGCGATAGGTGCTGGCGCTGCGCACGATGAGGTAGCCGATGCCGGAGATCGCGGTGTAGAGGTCGGCGAAGACCATGCCGATGAGGCCGCGGCCGACCGCGAGGCGCAGGCCGGTGATGATGAACGGCAGGGCGCCGGGCAGCACGATGTTCGACCATAGCTGCCATTCCGAACAGCGGAACGCCTGGCCGACCTCGAGGAGCTTGGCATCGACGTTCTTCACGCCCTGATAAGTGTTGATGACCATCGGGAAGAAGGCGAAGAAAAACAGGATCAGCGTCTTCGATAGCGTATCGAACCCGACCCATAGGACGATCAGCGGCACCAGCGCGATCGACGGCGTCGAGTAGAGAAAGGTGACGTAGACGCCAAGCGCGATGTCGAGCACCCAGAACCGCGCCAGCAGCAGGCCGAGCAAGGTGCCGCAGACGATCGCGAGGCTCATGCCGTAGAACAGCACGACGAGACTCGGCCAGAGATAGGTCCAGAGCTCGCCGCTGGCGATCATCTCGCGCGCCGCCTTGGCGACGGCGAGCGGCGTCGTGAAGAGGACGGGATTGATGTTGCCGCCGAAGACCTGCCAGGCGACGAGAACGATCGTGAGCGAGGCGAGCCGCACCGCGACGATCTGCCGCTGACGCCGCCGGCGCCGGGCCGCCGCGACCTGCTGCGCCCGCGCCTTGTCGCCCAGCACGTTGCGCTCTGCCGTCGCCGGATCCTCCGGCATCTCGTCGTGCAGCTCGGCGGCGCTCGTCATCGTCATGCCGCCGCCCCGGCCGGCGCTGCGCGGCGCGGCCGCGGCGTGTGGAGCTGATGCCAGATATGGGTACGCAGCTCGGCGAAACGCGGATCTCCGCGGATCGCGTCGACATCGCGCGGCCAGGAAAACGGCATGTCGATGATCTCCTTGATGCGGCCGGGCCGCGCGCTCATCACCGCGATGCGGTCGCCGAGGACGATCGCCTCGTCGATCGAATGGGTGATGAAGACCATCGTCTTGCGCTCGTCCGGCCGCTGCATCAGCTGCAGCAGCTCCTCCTGGAGGATCTCGCGAGTCTGGGCGTCGAGTGCGGCGAAGGGCTCGTCCATCAGCAGGATCGAGGGGTTAATCGCCAGGGCGCGGACGAGGCCGACGCGCTGCTGCATGCCGCCGGACAGCTGATAGGGGTAATGCCGCTCGAAGCCGGCAAGACCGACCAGCTCGAGATAATGGGCGACGCGCTCCTTGATGTGCGCCGCCGAAGCGCCCGCGACGGAAAGACCAAAGGCGGCGTTGTCGTAGACTGTCTTCCACGGCAGCAGGCCGAAATGCTGGAAGACCATCGCGACGCCGTCGGGCGGCCCGGCAACCGGTCTGTCGTGGACCAGCAGCTCGCCCGAGCTGATGTCCGTGAGGCCGGCGATGCAGCGCAGGACGGTCGTCTTGCCGCAGCCGCTGGGGCCGACGACGCAGAGAATCTCCTGCTCGCGCACTGCCAGCGACAGCTGGCTGAAGGCGACGACGGCGCCGTCGAGGAACAGCTTGCTCGCCCGTTGCGCGACGATCGCGAAACGCTCGCGGTCTTCCGAAGAAGCCATGCGAACCCGCCCTCCCTCGCCCGAATTTCCGGACGTTCTTCTTTCTTGCGTACTCGACGGTCACTATCCGGCGGTGTACTCGCGCCTGTCAAGGCGCGAGCCCGTGGCGTTCCCCCTTGCCCCTTGTCGCTCCGCCGTCCGACATGCTTTGGTGCCGCCGCCACTTCGCAGGGAACCGATATGATGGACGAGACGACCGCCGGCGCGCTTGCCGGCATCAAGGTGATCGATCTGTCGCGCGTTCTCGGCGGGCCCTATTGCACGCAGATGCTGGGCGATCACGGCGCCGAGATCGTCAAGATCGAGCCGCCGCAGGGCGACGAGACGCGAACATGGGGGCCGCCCTTCAAGGACGATGCCGCCTCGTATTTCATTGGCGTCAACCGCAACAAGGAAGGCGTCGCGCTCGATCTTTCGAAGCCGGCGGCGCGCGAGGTCTTGTTCCGCCTGCTTGCCGACGCCGACGTGCTGGTCGACAATTTCAAGATCGGGACGCTCGAGCGCTGGGGCCTCGGCTATCGGGAAGTGCTGCAGGAGCGCTTCCCGCGGCTGATCCATTGCCGTATCTCGGGCTTCGGGGCCGACGGGCCCTATGGCGGCTACCCCGGCTACGACGCCGTCGTCCAAGGCATGGCAGGGCTCATGAGCGTCAACGGCGAGCCCGGCGGGGCGCCGGTGCGTATGGGCGTCGCGGTCGTCGATCTCGCGACCGGCATGAACGCGACGATCGCGATCCTGATGGCGCTGGTCGAGCGCGCCAGATCCGGCCGCGGCCAGTTCGTCGAGGCAACGCTCTACGACAGCGCCGTCGCCCTCCTCCATCCGCACATCGCCAATTTCCTGCTCAACGGCAAGCCGCCGCAGCGCACCGGCAACGCGCATTCCAACATCAGCCCTTACGACCAGTTCAAGACCGGTACCAAGCGCGTCTTTCTGGGGATCGGCAACGACCGGCAGTTCGCGCGGCTGTGCAACGAGATCGGCCGACCTGACCTGCCGGGCGATCCGCGCTTTCGCAGCAACGCCGACCGCGTCGCGAACCGGGCGGCGCTGCGCGAGGCGCTGGAGACGGCGCTGGCGACGATCGACGGCGAGGCGCTGGCGATCCGCCTGCTCGACGCCGGCGTCCCGGCCGGGCCGGTCATGGAGGTCCCGGACGTCATCGCGCATCCTCATACCGCGCACCGTGGCATGATCGTCGAGATGGAAGGCTATCGCGGCACCGGCAACCCGGTGAAGCTGTCGCGGACGCCGGCACGACTGCGCTCAGCGCCACCGCGCTTCGGCTCGGCGACCCGGCGGGTGCTGACTGCGGCCGGCTACGGCGAGGCCGAGATCGACGGTCTCGTCGAGAGCGGCGTCGCGCTGACCGAGCCGCCCGCGGGCAAAGAGAATTCGTGATGGATCCGACGAAGTGGTCGAGCTACCGCATCTGGGCGCAGGATCGGCTGCGCTACAACGACACCGATCGCCAGGGTCACATCAACAACGCGGTCTATGCGACCTTCTTCGAGACCGGCCGCGTCGGATTCGTCGGCGAGGCGCGCAAGCACGTCACCGAGGTCGCCAGCGAGTTCGTCGTCGCGCGGTCGTCATCGATTTCCGCGCCGAGCTGCACTATCCGGGCATCGTCGACATCGGCACGAGCGTGCGCAGCGTCGGGCGCAGCTCGATCATCCTCGCCCACGCGGTCTTCAAGGATGAGCTCTGCGCCGCGACGGGCGAGAGCGTGCTCGTTCAGCTCGACACTGCGACGCGGCGCTCGGCGCCTCTCGCCGCGACGCTGATCGGCTGGCTGCGGCCGCTGGTCGACCCGCCGGAGTGATCAGGCGTTCGCGGCGATGAACGCGCGGATGCGTGGATAGATCTCGGTCCGCCAACGCTTGCCGTTGAAGACACCGTAATGGCCGACCTTCGGCTGCAGATGGTGGTGCTTTTTCCCAGCGGCGAGGCCGCTGCAGAGTTCGAGGGCGGCTGCGGTCTGGCCGACGGCGCAGATGTCGTCGTTCTCGCCTTCGACGCACAGCAGCGCAGTCTGCCTGATCGCCTTGGGCTCGACGGCGCGGCCGCGCGAGACGAAGGTGCCGAGCGGCAGATCGTGTTCCTGGAAGACGCGCGATATCGTCTGCAGGTAGAAATCGGCCGGAAGATCCATCACCGATTTGTACTCGTCGTAGAAGCGCCGGTGCGCCGCCGCGCTCTCGCCGTCGCCGCGGACGAGATGGTTGTAATGGTCGACATGCGCCGTGACATGGCGGTCGAGGTTCATCGTCATGAAGCCGGCGAGCTGGACGAAGCCTGGATAGACCCGCCGCCAGGCGCCGGGGTAGCGCATCGGCACCGTCTCGATGACCGTCTGCTCGAACCATTCGAGCGGGTGCGATGTCGCCAGCAGATTAGGCTGCGTCGGATTGCGCCGCGTATCGATCGGGCCGCCCATCAGCGTCATCGAGGCGGGCTGCAGCGGATCGCTGTCGGCTGCCATCAGGGAGACGGCGGCGAGCACCGGCACGGCCGGCTGGCAGACCGCGACGAGGTGGGTATGGGGACCGAGGCGATGCACGAAATCGATGACCACGTCGATGAAGTCGTCGAGGTCGAAGCGGCCGTGGATCAGCGGCACGTTGCGCGCATTGATCCAGTCCGTGATGTAGAGGTCGTGATCGGGCAGCATCGTCTCGACCGTGCCGCGCAGCAGCGTCGCGAAATGTCCCGAGAGCGGCGCGACGACCAGCAGCTTCTTCTGGCGAACCTTGCTGTCCTTGGCGAAATGCACGAGCGAGCAGAACGGCGTCGCGACGACGATTTCCTCCGTGACGGCGACCGTGCGGCCGTTGACGGTGGTCTGGGTGATGCCGAAATCCGGGCGCTCATGGCTGATCCCGGACCGGGAAATCATCTCGAAGGCCGCCGCGGCGCTGCGCAGCAGCGGATTGTCGCCGAACCACGAGTTGATGAAGCCGTTCGACGCCTCGGCCATGAGGCGCAGCGGCGTCATGGCATCATTCTGGGCAAGATACGTTTGATACAGCATCGTCAATTTTCATCCTGCTTCGCTCAGCGCTGAATTGCCGCGAGAGTTGGGCTCTCGCTCGCTGACCCTTGGCGATCACGCGTCCGATGAACACGCGCACCGGGAAGAAAGGTCCGGCAATGCTGCTCCGCGGCGACCGCACGAGCCAAATATGGGGACCCGCCGGCAGAATTGCACGCGTGCCCGCCTTAGCGGTCGCGTCCTCAGAG
The DNA here is from genome assembly GCA_028291405.1 of Rhodospirillales bacterium. Taxonomy (GTDB): domain Bacteria; phylum Pseudomonadota; class Alphaproteobacteria; order ATCC43930; family CGMCC-115725; genus URHD0088. The sequence goes on along the minus strand of JAQGID010000367.1, from coordinate 8,394 downwards.
GTCAAGCGCAACCGAGGATCGATAATGACGACAAAGGCTTAAGAAAATGCGCGAGCCGGGATTCGGCCGCGACGGCGCGACTCGGCGCTAGGCGGCGATCGCCAGCGACTCGGGCTCGGGCAGGACCGTGTAGGACGGCAGCCCGTGCTGCGTCAGAAGCTCGCGGACCGCCGTCTCAGGGACGTCGAGGAAGGCGCGGTACAGCGTCTGCAACACGTAGATGAAGACCGGCCCATGATGGCGATCCTCGGGGACCAGGATATGCGCCGCCTCGTGCAGGACGAGAAAGCGATAGAGACATCCGTTCTCGATGACGATGCGGTGGCGCTTGACGTCGGCGAAGCCGCCGATCCGCGGATCCTCGAAACCGGGGACCAGCTCCAGCTGCGGCGCAGCCCGGCCGAAGGCGGCGAAGACGTCCTCGATCAGTGCCGTCGCTTCGGGCGTCGTCATGATGCGATGGCCCTCGGGATACTGGGCGAAGAGTGCATCTTCCCAACGGCATAGCGCAGCGCGGCAATCCTGCGACGATCCGCTTTGCGCCAGGGCGGCGACGGCACCCTCGGTCAGGACCGAGCCGGCAAAGCGACGAAGCCATGCGTACATGGAACATCCCCGAGTGAACGACAACTCGGGAATGCTGCATCGATAGGGTTAATAAAAAGTTTCCGAGCCGCGGCTCGCGGAGGCGCGCGTCAGCGGTCGCGACGCTGCGCCGGCGCCTCGCGCAGCTCGTGGACGACGACGCCGATCCGGTCGGGCGGCGGCGCCAGCCAGCTCGGCTGCGCCAGGCTCGCGACCATCGCCCGCTCGCCGGCCCGCCAGCGGCGTGAGATCGCCTCGTCGGAGAAATCGCCGAGCTTGCGCCGGAGATCGCCCGCATCGCTCTCGTGCACGAGATGCACCAGGTTCATCGTCGCCCGCGAGCCGTGCGCCAGGCAGCGGCGAACGTCGGGGTCGCGCAGCAGCGCCGCGGGCAGCCGGTCGCCGATCTTGCCCAGCATCCATCTGAGATCATGCCAGCGCCGGTATGCCGCGATATCCTGGCCGGACCGGCTAAGGCCGGGCGTCCCGGGCACGGTCGGATCGAAGCAATCGACGACGAAACACAAGGTATCGGCGGGTGCGATGCCGTCGAACAACCGCGGCAAGGCGATGGCGGAGGCGATCTCGGCGCTGCCGTAAAGCTCATCGCCGATCGAGACGGGCGGCAGCCCGGCCGGCAGCGCCGCGCTCGCCATCACATGGTCGATCGTCAGCACATGGCGATCGTTGTCGAAGACGGTCTCGGCGCCGGTCGGCAGGTGCACGGCGCCGAGGCTGAGGCGAACGACGCCGGAATTGATCCGCGAGAAATCGACGAGCTCCTCGACGAGCGCCCGGACCGGCGCAGCGGCGGCTGGGCGCGCCGCAAGCCGGCGGACAATGCGAGACGCCAGACCGCGCCGCACCGGCGTTTCCGCGAGCCCGCCGATGCGGCTCCAGAAGTTGCGCAGCCGCGCCGCCCGCTCGCGCGGCGCGGCGCCGGCGGCGATCGCGGCGTTGAAGGCGCCGGTCGAGGTCGCGGCGAGAAAATTCGGCTGCCAGCCGACCATCTCCATCGCTGCCAGGGCGCCGGCCTGGTAGGCGCCGAGGGCGCCGCCGCCCGACAGCACCACCGCCACACGCTCGAAGCGGGACACGGCCTCGTTTTTTCCTGCGACCGCCACTCTCTCGCCTCTGCTGTCTCGGTTTGCCGCAAGGCGCGCCGGTCCGCGACCGCTGATCCAACGACCATGCCCACGGAGAGGTTCACCGGAAACGGCCCGGCAGCGCGGATTTCGGCCCGACTCGCGGGCCGCGGGAAACCTGAAAAATCGGTTGGCAAGTATTGAACCCCCGCGTAGAGTGCCGATCTAATACGTACCAATTCGGTACGAATTCCACCGCCGCATTCCCCGACCCCGCGGCCCTAAACCTGGTCTGCTCATGATCGTGCTCAGCAAACTGGCCGATTACGGCGTCATCGTCGCGACGTATCTCGCGGCGCATCCGGATCGGCAGATCAACGCGGCGATCCTCGCCGGCGAGACCCGCCTGCCGCAGGCGACGGTGTCGAAGGTGCTGAAGAGCCTGGCGCATGCCGGGATCGTCACCGGCCAGCGCGGCGCCGCCGGCGGCTATCGTCTGGCGCAGGACGCGGCTGCGACCTCTGTCGCGTCGGTGGTCGCTGCGATCGACGGCGCCCTCGCCATGACGCAATGCTCGGTCCACGAACCGAGCTGCCAGCGTGAGGGCTTCTGCCCGACGCGGCCGCACTGGCAGCGCATCAATGTCGCGATCGGCGAGGCGCTCGCCGCCATCTCCCTCGCCGATATGGCGGGCACCCAGACCCGCACCACGAGCCGGCTTCCCTTTCGATCGGAGCAATCCATCGCATCATGACAACTGACACGCTCGACGTCCGCTCGCTTGCCAACCAGGCGTATAAATACGGTTTCGTCACCGACATCGAGGCCGACGAGGCGCCTCCCGGCCTCGATGAGAGCACCGTCGCCTTCATCTCGGCGAAGAAGGGCGAGCCGGAATGGCTGCTCGAATGGCGCCTCAAGGCGTTCCGCGCCTGGCTGAAGATGACGCCGCCCGACTGGGCGAAGCTGAAGATCGCGCCGATCGACTACCAGGCCTCGACCTATTATTCGGCGCCGAAGAAGAAGGACGGGCCGAAGTCGCTCGATGAGGTCGATCCCGAGCTGCTCGCGACCTATGAGAAGCTCGGCATTCCCTTGGGCGAGCGGGCGCGGCTCGCCGGCATCGCGGTCGACGCCGTCTTCGACAGCGTCTCGGTCGCGACGACCTTCCGCGCGCAGCTCGCCGAGCTCGGCATCATCTTCTGCTCGTTCGGCGAGGCGGTGCGCGAGCACCCCGATCTGGTGCGCCAGTACCTCGGCTCGGTCGTGCCGCAGGGCGACAATTTCTTCGCGGCGCTCAACTCGGCCGTCTTCAGCGACGGGTCCTTCGCCTATATCCCGCCGGGCGTCCACTGCCCGATGGAGCTCTCGACATATTTCCGCATCAACGCGGCCAACAGCGGCCAGTTCGAGCGGACCTTGCTGATCGCCGACAAGGGAGCGCGGGTCAGCTATCTCGAAGGCTGCACCGCGCCGCAGCGCGACGAGAACCAGCTGCATGCCGCGGTCGTCGAGCTGGTCGCGCTCGAAGATGCGAACATCAAATACTCGACGGTGCAGAACTGGTATCCCGGCGACGCCGAAGGCCGCGGCGGCATCTATAATTTCGTCACCAAGCGCGGCGCCTGCCGCGGCGCCAACTCGAAGATCTCGTGGACGCAGGTCGAGACCGGCTCGGCGATCACCTGGAAATACCCGAGCTGCATCCTTGAGGGCGACAACTCGATCGGCGAGTTCTACTCTGTGGCGATCACCAACAATCTGCAGCAGGCCGACACCGGCACCAAGATGATCCATCTCGGGCGGAACACCAGCTCGACGATCATCTCCAAAGGCATCTCGGCCGGCCGCGGCCAGAACACCTATCGCGGCCTCGTCAAGATCATGCCGAAGGCGCAGGGCGCGCGGAACTACACGCAGTGCGATTCGCTGCTGATCGGCGACAAATGCGGCGCCCATACCGTGCCCTATATCGAGGTGCGCAACCCTTCGGCGCGCGTCGAGCACGAGGCGACGACCTCGAAGATCAGCGAGGACCAGATGTTCTATTGCCTGCAGCGCGGCCTCACCAGCGAGGACGCCCTGTCGCTCATCGTCAACGGCTTCTGCAAGGAAGTGCTGAAGGAGCTGCCGATGGAATTCGCGGTCGAGGCGCAGAAGCTGCTCGCCGTCAGCCTCGAAGGCAGTGTCGGCTGACGCCGGCCACTTACGCTCAATCGAACGGGATAGAACGATGCTCGAGATCAAGAACCTGCATGCCCGTCTCAAAGACGGTCGCGAGATCCTCAAAGGGATCGACCTGACCGTTAACGCCGGCGAGGTGCACGCGATCATGGGGCCGAACGGCTCCGGCAAGTCGACGCTCGCGGGCGTCCTCGCCGGGCGCGACGGCTACGAGATCACCGAGGGCAGCGTCACCTATCAGGGCAAGGACCTGCTGGATCTCTCGGCCGACGAGCGGGCGCGCGAGGGCGTGTTCCTCGCCTTCCAGTACCCGGTCGAGATCCCCGGCGTGAACAACATGTATTTCCTACGCGCCGCGCTCAACGCGGTGCGGCGCCAGCGTGGCGAGCCCGAGCTCGACGCCGGCCAGTTCCTCAAGGCGGTGCGCGCCAAGCTCAAGCTTCTCGACATCGGTGAGGATCTGCTGCAGCGCGCCGTCAACGTCGGCTTCTCCGGCGGCGAGAAGAAGCGCAACGAGATCTTCCAGATGGCGATGCTCGAGCCCAAGCTCGCGATCCTCGACGAGACCGACAGCGGCCTCGACATCGACGCGCTGCGGGTCGTCGCGCATGGCGTCAACAACATGCGCTCGCCGGAACGCGCCGCGGTCATGATCACGCATTACCAGCGGCTGCTCGACTACGTCGAGCCGGACGTCGTCCACGTCCTCAGCCACGGCCGCATTGTCCGCTCCGGCGACAAGTCCCTCGCCGCCGAGCTCGAGTGCAAGGGTTACGCCTTCCTCGACGACGTCGCGTAAGAGAAGTCTGAGACGATCATGGTCACCACCAAGCCTTTCCTCGAAACTTTCGACACCGTCCACGCCGGCGAGCCCGACTGGCTGCTGCAGCGGCGGCGCAGCGCCCTCGCCCGCTTCGGCGAGCTCGGCCTGCCGACGCGCCGCCAGGAGAACTGGCGCTTCACCAATCTGCGGCCGCTGGAGAAGCAGGAATTCGCGCCGGGCGATTCCGTCTCGGTCGCGGCGACGGCGATCGCGCCATATCTGGTCGAGGGCGCCGGACATCGCATCGTCCTGGTCAACGGCCGCTTCGACAGCGGCCTGTCCAAGCTCGACGGTCTGCCCGCGGGCGTGCTGCTCGCCTCGGTCAAGGCGATCGTGTCGAACGACGTGCCCGGCTTTTTCCTGCTCGGCCCGCAGATCTTCGGCGAAGGCACCGAAGAGGCGAAGCAACCCTTCCTCGCGCTCAACACCGGGGCCGCCCTCGACGGCTTCGCCCTGGGGATCCCCGCCGGGACGAAAATCGAGCGCCCGATCGAGATCGTCCACATTGCCGACGCCGCCTCGCCGCTCTCGGTCAACAGCCGCAGCGCGATCCTCGCCGGCGAGGATACGAAGGCCTCGATCATCGAGACCTTCATCGGGACGGGCGAGTACTGGCAGAATGCGGTGCTGCGCGTTCAGGTCGCCGCCCGCGCCGAGCTGCATCACGTCACGATTCAGGACCACGGCAGCGAGGCGATCCACACCGGCTCGACGACGATCCATCTCGCGGAAAAGTCGCGCTACAACAGCTTCAACCTGACGGTCGGCGGCCGGCTCGCGCGGCAGGACGTCTATCTCGCGATGTCCGGCGCCGACGCCACCTGCGCGGTCGACGGCGCCTATCTGCTGCGCGGCAGCCAGGAGGCGACGATGGCGACGCTGATCGACCATCAGGCGCCGGGTTGCAAGACGCGCGAGGTCTTCAAGGGCGTCGTCGAGGAGCAGGCGCACGGCGTCTTCCAGGGCAAGATCCAGGTCCGCCAGGCGGCGCAGAAGACCGACGCGCATCAGCTCAACAAGAATTTGCTGCTCGGCGAGCGCGCCATCGTCGACACCAAGCCGGAGCTCGAGATCTTCGCCGACGACGTCAAATGCAGCCATGGCGCGACGGTCGGCGATCTCGACGAGGCGGCGATGTTCTATCTGCGCGCCCGCGGCATTCCCGAGAAGCAGGCCCGCAACATGCTGGTCGAGGCCTTCGCCGCCGACGCCATCGACCTCGTCGAGGATCTGCGCCTGCAGCAGCACCTGCGCCGCCACCTCGACCGCTGGCTCGCCGGCCGGCCGAGCTGATCCCCAGCTGACCCCAGGGAGACCACGGTTCCGATGACCACCTCCGCCAAGCTCCGCGAGATCGTGCCGTCCGACGCTTTCGATCCGCGCCGCATCCGCCGCGACTTCCCGATCTTCGAGAACAACCCCGGCATCGTCTTCCTCGACACCGCGGCCAGCGCGCAGAAGCCGGCATCGGTGATCGACGGCATCGCCGAGTTCTATCGCCGCGACTACGCCAACGTGCACCGCGGCGTTTATCGCCTGAGCGCCCGCTCGACCGAGCTCTACGAGGAGGCGCGCGAGAAGGTCCGGTCTTTCCTCAACGCCGAGGACAGCAGCGAGATCGTCTTCGTGCGCGGCGCCACCGAGGCGATCAACCTCGTCGCCAATACCTGGGGCTCGGCATTCCTCAAGGCGGGCGACGAGGTCGTGCTGACCGAGCTCGAGCATCACTCGAACATCGTGCCGTGGCAGATGCTGCGCGAGCGCAACGGCATCAAGCTCGTCGTCGTGCCGATCGAGGCGACCGGCGGGCTCGACATGGTCGCGCTGGAAAGATTGATCGGACCCCGCACCAAGCTTGTCGCGGTGACGCATCTCGCCAACGCGACCGGCGCACTGCTGCCAGTCGAGAAGATCGTCAAATTGGCGCACGAGGAAGGCGCCAAGGTGCTGATCGACGGCTGCCAGGCGGCGCCGCGCATGGCGCTCGACGTCCGCGCCCTCGACGCCGATTTCTACGCCTTCTCCGGCCACAAGACCTACGGGCCGAGCGGCATCGGCGTGCTCTACGGCAAGCGCGCGCTGCTCGACGCGATGCCGCCCTGGCAGGGCGGCGGCGACATGATCCTGACGGTCAATTTCGACGAGACGACCTATCAGGAGACGCCGCATAAATTCGAGGCGGGGACGCCCGACATCTCCGGTGCGATCGGTCTCGGCATGGCGATCGACTATATCGAGGCGATCGGCCGGAACCGCATCCAGGACCACGAGGAGAAGCTCACCGGCTACGGTGTCGACGTCATCTCGGCGATGGAGGGCGTCAGGCTGATCCCGGCCGGGCAGCGCCGCCTCGGCGTCCTCTCGTTCGACGTGGAGAACGTCCACCCGCATGATCTTGCGACGATCCTCGATCAGCACCAAGTCGCAGTGCGGGCCGGCCATCACTGCGCCCAGCCGCTGATGGACAAGCTCGACCTCGCCGCGACGGCACGCGCCTCGTTCGGCATCTACAACGACGAGAGTGACGTCGACGCGCTCGCCGCCGCGATCAAGGCCGCCCAGGAGATGTTTGCCCGATGATGGATCTGCGCGAACTCTACCAGGACATCATCCTGGATCACGGCCAGCGCCCGCGGAACAAGCACGCGATGGAGGCACCGAGCCATTTCGCCAACGGCCACAACCCGCTGTGCGGCGACAAGATCACGATCTATCTCAAGATGGAGGGCGACCGGATCGTCGACGTCAGCTTCGAGGGCCGCGGCTGCGCCATCTCGACGGCCTCCGCCTCGCTGATGACCGAGATCCTCAAGGGCAAGACCGAGGCGGAGGCGCAGCAGCTGTTCCACGCCTTCCAGGCCAAGGTGACGGGCGGCGAAGCGCCCGCCCCCGACGAAGCGCTGGAGGAGGATTTCGAGCGGCTCGACCCGCTGAGCGGCGTCAAGGCCTATCCGGTCCGAGTCAAATGCGCGACGCTGCCGTGGCGCGCGCTGGAGGCGGCTCTCAAGAGCGGCGCGATCGGCGCCACGGTGAAGACGGAATAGCGATGGCGCTCCCGCAGGACGACAAGGACCTCTTCGACTTCTTGCCCGGCGGCGGCAAGGAAGCGACGAACGTCGAGCGGCCGGAAGCCGGCGAGAAAGACCCCGAGCTCGAGGAGCGCGTCCTCGAGGCGCTGAAGACGGTGCAGGATCCCGAGATCCCGGTGAACCTCGTCGACCTCGGCCTCATCTACGAGCTCGAGGTGTCGCGCGGCGGCACAGTCTATGTCGAGATGACCCTGACCTCCCCCGCCTGCCCGGTCGCCGGCGCCCTCCCCGGCGAGGTCGAGACCGCGATCCGCGGCGTCGACGGGGTCACCGACGTCCGCGTCAAGCTGGTCTTCACCCCGCCCTGGACACAGGACCGCATGAGCGAGGAAGCCCGGCTCGACCTCGGGCTGATGTAGCGGTCTCGCCCGCTCGTCCCCTCCGTTTTCCCCACGAAAGCGGTTAGGCGGCGTAGTCTGCGTCGTGACCCTGAAGTCGCCAGCTCTTGCCCCGCTCCCTTCCCCTCGTCTTCCTCGCGAACCAGGCCGTGTGAGAAGTCCTGCCAGAGAGGGGGCGGTGGAAAGGATCGGTGCTTTGTTGGCGATGATTGGATCATGCTGGGACGGGCGCCAGTGCCGCCAGGAGGGCGGGAACGCCGCGCACGGTGATCGCCCGCTTGAGATTGAAG
>JAQGID010000251.1 GCA_028291405.1 Rhodospirillales bacterium | reverse complement strand
TGGCGTTCCCTACGGGATTCGAACCCGTGTTACCGCCGTGAGAGGGCGGTGTCCTAGGCCTCTAGACGAAGGGAACTGAGCGGCCGGGGCCTTATCTAGCGGGTCGGCGGCGGCGGATCAAGGCTTTCGCGCCGGCTTCGTGGGTTTGCCCGCTTCGCCACATCGACCCGCCGCGCCCGCTAGTCGCGGAAGTTCACGTATTGCAGCGGCTGCTCGATCTTGAGGCCGCGGATATGGGCGATCGCGTCCTGCAAATCGTCGCGCTTCTTGCCGGTGACGCGCAGCTCGTCGCCCTGGATCGCGACCTGGACCTTGAGCTTGCTGTCCTTGATCTCGCGGACGATCCGCTTGGCGAGGTCCTTGTCGACGCCTTGCTTCAGGATGATCGTCTGGCGGACGGCGTTGCCCGAGGCCTTCTCGACCGGCTTGAACTCCAGCGCCGCGGCGTCGACCTTGCGGCGCGTCAGATGCGTCTTCAGCAACTCGTGCATCTGCTTCAGCTTGAGGTCGTCGTCGGCATTCACGGTCAGCGTCTCCTCGAGCCGCTCGATCGTGCATTTGCTGCCCTTGAAGTCGAAGCGCGTCGTGATCTCGCGGGTCATCCCGGCGAGCGCGTTCTCGACCTCGGCGAGGTCGAGCTTGGAGACGATGTCGAAGCTTGGCATGACGAGCCCTTGATGATGAGTGGCGCGACCTCACGAATCGGCCAAGGTAAAAATCGGCGCAGCTTACAAATCGGCCAGCACGGCGTATAGCGCATCGAGGTTGGCGGCGCCCAGCTTGCGCGAGCGCGCCGGCGACCACCCGGCGCGATGGTCGGGCGCCGCGTTGTTGTCCTTGAACGGCATCTCCAGCGTCAGGGCGAGGCAGCCGAAGGTCTCGCCGAGGTAATTCGTGCACATCGTCAGATTGGCCTTGCCCGGCTGGTTCTCGGGATAGCCGTGCGTCGTCTGGAAATCCGGGCTGGCGCGCAGCAGCGCTGCCGGATAGGCCTGCTGCAACGCCTTCTGCCTGTCGCTCAACGACGGAATCCCCGCGGTGTTGGCGAGGAAATTATAGGGGATCGCCTCGTCGCCGTGGACGTCGAGGCAGAAATCGACGCCGAGCGCCTCCATCGCGCCGCGGACGACATAGACCTCGGGGCTGCGCTCCAGGGTCGGGTTCTGCCATTCGCGATTGAGGTTGGCGCCGGCGGCGTTGGTCCGCAGATGGCCGCGCCGGCTGCCGTCCGGATTCATGTTCGGGACGACGTGGAAGACGGCGGATTTCAGCAGCTCGCGCGACACCGGATCGGCGCCGTCGAGCAGGCGCGCGAGGAAACCCTCCATCCAGTGCTCGGCCATCGTCTCGCCGGGATGCTGGCGCGCCAGGAACCAGCACTGCTTCTTGTCGGGCCCGTCCTCGCCGATGTGGAGCAGGTCGATGTCCTGGCCGTCGAGCGTCGTCCCCGGCACCTCGAGCCGGACCAGCGGATGGGCGAGGGCGCGGGCGATCAGCCCGGCGTGGCGCGTCATGGAGTAGGGTGCAAAATAGGCGAAATAGACGCTATCGCGCTCCGGCTTGTGGCGGAAGGTGAGGACGCCGTCGGCGAACTCGGTCGGCACGCGAAACCAGTCGCGCCCGTCATAGGAGGCGCAGGCGCGATAGTCCTTCCATCCGGCAGGGTAGGCGGCGCCGCCGGCATTCTCGATCTTGAGGATGCATTCCTCGCGGCGCGCCCCGGTCAGGCGGAAGAAGAACCATTGATAGAAGTCGGATTCGTTGTCCTTGCGGATCGCCAGGCGGATGTCCTCCGGCGAGGCGCAGGACAGGCATTCGATATTGCCGCCGTCGAAACTGCTGCTGATCCGCACGAACCCGTCCCTCGCTGCCAGTGTGTTTCGTCCCGTCCCGTCATGGCCGGGCTTGACCGACGGCTGTCGGGAAATCGAAGCCGGTTGTCGACATATAGCAATACATTAATGTTGAAACGTCATGCCCGGGCTCGACCCGGGCATCCACGCCTTTCTTTCGAAAAAGCTGAACCACGTGGATGGCCGGGTCAAGCCCGGCCATGACGATCTAAGCTGGTTTGCCGACTAACGCGTCCCGCAGCCTGCTACGAGGGATTCTCGGCGCCGAGCAACCCGCCGAGCATGCCGGTCGGCAGCTTGTTCAGATTTGGCGGCAGGGTGAAGAGACCGGCCGGCTGCGCCCCCTCGTGCAGCTGAGTCAGCTCGAGGCGGAACGGCGTCGGCTTGCCATGCGCCGGCCGCACCGTGCCCTCGAGCTTCATCGGGATGCCGCTGCGCGTCAGCCAGACATAGCCGTCGACCGCGGTGCCGTCGCGCGCCGTGTGCTCGGCGCGGTACTTGGTGGTGCGCTGCCCCGCGATGGTCTCCTCGCCGAGCGGCGGCGACAGGAGATCGGGCCCCGAGAGCTCGAACGCCGCCGGGCCGAAGCTGAACTCGACATAGGAGGCGAGCTGCGGCAGCACTAGCCAGCCCTTCGCGTCCTTGCCGCGCAGGATGATGACCTGCGGAATGCCGCCGATCGCCTGCTCGTGCCGCTGGCTGCCGGGGACCGCGAAGACCTTGCCGCGGAAGCTGCGGTCACCGACCGTGATCGTGCTCTCGGCGCTGAACGGCACGTTCGGGTCGCCGAGCATGCGGGCATCGGCCGGCTGCGCCAGCATTGCCAGGAGGAGGGCGGCGGGGATCGAGAGACGCAACCGGGGGAAACGCATCGGAAAGCCTCGCATGGATCGATGCCATCTGGTTAACGCCGGAATCGGGCGGTTTCACGGCGAATGTGGAGGTCTTACACGGATATATAAAGGAAATAAAATGTTCCAGTTTGAACGTCCCTTACAACCCCGCGTCATCCCGGCGAAAGCCGGGATCCATCCGTCCGAGAGCGCGATGTCGGTGCAATAGATCCCGGCTTTCACCGGGATGACGGGAGAGGGGACAGGAGATAAATTCCGCTTGCGATTAATCCATTTCAGACATAATATATCCGTTCCTGTCATGGGGGCGCGAATGACGGTTCGGAACGGAATGAGGCAACGCCAGCGGGATCGCACCTGAATCCCGCCTGCATTTTCAGCTCGCCCGTTGCGCGCCCTGAACCAGCACTGCGGCCAGCCAGCTCGACCGGCTCAATTCGATCGCGACGGGGAGCGTTGCAGGCGACGGACCGGCCACATCGGCGTTGAAGGCTTTCGATTCCATGACACACCCCCGCGATTGAGAGGCGGCCATTTGAACCTCCAGACGCCTCCAGAGCCCATGGGATCTGTAAATCGCCTGTTTTTACAGGCCTGCCTCCTGCGCCGCCCAAAAAACATCCAGACCGACAGAACTGGATTCGCCCGGCCACGAGACGTTATCCTCGTCGCCACAGTCGAGCGCAAAGGAGAGCGAGCGTGAGCGGAAAGATCGAAGCCCTGCTGCGGG
>JAQGID010000242.1 GCA_028291405.1 Rhodospirillales bacterium | reverse complement strand
GTAACGGCCGCGTAGACGGCGACGAAGCGCCGGGCCGCAGCGGCCGATTTGAGCCCCGCATCTTGCGCTCTCTTCGCCGCACTTGCCGGGTGCGAATTTTCTGCTCGGTTGTTGGCAATATGCCACTGGCCCTGCCGTACCGGGCGCCGGCGCCTGAGGTTGCGCGCGACAACCGGCCCGAATTTCAGCACCATTCGCCGAATGGTCTCGTTGCCGGATCTCCAACCCCCGCTCCGCAATAGATCTTCGACATCGCGGTAGCTCAAGGTGGAAGCGCAGTAGAGCCCAACCGTGTCCCGGATCACATCCGGCCGGAAGCGGTGGCGGGCGTAGGATATCGTCTGCATGCGCAAAAGTACGACCGTCCGACCCTCGAGCGTCGGGTTAATCTGTCAATGCCGGTTCGCCTACTGCATGTCCTCGTAATGCTTGACCTGTTTCTCGGCCTCTTTAGGCGAGACGCCGCACCGGTCCTTGATCTTGGCAACTAGCCGGTCGCGCTTCTCGCGGACCACCTGCCAGTCGTCATCCGACGCCGTGTGCCACCGTGCCTTTGCCTTGCTGCCGAGCTCGTTCCATCGCCCGACGATTTGGTTCCACTTCATGGCGGCCTCCAGTGCCATCCCATGACCTTTCAAGATTTGCGCTCTGGCTGGCGCCGTCAAGGGCCGGCTCGCCTCATTGCTCAGGATGTACTCGAAGCGGGAGGCCCAACCGTCGGCTTATCATCAACGAATTGCCGGGGATTAGCCTGAAACATTCCAGTCGATCGCCTCCGTCGTCGTGCGCTGCCGTGTAGAACCTAGCCCTTAGTGCATCCCTCCATGGCGGGGACAAGGCTGCACCATCAAAGCCCGGGATCAAACAGCTAGGTTTTCTGTGGTCTTCCAGAACATTCGGAATCTCCAGTGCCAAGTTGAGGGCAGTAAAGGCGGCCGGAGCGGATGAAGCTGCTGCAGCGGGACCGGCGGAGAAAATGCCGAGGTGGAGGACGTGGACCTTTGATGAGGACATCTCGCCCCGCCTGTCGTTTCTGTACTATGCGGTTCCGAGGCAAGAACGATGGATGACGAGATCTGCGCCCGCCTGTACGCCGTCGAAATCTTACTGGCGGAGTTGATCGCCGACAAAGCGCGAGCCATGCCCGATCCGCAGGAATCCGCCGCTGCTGCCTTGTGGATCTTGCAGCCGGTCATCTCAGACCTCCCCCTGCAGGAACCGAACCTGGATGCAGAGGCCAGGATGCGGCAGCGGATCGAGGAGGCGCTCGGAGAGGTATTGAGGATGGCGGCGGCGCGGCTGGCGTGATTGACGCGAAGCACCTGCGGTCGGAGGCCCGCTGAGCTGACACGATCGTTACGTGAGAGACGGCACTCACCCCTGGACCTAAAGGAGCGCCGACACCTCACCCGTCGGTGGTTGCAGGTCCCCGCAACCAAATTGAACTTGCCCCCGACCTTGGGCCACGTGCCGCTTGAAAACTGCGGCTTCATTGGGCGGCCAGCTGGCCGGGGTTGCAGGCCGCCCGATGACGCGCCGCAGGCACTTGGTTGCCGATCGCGCTGTGCGGCTCACCCGCCGGGCCGTCTTCGCGTGATCGACCATGAAGGCGACGACCAGATTGCGCGGCTCTCGGGCGGTCGCAGCGCCGCGGGTTGTGAGGCTTGACCCGTTGCAGAAGTGTCGCTTGCCGCGGCCTGAGAGGGCCTCGAAGTTAACCGAGAATCGCGTAGCCGCGAGCGCGCACACAATTTTTGACAATGCGCTCTTCACGGTTCTCGGTTTTTGCCTCTTCGTATCCGCCTCCGCCGACCAACCCGGCAAGGGCGCCGGCGCCCGCGCCTAGGAGAGGATTCCCGCCCATCGCACCGGCGACGGCACCAATGGCACCACCGCCGGCGGCACCGATGCCCGCATCTTCGGCGACATTCTGGTTGTTGCGGGCTGTGCGTGCGCTTCGCTGGCATGCGGCAAGGTCGCGGTCATAGGCCGCCTCGGTATGGCCGCTCATGTCGACGACCGGCCGATAATCGGCACCACCACCAGCACATGCGGAGAGGCCAAGCGCGATGGCGAGCATCGTAGGTACTGCGGTGTTCCTGGCGAGAAACATTTTGCAAAGCATTTGACGGCCACTCCATTCGTACATCAGCAGACCGTCTGGTCTGCCGGCTGAGACTTGGGAAAGGCGATCCGCCCCGTCTTGTCGTTCTATGCTCAAACTCGTCAAATATTGCTCCAATACCGTCGCGGTCGGCGAAGATGAGCTGGCCCGCGGCCCGAGGCCGCGGATTTGCCAGGGTAGGAGACGTGAGGTCCGGACGGATCGAGACTTATCTGCACTCGGACGGCACCACTGCCAACAAAGGCACAGCAATCGTAGCCGTGCGATAAACGGGGCCATGAGCGCCCGCGTGAGCGCGGCTGCTCATCGTTCACGAGCGGACTTCTTCGATCTGGGACCGGCCGTTCCGAACTCGCTGAGTCTCGCCGTGGCGTCCGAATTACCTCGACGACTTCGCCGCCCTCGCCGAATAGGCCTCGGTGGCGCTCCGCCATCTCGAGACCGTACGAGCGGGTTAGCCATCGAGCGTTTCGAGCGTGGCCAGCAGTTTGTCCGGGCTGGCGGGGAAGTCGCGGATCCGAGCGCCGGTCGTATTGTGGATGGCGTTCATGACCGCGGCGCCCGCGCCGCAAATGCCCAATTCGCCGATGCCCTTGCTGCCCAGCGGGCTGCCATGGGGATGGTCCAAATTTCGTCCGGTGACGTTCCCGAGCTTTGCCGAAAGCGCCTGAAACAGCATCGCGACCAAGTTGGCAAGTAACCGACCCAGAGGAGGGTGTACCCGTACTTCGCCCCCCGCCTGGATGTTGGTCGCGAAATTGCCTGGGTCCGCTCTCCGAATGAACCGTTGCTGGAACGAGCAGGGTGTTGGGCGGGCCAGCGCGGTGCTCACAGGGCTTCCCAGGATCTTCAGGCGGGGACGAGACCCGGCTGATTGCTGGGAAATTTCGCCAGCACGGCGGGATCAATGTTCAAATGCTGCGCGACCAGTGCCGCTGGGGTGTGGGTGAGCCAGTCGGAGAGGCCGATTTCCTGATATTCGGGCGTCTTGAAGATCGCCAGGAACTGCAGGTCCGTCGTCCCGGTGTTCTGGATATAGTGGCCTTGGTTCTTCTTGACGTAGCCGATGTCGCCGGCCTTGAAGTCGGCTGTCTGGGCGCGAGGTCCGGCATCGAACACCCCCATGCGGCCTTCGCCCTTGATCCAGTATTGCCATTCGTCGGCGTTGGGATGCCAATGCAGCTCCCTCATCGCGCCGGGCTTTACCGTCTCCACCACTGAGGCGATGGTGGTCGAGACTCTGAAGCTCATGCTGTCCGCGAGGCGCAGGGTACCGGAACGTGTCTCCTTGATGGGGGGCGTCTCGCCGAGCTGCCAGGTAAAGGGATTGGGCGGCGCGCCACCGGCGGCGACGGCGGCCTGATCGGCATCGAGCGGGCCAGGTTCCTTACCTTGGAAGATCCAAAGGTCGCGAAGCGGGATCGATTTGAACACATCCGCCGGCACCCCGAAATTCAGGGCGAGGATCTCCGGCGGGGTGTGCGCAATCCAGTCTGTCACCAAAGTAGTATTGTATTCCGATGCCATCCCCTGGTCGAAGACGATGAGGAACTCGCATCCGTCGGACCCGAGCCCTTGCAGCGAGTGCGGGTAGCCGGCCGGGAAATACCAGAGATCGCCCTCCTTGACGTCCTGCACATACGCGCGCCCCTTTGGATCCAGCACGGTGACCCGGCAACGGCCGTTGGTCATATAGCCCCATTCGGCGGCGAGGTGCCAATGCAGCTCACGGATCCCACCCGGGCCGAGACGCATGTTGACGCCGGATACCGCCTCGGAGATCGCGAAATCCGCCTGCGTGACCTGACGTGCCCAGCCGCCGTTCTGGATACGCTTGGGCGCGTTGTTGAACGACGCCCAGAACAGCGGCATGTCGCCGACATCGGTAGCAGGGGGGGTCTGGAACGAGGGAAACTGGCTTTCGAGCGCCGGGTTCTTGGGTCCCGGATCCGACAGGCCGGCCGGATTGGCGTTGATCGCGCCCTGCGCCGGTGAATCCGGATTGCCGAACGAGGCCGCCTGAGCCGCCGTCGCTACGACGGCGGCTCCTCCGGCCGCTCCGAGCGCGAGAATATCGCGTCGAGAAAAGGGAACCACGGGTCTCTCCTTACTGGCTGATTTGGACTGGCATGTGTCGAAGGCCGCTTTGATCTTGTCGGTGGGTGCTGCATACTGCCTCTGCCGTAAAGCCGAGCTTGATCTTGATCGTGTCTATCACTTGACCACCCTGAACTTAGGCTTACCGAGATAGGCGTGCTCGGCTGCCGTAATCTTGACGGGCGCACCTAGCAGCACCTGCCAGATAGCTTCGGAGAACGGAGCGTCGCAGGAGACGAAGTAGCGGGCGGGATCGGCCCGGAATGCAAGCCACTCGGTTTCGTCAAAGCTCGGATCAACGGCGGCGACCTGGGAAAATTCGATCGACAGCAGGACGCGGAGCCTTTCGCGCATCGCGGCAAGTGTCATGATGATTGCTCGATCTCCCGTACGACAGAGGGCGAGAGGATTGATGCGGCGATCGGCGGTGCGTACTCGCTCTCGATTTGAACCCGAGCCGACCACCAACTCGCGCGCTCGAATTCGTCTGTGCGCTCGATCGCCTCGCAGTCGAGGGTTGCGAACTCTGCTTCGAGGCGAGGGACGCGATGCTCTTCCCACCCCGGAAACTTTCGCGTCCGATCGATATGCCGCTGCTCCCTCATGCCGCGACCCTTCGCTTGATGATGCAGACGATCCGACCGACGGGGATGTTCCGGACGATCGTGTGCTTCTCGTCATCGAGCATCACATCGCACAGATCCTTACCGCCCACACACCAGCGTCCACAGACTTTGCCCTGGACATTCCCCTTGCCGGGAACGGTGATCGCTACCCAGTCTAGGAGGGAGGGGGGCTGCTTCATAGCCGCGCCTTCCTCTTGAGTAATCTGATGGCCTCTTCGGCGTCGTAGCCAAGTCGAGCGAACACCTTCACCGCCTCTTCTTCAGTCAGTTCGCGCATGTCATACTTTCGGGCGGCGGCCTCGATCTCTTTCACCCATTCGCATTCGTCACTCATGACAAATCCCCATTGGTGACAAATCCCCATTGGGATTGGGCACCCACTTGGCTACGGCTACGGCGGTAAAGGCGAGCGCAATGCCGACGCAGATGCCGATACAGCCAATCCCGGCTGTTGGCGAGGTGGACACAGTGTTCCTTGATCCCTTCCAGAGCCTTCATCATCCAGGGAAATGCGCCTCCGAGATCGCGCGGCTCGTGGTCCGACAGGAGCCCCGAAACAATCTCGCGATCGTCGGTCACTCGTCACCTCCTTCGCGCAGAAGCATTTCGATCGCATCCTTCGCCCGCTCCAGTGCGGCGCGCTCGTCGTCGCAAAGCACTCGGTTCTCGAGGGCGAGATCGTCACACAGCCGCTTGACCTCGGAGGCTATTGTTGACATTGACTCGCCCCGGCTATGCCATTGCGCTGCTAGCAGCGAGAGATCTGGGGCGGGCCTCATGGCCCGACAGCGAATATCCAGAGGATGAGCGACACAGCGGGGGCGCCCAACACGAAGACGACCACGAACGGGAAAGGTCGATTGTCTTGATCATCTCGAATGATGCGTGGAAACATGGCTCACTCCATCTTGCCGGCGAGATGAGGTAACGAGTTTAGCGTTCGTGTTTACGGTCCTTCGCTACACCCCCCATCGAACATAGAGTTTAGTGTAGAGCTAGGCCCAATGCGATTAAACGTGAGTAAACTCCGCCTAGACCTATGGGGGGACCGGGTAAAGGAAGAAGTCATGACGACTATACTGTCGTATAGTCGTCATGACTCTGCAATGAGACGCGGACCTGTCAACGATCCGAACCAACTTCGCCTGTCACTTGCCATCATCTTGCAACCTGGGCGCGACGGCCTCCGGCCATTCGGATAGGCCGCCGAAACCGCCGATCGCGATCGCTCTGTCGTCAATATGTGGCCGGCTGCGAGTTCGACCTTGTCGATCACCAAACCTGCTGGGGCAAGCGCGTCGAGAATTTCCCTCCGATGCATGGCTAATACTCAGACGCTGAAACTCGCCGAGGAATATCCATCCGCCGAGGGTTTCAATTACTCACCCAGTCCTGCGCCGAGCATGCCGCCCAATTTGATGTATGTAAGGCGCGATGCACGCGGCCGCCGAACATTGTGCTCGTCAACATATTGACGAAAGGCTCGGGATCGGGCCGTCGCTTGAGGGACCAGAGGAACTGGAAACGTCGTTCAAAGGCTCCTCCTGATCAAGCGCTGATGCACGTCTGGTGCATTCGGATCGTGGCAGCCCAGGGCGCCGCTTAATCGAACGATGTGCGGCCGCTGCGCTTGTCGAAGCTTGCCGTTCGTGGAGCCGTCTTGCTCTAAACCGCTCAAACGCCGGGTGCGAAATTTGCAAATTCGGGCGTAGATTAGGCACATTCGACCAGAGGTCCATTCCCGGCTGCAAGCTGAGTCCCTCGCGGGAAAGTCGTAGGCGATCTATACTAAGGTGCAGTATCGCCGTCGCTCTCAAAATCCGACTTTTCCTGCACGGCGTGGGAAGTGCCGGCAACTGCTCGAGCGTCAGGCCGCGGCTCGGTGGTGGCCGAGACGGGAAGGTTGGATTGCCGCACAAGCCTCTGATTTCAATCGTTGACGATGATGAGTCGGTCCGCGAGGCCACGAAGTCCCTGATGAGGGCGCTGGGCTTCCTCGCGGAGACTTTCGGGAGTGCTGAGGAGTTTTTGAAGTTCGATCGTCTGCACAGTACAGCTTGCCTGATCGCGGATGTGCAGATGCCTCACATGGGCGGGCTCGAGTTGCATCGTCACTTGGTTGCGTCCGGTGTCTCGATTCCTACCATCCTGATTACCGCCTACCCCGATGACAGCGTGCGTGCGCGCGTGTTGAAGGCCGGCATCATTTCTTACCTGATCAAGCCATTCAATAAGGACGACCTGCTCGTTTGCATCCGTTCTGCCCTCGATTGCGGTCAGGCGGGAACGGGTCAAGACGACGTTTCGAGGTGACCCCTGCACGGTCGTTTGAAGCTGGCGACCTCTCCTTGCGATCGGCACCAAAAAAAGCCCCGCCGGTTAAAGCGGGGCTGAGGTCGGCCGGCAGGGGGGAAGAGCCGGCCTAGGGAGGAAACGACTATAAGATGGCACTCGTACACTGGCTTGATCTATTGGCCGTGTGGAAGGTTCGGTTGCCATTAGGGAAGGGAAGCATCAGACACAGGTGTTAGAGATCTCCGACTCGGCGCCAGAGGATCGTGCATGCCACGGCCGTGAGCCGGCTTGCCTGATTGCTTGCTCTGGAACCGCGAGCGCCAACCTGCCAGACTGCAGGATGGGTAGCGTCGACGAGATCGCTTTGTCGCGCGTCGAACCGGCCAGTGCATCCTTTGGGGAGGCGAGAGGTTGGTGAGCCCCATTTCTCTTTGGTGGACGCCGGTGCGCTACGCTCCGGCCATCCTGTCGGTCGCGACCGCGCTGCTCATCACACGTTGGCGCGGGCCGCCGATGCGGACGATCCCCACGCAGTTCATCGAGCGGCGGAGGGCCTAATGCAGCAGAATGAGAGGCGATTTCGCGCGCTGATCGAGTTCGGTTCGGATGTCATTATGCTGTTCGACTCGTTGGGCACAGTTCTCTACGTCAGCCCTTCGCTGGAATGGGTGCTGGGGTACGCCCCCGACGAGTTCGTCGGTCGAAACGGGTTTGACTTGGTCCACCCGGATCATCTTGCGGGATCAAAGGAACGCTTTGCTCAAGCCCTTCACAATCCAGGCAAGTTGGTGCCGGCTGAGGTTCTGCTGCGGCATAAGGACAAATCCTGGCGCTGGACAGATAGCACAACGAGAAACTTGCTCGACGAGCCGAGCGTGCGCGCCGTGGTGATGAATCTTCGTGATGTCACTGCCCGGAGGCTGGCGGAGGAGGCCTTGCGCGAAAGCGAACAGCGCTTCCGCGACTATGCGGAGACGGGATCGGATAGGTTCTGGGAGACGGGACCGGACCACCGTTTTACCCATATCTCGGTGCGCCTCACCGGGTTGCCCATCGAGTCGGCTAGCCGGATTGGCAGAACGCGGTGGGATTTCGCCACAGACGTAGAGGAGGAACCCGAGAAATGGCGCCAGCATATCGCAACCCTCGAAGCGCGGCAGCCATTTCGCGGCTTCATCTACCGGACGGTGCTGCCCACGCACACGTCGGCGGCCTATCTCTCAACAAGCGGTAAGCCGATCTTTGACGCAGAGGGGAACTTCCTGGGTTATCGCGGCATCAGCAGCGATGTGACTGCCGCGGTTCGCGCCGACCAGGCCGAGAAAGCGCTTCAGCAGGCTCGTGACGAACTCGCGCATGTCGCTCGCGTGACGACCTTGGGAGAACTCACAGCTTCGATAGCCCACGAAGTCAACCAGCCGATTGGCGCCGTCGTCACCAACGCCGATGCCTGTCTGCAGTGGCTCGGTGCGGAGCCACCCGATCTGGAAGAGGCGCGGCGGGCCCTCAGCCGCATCGTCAACGAAGGCAATAGAGCCAACCAAGTCATCCGCCGGATCCACGCCCTGGTCCGGAAATCTCCGGCGCTGAAGGACCATTTGGATATCAACGACACGATTCTGGAAGTCGTTGCCCTGACGCGCAGCGAGTTGCACAGGCACCGCATCTCGCTCGAAACCCGACTGTCGCGCGACCTCCCGCGTATCTTGGGAGATCGAATCCAACTGCACCAAGTGATTCTGAATCTGATCATCAATGCCATCGAAGCCATCAGCCGAGACGGCGAGGGGCCGCGGATATTGGAAGTCGTCTCGGAGAGGAATGTCTCGGAGAGGAATCGCGCGGAAGGCGTACTGGTTGCTGTGCGGGATTGGGGCGCGGGGCTGGATACGGAGCCGCTCGATCATCTGTTCGATGCCTTCTATTCGACCAAGCCCGACGGCATGGGCATGGGGCTGGCGATCAGCCGGTCGATTGTCGAGGCTCATGGCGGCCGGCTGTGGGCGACTCATAACACGCCCAAGGGCGCGATCTTTCAGTTCACGCTGCCGGCAATTGGGGAGGACTTACCATCGCAGCAAACTTCATCGTCTTCCCAGCCTGGGCCGCGCTCTTCCCTCCAGGATGAGATGGGCGGTGGAAACTTCCTCGAGTCACGCCAATCCGCGCCTCCCGAAGATGTGACGACCAAGCAGGAACTCGCTCAACCGGTTACAGAATCGGCCTCGGAGTAGATGTGGTTCGACGCGGTTTCTTGTCTGACAGTCGCGTTGAAGCTACGCTGTTGTCGCAACGTTGATACCGCCGGGAAATCCTCGGGGCCGCGTCCTTGAATGCCGAACAAGGAGTGGACGCATAATGGAGGAGCGAGCCGTCGTATTCGTCATTGACGACGATGCCGCCACGCGCGAGGCCCTTGAGAGCCTCGTTCGTTCAGTCGGCCTCGACGTGCAGTCATTTGGCTCGACTCGGGAGTTTCTACAGAGCAAGCGGCCCGACGCGCCAGGTTGTCTTGTGCTTGATGTCAGATTGCCCGGCACGAGCGGTTTGGATTTTCAGCATGAGCTGGCCAGTTCGGATATTCATCTTCCGATCGTTTTTATCACCGCATACGGCGACATTCCGATGACTGTGCGCGCAATGAGGGCGGGCGCTGTCGAATTTCTCTCCAAACCGTTCCGTGGCCAGGACCTGCTCGACGCAATCCAGCTGGCGATCAACCGCGGTCGCGCCCGGCGCGACGATGCGGTCCTATTTGCGGCGCTGCGAGGACGTTACGAGTCTCTGACGACGCGCGAAAGGGACGTCATGGCGCTCGTCGTCACCGGCCTCCTGAACAAGCAGATCGCGGGTAAGCTCAATGTGAGCGAGGTTACGGTCAAGGTCCATCGCGGCCACGTCATGCGCAAGATGCGGGCGGCATCGGTGGCGGAGCTCGTTCGCATGGCCGACAAGCTCGGCATCTCTACGCCATAGTCATAAGTGATCTCGAACGAGTCCTTGCGGCGGGCCGTTACGCAATAATGTATCAATCAATGCTTGGTTGTTGGTGTATTGCTGCGTCAAGCGCTTCAGCTTGATTTTAATGTTGCGATCGAAATCGGCCCGCGGAGTTTTTCAACAGAATCAGTGGACAGCCGACATCCGGTGCCGCTGTCTTGGAGGTCCGTTCCTGGCACACCTCGGAATATGGAGCTTGTCTCGCTCAGATCCGCTTACGATGAATTTCCCTACGCAAGCGTTCGATCAGAAGACGATCATGCCGTTGGTGTAGTCGGCGGGGACGGCCGGAAACTGGATGGCGAGAGTAACTAATGTAACGCCGGCCAACGTAATCGCCACTGCGAGAAGACCGGGGTTCGTCGCCCGACCATAGGCGTCAAGCGAGACCGTGAGCTTTCGGAGAGGGGCATCAAGAGAGGCGGTGATCTTTCGCATGTCGAACGTGTCCTGCAAGGGGAGCGGAGGGCAGTTCGTAATATTGGTGCACTGCACAATAAATTCTCCGTTAATCGAACCAGCCGCGTCAATCGGGCGCAGGACGGTTACCCGCTAGCTTTATGCCGCGCGGAAGCCTTCTTCGCCTTACTCTCGAGGGCGTTCTCTTGAGCCGAGATCACGACGGCGTGGGTCGGATCTTCGGCGCGGCGCCGCTGGTCGGCTGTTGTGGCAAGATAATAAAGTCTTGGAAAACGTCTTAACAAAATCACTGGCTGCGTCGGCAGCTTTTGGTAAAAAAGTTTTAGAAAATCGTTCACGGAAACAGTATGAGCACAATCCACGAATAACAATCTTTTGGAACAGCCGGGCACGGCAACGAGTCCAGGTTAACGGATTTGGGGCTGGAGGATTGAGGCAAGGAATGCGGGGTTCCATCGCGCGGTCTTGATGGAGCGGTTTCCTCGGCCGGCCCGGAGGAGGTTGAAGGCGAGGCGTCGGACGAGCGCCATGTTCTGTGCGCCATGGCCGCGGCGCAGGCGGGATTGGTCCTCCTTGAAGGTG
>JAQGID010000362.1 GCA_028291405.1 Rhodospirillales bacterium | reverse complement strand
CTTCAATCTCAAGCGGGCGATCACCGTGCGCGGCGTTCCCGCCCTCCTGGCGGCACTGGCGCCCGTCCCAGCATGATCCAATCATCGCCAACAAAGCACCGATCCTTTCCACCGCCCCCTCTCTGGCCGGACTTCTCACACGGCCTGTTTCGCGAGGAAAACGATTAGACGGCATAGCGCGCAGAACGACCAGGGGGCCCGTCAACCCTCACGCCTGCGCGCGGCGGTCATCGTGTCCGATATCGCGCGAGATCCGGTCGGTGACTGTCAGCAACAGCCCGGCAGTCTCGCCCGACGCGCCGGTATCGAAATGCCCGATCTCGCCGTTGACGGTGATGACCGCCTTGGCGCTTCCCTCATGGTCGAGGATCGGCGATGAGATGCTGGTATAGCCCGGAATGACGTTGCCGCCCCCGGAGCTGATCCGTTGCCGGCGGATGAGCTTGCAGCTCTCGGCGACGTCCTTTTCCGTCAGCCCGTACCAGGCGTCCTTCGGCACGGCACGGCGCAGCTCGGCTGCCACGATGTCCTGGCGGATCGGCTCCGGCAGAAACGCCAGGAAGGTTCGGCCGGTGCCGGAGAGCGGCGGCAGCACCGCTCCGATCCGCAGCTCCCAGGCGGCGGGACGTGCGCCCAGGATGCGGTGCACGATGGCCGGTGCACCGTCGCCCCAGACCGAGAGGAAGACGTCGGCGCGGAGCGCGTCGCGCAATCCGATCATCGCCTCGCGCGCCGCGCCCAGCACATCGATCTCGGCCAGCGCCTTGAGGCCGAGCTGCAGGATGCTGGGGCCGAGGCTGTAGGTGCGGACGCCGCTCTTCGCCAGCAGCCCGACGCGGACCAGGCTGGTGAGGTAGAAATGCACCTTGGTCGGCGTCATTCCCGAAGCCGCCGCGAGGCTGGTCAGGGTATGCGGCCCCGGCTCCGCCAGGAAGCAGCCAAGCAGCCGATAGCCGATCTCGATCGACTGAATTCCCTTGGACGGAGCCTGCATGCATCGCCTCGGTGCCGGGCTTCGGCTTGCCAGAAATCTTCCAACATTATAAGTTCGATTTAACAGAATTGCATGCCCTTCGGCGTGCCAGCCCCGCGGGAGGTCGATCATGTGGCTCAAGAATTGTTGGCAGGTCGCCGCCTTCTCGCACGAGGTCGGCGCCACGATCCTGGCGCGGCGTTTCAACGACGAGGCGGTCGTGCTTTTCCGCCAGGCGTCCGGCGTCGTCGCCGCCCTCGAGGATCGCTGCGCCCACCGCTTCCTGCCGCTCTCCAAGGGCAAGGTCGTCGATGGCACCGTGCAATGCGGCTATCACGGGATGCGCTATGACGGCAGCGGCCGCTGCGTCAAGATCCCCGGCCAGGAGCAGATCCCGAGCAAGGCGGTCGTCCGCACCTACCCGGTGGTCGAGCGCTACAAGGCGGTCTGGATCTGGATGGGCGATGCCAGCCTCGCCGATCCGGCGTTGGTGCCGGATTTCCATTGGATGGACGATCCCGAGTGGACCGCCTGTCAAGGCTATCATCACGTCGAGGCCGAATACCGCTTGCTGAACGACAATCTCCTCGACCTGTCGCACGAGAGCTTCGTCCACACCGAGACGATCGGCAACGCCGCGGTCGCCGATTCGCCGCTCGAGGTCACCGTCGACGGCTCGACCGTCAGCGCCTATCGCGAGATGCGCGACTGCCCGCCGCCGCCCTTCTATGTGCAGGCCGCCGGCTTCACCGCCAACATCGACCGCTGGCACACGACGATCTACACGCCGCCCGGTTTCCACGTCATCAAGAACGGCTCGCGGCCTGCCGGCACGACGATCGAAGCGGCGCGGGCGCAGAAGCTGACGCGCGAGCGGCGGGTGATGAACATGATCACGCCCGAGACCGCCACGACCTCGCATTATTTCTGGTCGATCGCTCGCGCCTATGCGCTCGAGGATGCGCAGCTGACCGACTATATCCTGACCGAGACGGCGCGAACCTTCGATCAGGACGCCGATATCCTGGCGGCGCAGCAGCAGGCGCTCAGCGCTGATCCGGAAGCGGCGTTTCCGGTCGCGCTGCGCGCCGATCTCGGAGCGATCCAGGGCCGCCGGGTCCTGGCCGCCGCGGTCGAGCGCGAGGCGGCAGGACGCCGCGAGCCGGCCAAGGTCTAGCGACAGCTTCGTCGACGATAGGCAAGATCGAATGGGGAGGAAGTCATGGCGGCACGGAGAGCCGGTGCGGTTTTGATCGTCGCGAGCCTCGCGCTCATGCCTGCCGCGGGCCGGGCCGCCGAGCCGCCGCTCGAGATCGGCGTCGTCCAGCCCTTGAGCGGTGCCGCCGCCTTCGTCGGCAGCTCCGGCAAACAGGCGCTCGAGCTCGCCGAGAAACTCGTCAACCGGGAGGGCGGCGTCAACGGCAGGCCGGTGCATTTCACCGTGCTCGACGACCAGACGAGCCCGCAGGTCGCCGTTCAGCTGACCTCCGGCCTCATCGCCAAGGGGCAGAAGATCGTCCTCGGCTCGTCGATCACCGCCATGTGCAACGCCATGGCCGGTCTGGCCCAGAACGGTCCCGTCGTCTATTGCTACTCGCCCGGCATCCATCCGAAGCCGGACAGCTTCGTCTTCTCCGCGACCGTCTCCTCCGAGGGGCTGGTCGAGACGCTGGTCCGCTACTTCCATCGCCGCGGCTGGAACAAAATCGCGCTGATCGTGACGACCGACGGCTCCGGCCAGGACGGCGAGCGCGCCTTCAACCAGACGGTTGCCAAGCCCGATCTGCGGGACATCGAGGTCGTGGCGCGTGAGCATTTCGCTCCCGCCGACGCGACGATCGGCGCGGTGATCGAGAACGTTCATGCCGCACGGCCGGAAGCGGTCATCGCCTGGACCACCGGCACGACGATGGGCACGGTCCTGAAGGGGCTGGCGCAGGCCGGGCTCGAGATCCCGGTCGGGACGACGTCAGGCAACATCTCCTACAGCTTCGTCGAGCAATTCGCCTCGGTCCTGCCGCGCGAGCTCTATTTCGCGACGAACTCCGGGACGGCGCGCGGCGACGGGCTCGTCCTCGATCCGCGAGTCGTCGAGGCGAAGCGAAAATATTACCAGCTCTTCGAGCAGGTCGGCGTTCGTCCCGACAACGGTGCCGAGGTCGTCTGGGACGCGACGTTGATCGCGGTCGACGCGCTGCGTCACGCCGGCGCGGATCCGAGCGCCGAAGCGTTGCGGTCCCATATCGCGCAGCTCAAGGGATTCGCCGGCATTTCGGGAATCTACGATTTCCCGGCCGAGCCGCAACGCGGACTCAAGCAGGATGCCGCCCTCGTCGCGCGCTGGAACAAGCAGGGGAGTTTCTTCGAGGCGATGACCCAGCCGGGCGGGGAGCCGATCTCCCGCTGACGCCGGCCAGCCTTCCGCCGGTAGCAACGTTTCGTTCAGCCCCTCGTGCTAAGCCGCTCGGTCAGAACCAGCTCCGACGGAGACCGTGCACATGGCCGAGGCCGACAATCCGATGACGATCAGCCCGCTGACCGGCCACGCCTCGCAGGTGACGCGGATCCGCGACATCGCTCTCGACCAGCTGAAGGCCGGCTACGCCGACCGCTTCGGCATCGACATCGCGCCGCTGCTCGGCACGATCGATCGGATGTCGCTGTACCGCGACAACGAGACCGGCATGTCGTTCTTCCATCCGATGCCGTTCGGCGACGAGAAGTTCTATGAGGCGCTGGCGCAGAAAGTGCGCGGCTACTACCCGGTCGACAAGCAGGAGTTCGGCATCTCCAAGGCCTATGTCCCGGCGGGTGCGACGGTGTGCGAGGTCGGCGCCGGCTTCGGCCATTTCCGCGCGCATCTCGGCGATGCCCAGTACACCGGACTGGAGTTCAACCAGACGGCGATCGACAGCGCGCGCGATCGCGGCATCACCCTGCTGCGCAAGGACGTCAAGGACCTCGCCGTCGAGGCCCCCGCCAGCTTCGACGTCACCTGCGCCTTCCAGGTCGTCGAGCACGTCGCCGACCCGCTCGACTTCATCGCCGCGATGGTTGCGCTGACCCGGAAGGGCGGCAGGATCATTCTCTCGACGCCCAACGGCGACGGTTACATCACGCGCTGCCGCGAGCTGCTCAACGCGCCGCCGCACCACTACACCTGGTGGGAGGACAAGACCTGGGCCTGGGTGCGCGAGCGGTTCGGCCTCGCGGATCTCAAGCTTCACCACACGCTGATCGACGAGGTCGCGGGCGCCTGGGCGGCGATGGTCGCGGCCGACGGCATGGCGAAGATGCTGGGATTCGAGCTCGATCCCGTCGTCGACGAGACGCCCTTGCGGCGCCGCATCGACATCATGGCGGCACCGACCGCGAAGATCATCGTCAACGGGCTGAAGCACCGCAACGACGTTCCCCCCATGGGGCATACGACGGTCGCGATCTTCACGAAATAACGGACGTCCCGGGTCGGGGGCGATAATTTTTCGCCTTCCGGTTTAAAGACCTTTTTAAGCATGTCGGCTTATTTCCTCTCTCAGTGAAACCGCGCCGGTCCGCCGGGAGAGGCTTTGAGTCGATGGGTGAATCGCGGTCCGTGATCTTCCAGTGGGGCGCCTCCAGCTATTTCGGCTGGGGCATCATCGGTCTCAACCTGATGCTGGAATGGGTCAGGCGGCGCCAGGGGGTCGCGCTTTGCGCCAGCACCTTCTTTCGCGAGAACATGGTGGTCAACGCGCTGGAGGCCGGCGAGATCGAGCAATCGGTCGTCAAGTCGCGCGAGCTCGCCGCGAGCCTCGAGCGCTACGCCGACAGTGACGTCAACGTCTCGTCGCCCGTTCTGCATGCGCTCGGCATCGATTTGAGGCGTGAGGCGGCGGCGGTTCACAAGGCGTGCCTGTGGGGCACGCAGACGATCGGCATCCCGGTCTTCATCCAACTCACGGATCTCGCCGCCGCGCGCGAGCGCGCCAAGCCTTACAGCCTGCTGCTCGCCGCCTCGAGCTGGAACCGCGAAATCCTCGAGGGTCTCGGCATCGGGCCCGTCGCGCTGATGCTGCAGGGGATCGATCCGACGCATTTCCATCCGGCGCCGCGCGCCGACGTCTTCGGCGGCCGGTTCGCCGTCTTCTCGGGCGGCAAGCTCGAGCATCGCAAGGCGCAGGATCTCGTGATCCAGGCCTTCAAGATTTTCGCCGCCCGCCATCCCGAGGCGCTGCTCGTCACCGCCTGGGATTCTCCCTTCGCACGTCACGGCCTCTCGCTCGCCCGCAACGAAGCAATCGGGCCGCCCACGCTGACCGCCAACGACGAGCTCGACATCATCGGCTGGACCGAGGCGAACGGCATCCCGCGCCGTCAGGTGCTCCACCTCGGCAAGGTCCCGAACGCCGAGATGCCGCGGATCATGCGCGAGATGGATGTCGCGGTCTTCCCGAACCGTTGCGAGCCGGCGACCAATCTCGTGGCGATGGAGATCATGGGCTGCGGCGTCCCGGTGATCCTGTCGTGCAACACCGGCCATCGCGACCTGATCGAGGCGGACAATTGCTACGTGCTGGAAAGCCAGCGCGAGATTCCCGGTGCCGGGACCGAGCATTGGGGCGAAAGCGACGTCGACGAGCTCGTCGCCGCGCTCGAGACTGCCTTCGATGATCGCGCCGGCCGCACGGCACGCGGCGCGCGCGGTGCCGCTAAGGTCGCCGGCCTCAGCTGGGCGCGCATGACGGCGCAACTCGCCGACGCGATCGCCGCCTGATTCCGGTCGTGCAATTCCGCATCGATCGACAATCTCCTTTTCCGAAGCAGGTGAGGTTCTCATGACCGCCAAGAAGACAGCGCCGCGCAAGCAGCCGGCGATCGCCACCCTGGTCGAGCTCTACGGCCGCCACGGTTTCGAGATCCTGACCGGGATGCAGGCCAAGTTCGTCAACGGCAAGCTGACGGATTCGACCTATATCGTGAAGAATATGTCGACCCTCACCGGGCATCTCGGGATCTCGCTGGTCGAGATCTATTTTCTCGAGACGCTGTTCTTTGATTATCAGCCGAAGAACATCTTCGTCGTCGGCAACAGCTTCGGCTGGAGCAGCTTCGCGCTGGCGCTGATGAACCCGAACTCGAAGGTCGTCGCCATCGAGATCGGCGCCGAACCTTTCACCCAGGAATGGATCGGCCGCACCAACGAGATGGCGCAGGAAGCCGGAATCGCCGTCAAGGTCGTGCAGGGCAGCTCGCCCGAGGACACCGCGGCGATCGTCCGCGATCACCTCGGCGGGCGGATCGATTTCGCCTTCGTCGACGGCATCCACACCAGCGAGGCGATGAAGGCGGATTTCGCCGCGATCGACCCGCTGCTGTCCGAGAACGGCATCGTCCTCTTCCACGACGTCGTCGCCTTCAAGATGATGCCTGGCCTCGAATATATCCGCGACAATTTCGGCGTCGGCGCCAATGTCTTCTACGGGACGTCCTCCGGTGCGGCGCTCGTCTTCAAGAAGCAATCCGCCGCGCTCGAGCGGTTGCGCGCCTCGTTCGGCGGCAACGCCCTGGCCGAGGCGGCGGTCAAGCATTTCCAGGCCGCCTGACGCTGGAACGATGCATTTGCGATGAATAAGAGGCGATCGACGAAATCTTAAGGTGTGAGGCCCATCGTGCGGGACGGCGAACCGGCGACGAGCACAAGCTCCGCCCCGGCGCTTCGGTATCGTTGCTGTTGCGCGCGAGACAGAATGTCCCAGCCCTGTACGCTTTTCGTCTTCCTGAAGCATGTCGCCGGGTCGCTCGTCGCCGTCTCGGTACTGGCGAGCTGCACCGTCGGCCCCGATTGGACGCCGCCGCCTGATCCGGCAGTCAAGGCCTATACCGCTGCCTCGGCGCCCGCCGCCCCCGCCGTCGGCGACGCGGTCGCGCGCCAGCGCTTCGCCCTCGGCGAGAAGATCCGCGAGGATTGGTGGGAGCTCTTCCACTCGCCCAAGCTCAGCCAGATCCTGCAACAGGCGATCGCCGGCAATCTCACCGTCGGCGCGGCCCGCGCCAACCTCGCCCAGGCGCGGGAGCTCGTCACCCAAGCCGGCGGCGCGCGCTGGCCGCAGGTCGGCTTCAACTCGAACACGACGCGGTCGGGCAGCAACTACGCATCATCCGGCTTCGATCAGACCGGCCGAACCTCGAATCTCTACACTGCCGGCCTCAACGCGAATTTCGCCCTCGATCTCTTCGGCGGCATCGAGCGCCAGATCGAAAAACAGGGCGCGGTCGCCGATTACCAGGCACAGCAGCTCAACGCCGCTTATCTCACCCTGACCGGGACCGTCGTCCTGCAGGCGGTGCAGATCGCTGCCATCCGCGCCCAGATCAAGGCGAATGAGGAGATCATCGCGGTCGACCAGAAGAACTACGATTCGGTCAATATCCTGCTCGGCGTCCACGCCGCGACGCGCATCGAGCTGGCGAGCGCCGAGAGCCAGCTCGCCACCGACCGGACGCTGCTGCCGCCCTTGCACCAGCAACTCAGCGCCTCGCGCCATGCGCTCGCCGTGCTGGTCGGCCAGGCGCCGGCCGATTGGACGCCGCCCGATTTCGACCTCGAGGATTTCTCCTTGCCCGAGGCGCTGCCCGTCAGCCTGCCGTCGGCGCTGATCCACCAGCGGCCGGACATCCTGGCGGCCGAGGCGCAGGTCCATTCCGCCAGCGCCGGGATCGGCATCGCTACCGCCGCGCTCTACCCGAACATCACCCTCTCGGCCGGTCTCGCGCAGCAGGCGTTGATGGCGCCCGATTTGATCAGCAGCGTCGGCACGATCTGGAACATTGCGGGTAATCTGACGGCGCCGATCTTCAACGGTGGCTCGCTGATGGCGCAGAAGCGTGGGTCGGAGGATACTTACACCGCCGCGCTGCTGACTTATCGCCAGACGGTGCTGCAGGCGTTCGGCCAGGTCGCGGACGAGCTCGATGCGCTGCAGCACGACGCCGAGCTGATCGAATACGAGGAGCGGGCCCTCGCCGCGACGCAGGCCTCGGTGGCGCTCACCCGCACCAGCTTCGCCGCCGGCCAGGCACGCTTCATCGAGGTGCTCGACGCCGAGCGTCTCTACCAGCGCGCCTTGCTCGGCCACGCCCACGCCATCGCCCAGCGCTTCGCCGACACCGGCCAGCTCTTCGTCGCGATGGGCGGCGGACGGAACTGGGCCGCGACGGTGGATACCGCGGCGTTGCCGGCGACGGTGGGCGCGGCGGAGGCGGGCGCCAGGAAGGTGGAATAGACGCTGAAGCGACAAGGGATGTCAGCCACGAGAAAGGCTTGGCAATCCCTGGTTTCGCTGTTAGATTGTTCGGTGTTTGTTCTTTTTCATGGTGAGATTTGAACCC
>JAQGID010000227.1 GCA_028291405.1 Rhodospirillales bacterium | reverse complement strand
GTTTCGGGAGAATAGTTGAGCCGCCCGTCGCCGACGAAGATGCCGGTGCCGCCGGCCGCGAAAAACGCCTGATGCGCCGATGACAGGAAATTCGCCGCGCTGCCGAATCCCACCGTATCCGCCTTGCGCCCCCACGACGTGCCCTTCAGGCTGATTCCGGCGCTGACGCCGGCGTCGATGTCGGTAAACGCCCAGCCTTCGGTCTTTCCATCGTTCCAGCTGAGCCGCGAGAAGACGCCGAGATCGTCGGTGACCGCCTGCTCGAAGTTGAACGCGACGCCGGCTTTCCAGCGATCGCGCCGGACCGGCGCGAAATCGGGAACCGTCCCGTTCAGCCTCGCGAAGGCGAGTGCCTGTCTTAGATTGGCCATGGGTGCGCGATTGGCGAAGACGAGAAAACGCAGTTTCCCAGGCGCGCCCCACAGCTCGTGCCGCGTCTCCAACTCGGCGACGCTGCCGAAACGCTTCCAGAAGCGCGGTTCGAGGTTCCGCGTGTTGGCGATCTTCGGCTCGAGGAACCAGCCGCCGCGCAATGCCCAGGTCTTTCGATTCAGTTCGACCGCGACGCCGTCGGTATAGCCCTTGGCATCCGCCGGATAGTCATAGGCGACGGAATCCTCGAGCGCGACATTGAGGAATTGCGTCCGCGCGTCGTGCGCATATTGGTTGTCGTCGAAGATGTCGACGATCGAGAACTTGCCGGCGGTCACGACGATGCGGTCGACGTCGACCGGTCCGGCGATCTGGTTGAGATCGTCTTCGACCGCCTCGGTTGCGCCGCCGAGGCCGAAGGTCTGCCGCAGGAAAAGACGCGCGACATTCGGTTTCGGCGTGTCGAAACCCGCCTTCTGCGCCTCGCCGCTCGAAAAGCTCGCGATGCCGAGGGAGTGGCTGAGACCAAAGCCCTGGTTGAATTCCGGGTTGAAATAGAGCTCGCCGCCTTGCCACAGCCGCCGTCCGAGATAGGCGGTGGCGCTGATTGTCTCCCGCCATTGCTCGTCGCCCGACAGGCTGTTCGGCCCGCGGTAGGGGGAGCGAAAGCCGAAGTCGCCTTGGTAGACGCCGGTCATCTGGCCATGCAGGCTCCAGTCGCGCACCTGCGCCGTGTCCTGCGACCCCGTGTTCGGATTTCCCACGGCGGCGTTCTCCGGCGTATGCGGCGAGCTCGGCGTTCCCCACTGGGCGCGCGCCCCGCCACTGGCAAACACGGCGAATGCCAGCGCCGCGACACCGAGGCTGCGGCGCGAACCGCGGAACGCTGCTTGCATCAATCCCCCGGGACGACGGCGCCCGGCGCCGTTGGTGCATGGACGCGTTCCTGTAGCTGTGAGCGCGCCGCTGCGCAAGCTGCCTTGGGAATGTTACAGGCGTCTTACAACGACGCCCCGCCTTATTCGGCGGCAGCCTTGACCTGCCGCCCGAAGTCCCGCCCGACCGCGAGGGAGTCGTGATCCTCCGGCACGCGTCGCGAGACAACGACGAGATCCTTGACCGGATCGTCGGCCGGATCGCGAGGGATCATGCGCGGGTCGCGACCCTGCCGGATGTCGTCGATCGCCTGGAGGAGCTGGCGCCGCATCAGGATGATCGGCCGGTCCGACGTCCCGAGATGCTCGCGCGTCCGGTCCGAGATCGGCCGCTGGCTCTCGACGGCGAAACGGTCGTGGACGCGGAAGTTCATTCCCATGCCGAGCCAGGTGCGGCTCTTCATCTCCTCGCGATCCTGGAGATAGCGATTCCGGCGGTTGCGCACGAGGTCGTAATTCTCGCCGACCTCGTCGAGCACCGCCCGCTTCATGTAGTCGACGTCGACCGGCGCGTCGTAGCAGCAGGCGACCGAGTATTTCCAGTGATGCGTGTCGTCGATCGGCACGTGAAAGTGGATCCAATAGCCGTTGTCTCGCGGCGCCGTCTTCGTCGGATCCTGCAGCGGGCCGCCGTCGAAGGCCGAGGCGTTCGGCATGATGAAGTTGCTGACACGGACGTATTTCTCGCCGTCGCCGAGCAGGCGCGAGGCGGAGATGCGCAAGCCGTAGTCGGTCTCCTCGACCTCGATCTTCGGAGCGAGATCGGTGCCGAGCATCATCTGGTTGCGCCGACCGCGCTCGTTGCCCGCCTCGGGCGGCGCGATGCGATGCAGGACTGAGAGGTGCTGCGGGTCGATGTTGCCTTCGTTGCCCTGCAGATAGTTGCACTCATGGAAGAACTTCGTCGACCAGGCGCGCTCGGCGGGGCCGGTGAAGATCGGCAGCTGCGGCAGCGGCGGCGCCTCGCCCGGTCCCATATAGGTCAGGATCATCCCGGCCGCCTCGCGGCAGGGTAGCCGGGGTGCTTGATGCGGTCCTTGTAGTTGCTCGCCGCCGGCTCGCCCGGCTGCTCGAGGCATTTGCCGTCCTTGCCCATCAGCCAGCCGTGATAGAGGCAGCGCAGCGCGTCGCCCTCGATCCTGCCGTAGCTGAGATCGGCGCCGCGGTGCGGGCAGTGCAGCCCGATCAGCCCGAGAGCCCCGCTGTCGCCACGGTACAGCACGAGATCCTCGCCGAGGATGCGGACCGGGATCGGCGCGCCGCCGTGCGGCAGTTCTTCGGCGAGGGCGACCGGCTGCCAATAGCGGCGCAGCAAATCGCCACCCGGCGTCCCCGGCCCGGTGCGGGTGATGAGATCGTTCTGTTCCTCGGTCAGCATGCGCTGTCTCCTCGAAAGATCGTCATTCGGCGGCGCTCGACGCTGCCGCCAGCGCGGCGGTCAGCTGGCTCGACGCGAGCCTCAGGCTGCGCCGCCACAGGGTGACGATGGCGATGGTCGAGATCATCGGCGGCAAGACCGCGATGAGATAGATCTGCTCGACCGGCAGCCCGGACTTGACCATGACGCCGCCGATCAGCGGCCCGACGATCGAGCCGATGCGCCCGACGGCAAGCGCCGTACCGATCCCGGTCGCGCGCATTGCCGTCGGGTAGACGCCCGCCGCAAGGCCGAACATCGCGGTCTGCGTCCCCATGATGCCGGCGCCCATCAGCGCGCCGACGATGTACATCGCGGGTCCCGTGCCGATCGAGAAGCCGAAGCTGCCGACCGCGACGACGCCCAGCGCATGGGCGCCGACGAGCACGATATAGGGCCCGTACCTGTCCATGCCGAGCGCCATCAGCAGGGCGCCACCGAGGGCGCCGACCTGCATGAACATCGAGACGCGCAGCGCCCAGTCGAGGCCGACGCCCGCCGAATGGATCAGAGTCGGTGTCCAGCTCGACAGGAAGATCAGCTCCATGATGTTCATGGTGAAGATCACCCAGATGAGCAGCGTCACTACCGCCCGTCCTTCGCTGAAGAGCGCGCGCACCGGCATGCCACTCGGCGGCGGCTCAGCGATGACGAAAACGGTCTCCGGACCGAACCGCCACGCGGGATTGATGCGGCGAAGCTGCGTCGCGATCTTCGGGCTGCCGGGCCGGCAGAGCACCATGAAGCGGATCGATTCCGGGAGCAGCGGCAGCAGGACGCCGGCAATCAGCAGCGGCGCGACGCCGCCGACGATCATGACGATCTGCCAGCCGTAGGCGGGAATGAGCTCCGCCGCGATGCCGGCGCCGATCGCAGCGCCGATCGCATAGCCAGAATAGAGCGTGATGACCGCGAAGGAGCGGGCGCGGGTCGGCGCGAACTCGGCGCCCAGCGCGACGGCGTTCGGCATCACCGCGGCGATGCCGAGCCCGCCGATGATGCGCCAGACGAGGAACTCGTTCGGGCCGGTACAGAAGGCACCCATCAGAGAGCCGACGCCCATGACGACCGTGCCGCCGATCGTCATCCAGCGCCGCCCCTGGCGATCGGCAAGCGGTCCGATGATCAGCGAGCCGACGATGGCGCTGACGCTGCTGGCGGTGAAGACCAGCGACAGCATGGTCGGCGCCAGATGCCATTCACGCATCAGGCTGGGCGCGACATAGGCGATCTCCATGCCGTCGAACCCGTCGAGCATCATCAGCAATGTGCAGAGGGCGATGATCAGGATTTGGCGGCCGCTGAATTTATGGCGGTCGATCAGCTCGCCGACGTCGATCTTGCCGTCGCTCATTGGGTTCCTCCCGGTGGGCGCTGATGCGCCGTTCTCTTTGTCTCGCTGAATTATGCGACGCCAATCGCCGCCTGGCTACGCGGTCTCCTCAGTTCAACGTCATGCCGCCGTCGACGACGAGCGTCTGGCCGGTCACCATCGCGGCGCCGAAGCCGAGGAAGACGATGACCTCGGCGATCTCCTCGGGCGTCGCCCGACGCTTGAGCAGCGCTTTCTCGGCCGAGAGTCGCTTGCCTTCCTCTCCCCAATCGATCTGCCAGCTGCTGTCGACTGCGCCCGGGGCGACGGCGTTGACGCGAATTTCGGGACCGAAGGCGCGCGCGAGATTCTTGGTGAGGCTGATGACGCCCGCCTTGCTGGCGCCATAGGCCATGCTGCTGCCGGCGGCGTCGAGACCGGCGATCGAGGCGGTGTTGACGATGGCGCCATGCGTCTTTTTCAGCGCCGGCCCGGCCGCCTTGGCGCAGCGGAAGAGACCGAGCAGGTTCGTCTGCAGCACGGTCGACCACAGCTCCTCGGTGATGAGGTCGAGCTCGACCGGCGGCACGCGCCGGCGAACGCCCGGCGTACCGGCGTTGTTGGCAAGGAAATGCAGGCCGCCGAGCCGGTCGATCGCGCGCTCGACCATCGCCTCGGCCTCGCCGGCATTGGCGACGTTGCCCGGCGCCTCGACGGCCGCGAGCCCTTCGGCCTTCAGCTTGGCGACGGCTTCCGGTCCCCGCCCGTCGTCGGGGAGGAAGTTGATCGCGACGCTCGCCCCGGCGCGCGCCAGCATCGTCGCCGTCGCCAGACCGATCCCCGAGGCGGCGCCCGTAAGAAGCGCTTTGCGGCCGGTCAAATCATAGCTGATCATCGATCTCTTCCTTCCTCCCTGAGCGGATCCCGTTTAGCGCGCGCAGTATGTCCGAGCTGCGCTCGCCGTCGGCGTTAGTCGAACAGATACGCGATCGAGCGTTTGTGCGAATCCTCGCTCGGGACCTTCATGATCCCGCTCGCCCGCAGGACAGGCTTGCCGCCGACCGTCAGCAGGCATTCGGAAAAGACCATGTTGCGGGTCGTCCGCAGGCAGCGGCCGCGCCCCTCGACGAAGCTTCCGAGCGGCGCCGCCGCCAGGAAATCGCAGCTCATCGAGATCGTCGGTCCCATCTTCTGACCGCCGAGCGCGAGGCAGGAGGTGAAGACGACCACCATGTCGGCGAGGGTGAAGAGCATCCCGCCGTGGACGATCTTCATCGGGTTGCAGTGGCGCTGCTCGGCAGCGAAGGCGAGCACGATCCCGCCGTCGGCCTCGCGCTTGCCGTAGAGCGGCCCGTTCGCCTCGGTGAAGCCCCACCCCGGCACCAGCCTGAACCCGTCTGGAATCGCTGACTTGCCGCTCGACAGACTTTCGTTCATTGCGCGCCGGTTTCTCGTTGTGCCGATGATGACCGATTGAACGCCAGCGGACGTAGAGACGCAACCTGCGCGTATCGCGCCTGATCGCGGCTGCGACGGACGAAACGGGGTTGCGGGGTTTAGATATATCGAAATATACTCTGATTTCGGTGCCGAAAACTGCTGCGACCTCGGCATTCGGACGAAAATCGAAGGTGGCATGGCAAGCTTGGGCTGGATCGGATTGGGGCGCATGGGGCAGCCGATGGCGATGCCGCTCAACGAGCTCGCCGCCAGACTCTTCGAGCGATTTTCGAGCAATTGATGAGCCGGACATCGTGAGGCCCGCGTGACGCGGCAGAAGATCTCCGACGGAAACGGCGCGGACGCTGGTACGGCGCGCAGCCCGACCCTCGTCGCCTCGATCGTCGCATGTGCCTTCTTCATGGAGATGCTCGACAGCACCGTCATCGTGACGGCGCTGCCGAAGATGGCGGTCTCCTTCGGAACCAGCGCGGTCGATCTCAGCGTCGGCCTAACCGCCTATATCCTGACCCTCGCCGTCTGCGTCCCGGCAAGCGGCTGGATCGCCGACCGGTTCGGAACGCGCAACGTCTTCTGTGCCGCGATCGGCGTATTCACGGTCGCCTCGGTACTCTGCGGCCTCAGCGACAACCTCGCGCAATTCGTCGCCGCGCGCATCCTGCAGGGGATCGGCGGCGCGCTGATGTCGCCGGTCGGGCGGTTGGCGGTGCTGCGCTCGACCGGAAAAACGGACCTCGTCCGCATTATGAACTTCGTCACCGTCCCTGGCCTCGTCGGTCCGGTGATCGGTCCGCCCCTCGGCGGGTTCATTACGACCTATGCCTCGTGGCGCTACATCTTCCTGCTCAATGTGCCGATCGGCATCATTGGCATGGTTCTCGTGCTGATCTTCATCCGCAATCACCGTGGCGTGGAGCGACGGCCCTTCGACGGCATCGGCTTCGTCCTCAACAGCGCCGCGCTGGTCGCGTTGATCCACGGCGTGCAGATGATCGGCTCACGAGACTCCGACTGGCGCCTCGGCACCCTGCTGACCGGATTCGGCCTCGTC
The DNA here is from genome assembly GCA_028291405.1 of Rhodospirillales bacterium. Taxonomy (GTDB): domain Bacteria; phylum Pseudomonadota; class Alphaproteobacteria; order ATCC43930; family CGMCC-115725; genus URHD0088. The sequence goes on along the minus strand of JAQGID010000227.1, from coordinate 18,581 downwards.
GTTTGTACCGTCGCGATCCGCCATGCGCGGCGCCACCCCCATCCGCTCGCCGACGTCGCGCCGCTGCGCATCAAGAGCTTCGCGGTCGCCAATCTCGGCGGCTCTCTGTTCCGCATCTCGATCGCCGCGCCGACCTTTCTGATGCCGCTGTTCTTCCAGCTCGGGCTGGGGATGAGCGCGTTCGAATCGGGGCTGCTGATCCTGGCGCATGCCGCGGGCGACCTCGGCATCAAGATCGGCACGACGCAGATCATTCGACGCTTCGGCTTCCGTGCCGTGATGATCTGGAGCGTCGCGCTCTACGCCGTCTTCATCGCCGCCTGCGCCGCTTTCACGACGACGACCCCGTTGCCGGTGATCGTCGTCGTGCTGTTCCTCAGCGGCGCCTTCCGCTCGCTGCAGATGACCTCGCAGATGGCCGTACAATTCGCCGACATTCCGGGCGCCGAGATGACCAGCGCCTCGACGCTCTCGGCGGTGCTGCAGCAGCTCGTCCGCGGCATCGGCGTCGCCTTTGCCGCGGTGCTGCTGAATTTCGCCGGGCTGCTGCTGCACGGCGCCAACGCGACCGTGACGCAGACCGATTTCCGCATCGCCTTTGTCATCATCGCCGCCGTCGGCGCCGGCTCGATCGTGCACTATCGGTCGCTCGACCGCAGCACCGGCGCGCTGGTCAGCGGCCATCGCAGATCCGAACCGGCGAAGGCGCCGGCCCCGGCGGACTGACGAGAGCCTGTCAGAGCGCGAAGACGCGCTCTGCGTTGCTCTGGTAGATCTTCTTCTTGTCCGATTCGGCAAGCGGCATCGCGTCCATCGCCACGACGGAATCGCGCACCACCTCGAACGGATAGTCGGCGGCGAAGAGGATCTTGTCGATCCCCATGACCGCGATCGCCATCTGCAGCGGCGCCGTGTAGTTCATGCCGCTGGTCGAGATCACGATGTTGTCGCGGACATAGTCGCCGGGCAGGCGCTTGCTCTTCGGCGTCGCGGCGCGGGCCGCATGCTCCCAGACGAAGCGGTTGTCGATGCGGTCGAGCATGAACGGCAGGCCTTCGCCCATATGGCCGATGACGAGGCGCAGCTTGGGGAAATGGTCGAAGACGCCGGACGAGATCAGCCGCAGGATATGGGTCGCGGTCTCGACCGCATAGCCCCAGCCGACGCGGAACCCTTCCATCGCCAGCGGCGCCGCCATCTGAGGCGAGGGCTCGCGCGGATGAATGTAGATCGGCACGTCGAGCGCCTGCGCCGCCTCGAAGATCGCCCAGAATTTGCGGTCGTCGAGATACTCGCCCTTGGTATGCGAGTTGATGATGCCGCCCTTGAGGCCGAGGCGGCGCGTCGCGCGCTCTAGCTCGGCGGCAGCCGCCGCCGGATCCTGCGGCGCCAGCGCCGCCAGCCCGGCGAGGCGGTCGGGATGCGCCCTCACCGCCTCGGCCAGCCGGTCGTTGACGAGCCGCGACAGCGCCGTCCCGGTGCCGGGGGTGAAGATCTGGACGCCGGGCGACGAGACGACGAGCAGCGCCTTGTCGATCCCGTCGGCATTCATGGCGTCGAGCCGGCTCTTGCCGAGATCGAGAAGGCATTCGGTAAAGGCGGCACGCGCCGGCGACATCTTGACGGGCCCGAGCCCGGCAGCAAACCGCGCCGCCTCGTCCATCTTGTTGGCTTCGGCGATGATCTCCGGGATCGTGAATCCTTCTTCGACGGCGATCCTCTTGTATTTTCTGGCCATCATCTCGCCTTCGATCACAGGGTGCTGAATTTCGGAATCGGCTGTTCGAGCAGCCGGACGTCCCATTCCGGCTCGCGCGCGAGCACCGGCGGCAGCGTTCCGACCCAGTGGAAATTGCCGAATATCGGGTTCCACAGGCGCGGCTGCCATTCGTCGGTCAGATAATCGGTGTCGGCGGAATATTCCGCGGCACCGCCGGCCGGGTTGCGGATGTAATAGAAGATCGTCGAGGAGATGCGGTGCCGTCCGATGCCGATGTCGCTCGACCAGCCCTTCCGCTGCATGTGATCGGCGCCGGTCATCAGCTCGTCGATGTTGTCGACGCCGAACGAGACATGGTGCCAGGCGAGCCGCGGCGATTTCAGGAAGAAGAGATTGTGGTGGTCGTTGCGCCCGTCGGCGCGCAGGAAGACGCCGAGGCCGCGCGAGATGTCGCTGATCCGGAATCCGAGGCGCTCGACGTAGAAGGCGACGGCGGCATCGACGTCGGAAACGCCGAATACGGTATGGTGGATGATCTTGGGCTGCGCCCGTGGATACCAGCGGCGATGCGCGTTCCAGCGCTTGACGTCGCCCGGCGCATTCTCGACCGTCGCCTCGCCGGGGATGCTCTTTCGCGCGAAGACGCGAAACCCGATGGGAATGCCGACGTCGTCGTGGGTGTGGACCGTCCCGTCCGCGTCGCGCGTCACGTTGCGATCGGCGCCGAGGTCGGACGCGATGGCGTCGCGCGACGCCGCGCTGTCGACTCCCCAGACGATCTCGCGCGCCCCCGGCCCCTCCGCGAAGGGCGGCGGCAGCGCCGGATCGCCTGCCGCCCGCAGCACGATGCGCGAGCCCTCCGGCAGATCGAACTCCGCACCGGTCTCGTCCCGGCTGACAAGGCGCAGCCCGAAATCCTCATAGAACCGGGTCGTCGCGGCGAGATCGTCGACGCCGTAGACCACGCTTTCGACTCCGAGCACGCTCATGCTGCACCTCGTCCTGTCGCTCGTCAGATCGGCTCCGCGAATTTCGCGAAGCGCGCCGCCACCTCTTTCGGCATGTTCGCCGCGAGATAGGCGGTGATCGCCTCGTAGACGCCCGGCCCTTCGCGATGCCCGCGCTCGCCGGTCTCGAGCGATCCCTGCTGCACCCAGACGGCACGATCATACCGCCGCGCCATCCACTGCGGCAGGATATCCTCCGCCGGCCGGCCGGTCGCGATCAGCTCGGCGAGGACGATGACGTCCTCGATTGCCATCGACGCGCCTTGTGCCCAGAAGGGTGCCGAGGCATGCACGGCGTCGCCGACCAGCACGACCCGGCCACGGTGCCACGGCGCTGGCTGGGTCACCTCCTCGATCGCCGTATAGACGACCTGCTCCGGCCGCTGCACCTGCACCAGCAGCGCCGGCGCGGCGCCGCCGAACTCGGCGAATTTCTCGCGCATCAGCCGCGGCAGCTCCGCGCGGTCGTAGCGTGGGTTGCCGGGCTCCTTGGTGACACCGGCAAGATAGAGGTGATCCGCGGCGATCGGAATGATTCCGAGGCTCTTGCCGCGTCCCATCATCCAGGTGATGGCGTCGAGGTCCGCCGGCTTCGGCAGCGTCACCCGCCAATTGGCGTAGCCGGTGAAGACGGGGTCGCTGCGGCCGAACAGCATGGTGCGGACCGACGAGCGGATGCCGTCGGCGCCGACGACGAGGTCGAAGATATCAGCGGTCCCGTCGCTGAAGCGGACCGCGACGCCGGCGGCCGCGGGATCGTCGTCGATCGCCGCGACCGTCGCTCCCATGCGGACGCGGACGCCGGTCCGGCCGACCGCTTCCTGGAGGATGTCGTGCAGCACGCGGCGACGGATGGTCACCGTCGCCGGAAGCTCCGGCCCGGCGATGCGCGGGACGCGCGAATGCGCCAGCCGGGCTCCGTTCACATCCGCCGTGAAGAACCGGTCGTCAGCAGGATGCCAGCCACGCTCGACAATCGCCTCGACGACGCCGATCTCGCGCAGGGCACGGAGGGCATTGCCCTGCACGTACATCCCGGCGCCGACGATCTGGAAATCCGGCTTGATCTCGACGGTCTCGCAGAAGATTCCGCGACGCGCCAGGGCGACGGCGAGAGTCTGTCCGGCGATGCCGCCGCCGACGATCAATACACGCGCGATCGAGGCCAAACGCTGCGTCTCCCCACCACAATTCTCTTGAACGGGAATTCAAATCCGCTAACCATGGCTTTGTCAACCGCCACCTGAGGAGCAATGTCGCGCCCCGATGGATACTGTCCCCTCCGCCGTCCGATCCGATAAGCCTCCACCTCGACGCCAGGGCCGCCCGGCGGCCGACGGCGCCGCGGTCGGCAAGGCCGCCATCATCGAAGCGACGCGACAGCTGCTGCGGAACGTGCCGCCGGCCAAGGTGACACGCTCGGCGGTGGCCCGCGCGGCGGGCATCGATCCGGCGCTCATCCGCTATTACTTCGGCGACATGACGGGCCTCTTCACCGCAGTCGCGCTCGCCATTGCCGGCAGCATGCGGCAGCGGGCCGAAGTAGCGCTCGGCGAGCCCGGCCAGAGCCCCGCGGAACGGCTGCGCGGGCGCATCCGCGTCTATCTCGCCACCTTCATCGAGAATCCGCATTTCCACCAGCTCTTCACCGAGCTGATCCTGCACCGCGACAGCGCCGCGACGCGCGCGCTGCGGCGCGACCTCACTGCGAGATCCTTCGGCGAGCTGGCCACGCTGCTTCGCGACGCACCGCGCGCCAAGAGCATCGACCCACGCTTCGTCTATCACGCGTTGTTCGGCATCCTCGAGTTCTTCGTCTCGGGCCGCCCGGTGCTCGAGGAGCTCTTTCCTGCCGATGCCGTCGCGGCGCCGCAGATGCAGGCGGACTATGCCGAGTTCGTCGCCGATCTCTTCATTCGCGGCATCGGCCTTGCGGACAGCGACTGACAAGAAGACGACGGAGGGAGACATGGGCGTTCAACCGTTGCCGCCGGTCCGGCGTGTCGTCACCGGCGAGGATGACCACCACCGCTCGCGCACCGTCGCCGACGGCGCCTCGCCGGCGGTCCGCGAGGTGCCGGAACGGCCGGGCTATCGCGTCACCAATGTCTGGGCGACGGCAGGCGGCCCGACCCCGGTCGACGCGCCCGACGCGATTGCCGCCCATCAGGGAATTGCGCCGCCGCCGGGCGGGACGATCCTCCGCATCATCGACATTCCGCCCGACGCGACCGATTCTGTCGAGCGCAAGCGCCAGATGGCGGCGACCTTCGGCCAGCTCTATCGCGACGCCGACCATCACCTCGAGAATACGACCCATCCCGGCATGCACCGCACCGACACTGTCGACTACGCGATCATGCTGGCCGGCGAGCTCGTCTCGATCCTCGACGAGGATGAGACGATCCTGCGCGCCGGCGACGTGCTGATCCAGCGCGGCACCAACCATGCCTGGGCGAATCGCTCGGGCAAGATGGCGCGGATCGCCTTCGTGCTGATCGACGGCAAGCGCTGAGCCGATTGGTGGTGATAGCGTGATAGGATGACGCGTCGCCGCATCGGGAGGCCGCATTGATATTCGACCTGGAGCAATTCATCGCCGACTGCCGCAACGCGGTCCAAGCCGATCCCTCGCATGTCGCGACGCAAGAGGTCGTGGCCCGCGCCGTCGCCGATCCCGGTGCGGTCCTGGCCGCGCTCGGCGAGCCGCGCCGCGCCGTTCTGGAGAAGATTCATAGCGCGCCGGATTTGACGATCCTCAATGTCGTTTGGGGCGCCAAGATGACGATACTGCCGCACGACCATCGCATGTGGGCGGTAATCGGCGTCTACACCGGCCGCGAGGACAACATCTTCTGGCGCCGCCTGCCCACGACCGATGGCAGAGGCATCGAGGCCGCCGGGGCGCGGGCGCTCTCGGTCAAGGATGCGGTGCCGCTCGGCCGCGACATCATCCATTCCGTGACCAACCCGATTCCGCGGCTGAGCGGCGCGATCCATGTCTACGGCGGCGACTTCTTCCAGGCCGGGCGCAGCGAGTGGGACCCGGAGTGGCTGAGCGAAAGGCCTGTCGACGTCGCCCGGACGATGCGGCTGTTCGAGGACGCGAACGCGACTTAAGGCCAGAATTGGCGCGAAGCGATCCGGGCGCCCTCTGCCATGCTCGCCAGCTTTGCCCAGACGACGTCCGGATCGACCGCCGCCTGGCCGACCCAGGTGCCGTAGCCGCAATCGCTGCCGGCGATGACATTCTCGCGGCCGACCAGCCTCGCGTAGCGGGCGATGCGCTGCGCGATCAGCTCGGGATGCTCGATGAAATTGGATTTCGATTCGAGGACGCCGGGGATCAGCACCTTGCCGTCCGGCAGCTTCACCGTCTCGAACAGCGCCCATTCATGCGCGTGGCGCGGGTTCGCCGCCTCGAAGGAGATGCCGGCGGCGCGCACAAGGAAGACGATGTCGATGATGTCGGCAAGGGCGACGTCGTGGTGGTGCGGCCCCTCGTAATTGCCCCAGCAAAGGTGCAGCCGCACCTGCTCGGGCGGGATGTTCGAAAGCGCGTGGTTGAGCGCCTCGACATGCAGCTGCGCCATCGTGCGGAACTCGGCAAGCGGCAGGTCGGCGAACTGGATGTGCCGCCCCATCGCGAGGTCGGGGCAATCGATCTGCAGGACGAGGCCGGATTTCGCGATCGTCTCGTACTCGTGGCGCATCGCATCGGCGATGGCGTAGAGATAGGCTTGGTGGTTCGGGTAATGGCCGTTCGCGAAGAACAGCGAGATGACGCCCGGCGAGGCGGCGCTGAGAAAGGCGCCGGCGGCGCGGACGCCGGTCAGGGCGCGCTTGAGATTGGCGACATCGATCGTCGCCGCTCCGGCATCCTTGATGCCGAGGGCCGCGTTGCAGCCCGGGGTCTTGCGCCGCGCCCTGCCGGGGTCGCCGAAGACCTTCTTCGCCAACGCGGGAAACTCGTCGAGATCCTGATAGCGGAACGGCTTGCTGCTGCCGTCGAAGCCGCTCAGCCGGTCCTTGACGTAGGTCGCGTAGCTCGGCTTGCTCATCTCGCCGTCGTTGACGAGGTCGACGCCGGCAGCGACCTGCCTGCCCACGATCTCGCCGACTGCGGCGACGATCCGCGCGGCGAGCAGCGCGTCGCGGTCGATCGGGACGCCCTCCTCCTTCGCGAACATGGCGCGGATGAGGTCGTCCGGCCGCGGCAGGCTGCCGGTATGGGTGGTAAGGAACCGCTCGGTGCTGCGCATCGTCATTTCAGGCGCTGCACCGCCTCTTCGAGGAGGCTGAGATCGGCATATTTCGTAGGGTCGATGTCGGCCTTGATGAAGCCGAGCTCGCGCTGCACCTGGATGTTCTGACGCAGGGCCGCGAGGTTCGGCCGGACGTCGGGATCGCGGTAGTAATCCTTCACGCTGTCGAAGAGCCAGCCCTCGAAACGGTCGGGCGGCAGCTTGGTGAATGCCGCGAGATACTGGATCGCCTCGGCGCGATTCTCCGGCGCGATGTACCAGCGGATCGCCCGGACGGTGTCCTCCAGAAGATCGACCATGACGGCGCGGTTCTTCTCGAGAAAGCCGGTGCGCGCCGTCCAGAACGACAGCTCGGCAGGGCCGCCGAAGGCATCGCGCTGATGGAACAGCGGCCGGGCGATCTTGACCATCTCGGGATCATAGGTGAAGGGCAGCGTCGCGACGATCAGATCGGCCTTATGCTCGGCGAGCACCGCCCGCATGTTCGGGAATTGCACCTCGACGGTGGTGAACTCGCTCTTGTCTTTCAGACCGTGCTTGGCGAGGACGGCGCGCATCGAGATGTCGACGCCGCTGCCGATGCCGTTCGAGGCGACGACTTTGCCTTTGAGGTCCTCCACCGTTTTGATCGGCGAATCCTTGAGAACCATGTAGGGGATCGAATAGTGGCCCTCGACACCGTCCTGGGTCTCGTCGGCGATCACCTTGAGATCGCTGAGCCCGGCATTCTGGATCGCGATGCTGAAGGTCGAGAAGCCGAGCGTCGCGATCTCCAGCTCGCCCGTCGCGACGCCGGTGATCTGCTGCGGCGAGGACGAGAAATGGACCGGCTCGAGGACGTAGCTCACGCCCTGGTGCTTTGCGACGCCGGGCTTTGCGAAGAGAACCGGGATCAGCGAGGCCGGCGTGTTGATCCAGCCGGCGCGCACCCGCAGCGGCTCGGCCCCGCCTGCGGGCGCCAGCGCGATCAGGGTGGTCAGGGCTATCGCCGCCGACAACAATCTCCGGCGCATCGTCGTCCTCCCCATCTTGCTTGAGCTTTCAACCATGTCGCTCGATGCCGCCGAAAGCCTGGTCATTTGCCGTTGGGCGCGAAGCGGCGTCGCGCCGCTTCCGGTCTCGAGTGACATGGTGTTTCCTCCGCCGCGCGGTTGCTCCGCTTGCGTTGGAGTGTAGCGACATTTTTGCCGTCGCACGACGGTCTTTAGGACAAATTCTCCCGCCTCGGTGGGACGGTTTATGGTTGACCACTGCTGCCGGGTTGCACCAAGTAAACCCGGCGCGATGATCGGCGCCGGACGATGGAGATGATAGCGATGAGCGACGAGAGCCCCGCCGGCAGCGAGCTTGCACGACGCCTGAAATCCGGCGATTTCGTCGTCACCGCCGAGCTGACGCCGCCGGTCGCGACGGATGCCGCCACGCTCGTCGCCAAGGCGCTGCCGCTCAAGGGTCTGGCGACGGCGATCAACGTCACCGACGGCGCCGGCTCCAAGGCGCATCTCTCGAGCCTCGTCGCCTCGCACGCGCTGCTCGCCGCCGGCGTCGAGCCGATCCTGCAGATGACCTGCCGCGACCGCAATCGCCTGGCGCTGCAAAGCGATCTGCTGGGCGCCATGGCGCTCGGCATCAAGAACCTGCTGGTGCTGACCGGCGATGATCCCAAGGCCGGCGATCAGCCGGAGACGAAGCCGGTGTTCGATCTCGACAGCAAAGGGCTGCTCGTCACCGCCCACCGCATGCGGCGCGAGCATTGCCTGCCGACCGGCACCGAGATCAAGGGCAGCATCTCCCTGCTGCTCGGCGCCGCCGACGCACCGATCGACCCGCCGGCGGGCTGGCATCCCAAGGCGCTCCAGGGCAAGGCCGATGCCGGGACCGATTTCATCCAGACCCAGTTCTGCATGGATATCGGCATCGTCCGGCGCTACGCCGCCCGGCTCCTCGATCTCGGCCTGGCGCAGCGGCTCGGCATCCTGATCGGCATCGCGCCGATCCCGTCGGTGCGCTCGGCCCTCTGGATGCGCGAGAAGCTGTTCGGTACGATCATCCCGGACGCGATCATCGAGCGGCTGGAGAAGGCCGAGGACGAGAAACTCGAAGGCCGCAAGATCTGCATCGAGCTGCTGCAGCAGCTCGCCGAGACGCCGGGCATCGCCGGGGCGCATATCATGGCGCCGCAGAACCCCTCGGCCATTCCCGAGGTGATCGCCGCCTCGGGCGTCACCAAGCTGAAGGCGGCGCGGCGCGCCTGACCGCGCGCGCTTACCCCCGTTGCCGCCAGCGCAGCAGGTGGCGCTCGGCGAGCGACATCAGCTGGCCGCTGATGTAGCCGATGATACCGAACAGAATGACGCCGGCGAAGAGGTCGGCGGAGTGGAACGAACGCGCCGCCAGCAGGATCGCGAAGCCGAGTCCATCGCGGCTGCCCAGCATCTCGCCGACGACGGTGAGGATCAGCGACACGGTGAGGCCGATGCGCATGCCGGCGAGGATGTCGGGCATCGCGTTCGGCAGGGCGATCTTCCAGACGACGCTCCAGCGCGACAGGCCGAGGGCGCGGCTGACCTCGTGCAGCCGCGGCTCGACCGCGGCGAAGCCATGAACCGTCGCGAGGAGCATGGGCCACAACGCGCCGAAGCTGATGATCGCCAGCACCATTGCGTCGGTGAGGCCGAGCAGCGAGATCGCGACGGGCACGATCGCCGAGGCCGGCATCGGTCGGATCCAGTCGAGCGTCGGCGTCAGATATTCGCGCGCCACCTTCGAGATGCCGATCATCGCGCCGAGCGCGACGCCGAGCAGCGAGGCGAGGACCCAGCCGTATAGCATGCGCTCGACGGTCCCGAGGATCTGATGGCCGAGTTCGCCGCGCATCAGCCCGTTGACCAGCGCCGCCCAGGCGCGGTCGGGGCCCGGCAGGAAGACCGGCGAGACGAGGCGCAGATCGGCGCAGAGCTGCCAGAGATAGATGAAGAACGCGCCGACGAAGAAGCTGAGGATGAAGCGGATGAAACGTCCCGGGTTGCGAAAGAGACGTTTCACGGCAAGACCTCGACGGCGGCGGCGGGTCCGAAGAAGCGGCGCTGCAGCTGCAGGAGCCCGGCGTTGACCGCCCAGCCGACGAGGCCGGTCCAGAACAGCAGCGCGAACATGAGGTCGGGATGGAGCGATTGCTGCGCCGACATCATGGCATAGCCGAGGCCGAGCGGATTCGACGAGATCTCGACGGTCACCGCGACGACCAGCGCGACGCCGATCGCGAGGCGGAGCGCGACGAAGATGCGCGGCAGCGCCGCCGGCAGCACGATCTTCCAGATGCGTGCGAAGAGGCCGAAACGCAGCGCGCGGGCCACCTCGATGAGCCGCGGCTCGATGCCCGAGATCGCGGCGCGCGTCAGGATGAGGATCGGCCAAGTCGTCGCGAAGGCGACGATCGAGATTTCCATGCCATAGCCGAAGCCGAGCAGCAGCATCGCGACCGGGATCAGCGCCACCGAGGGGATCGGACGGAAGGCCTCGATCGAGAACTCCATCAGATCGTTGAAGATCGCAAAGAGGCCGAGCAGGACGCCGACGCTGAGGCCGATCGTGAAGCCGATGCCGAGACCGGCCGCTGCCGCCCACAGCGTCTGCGCCGTCGAGCGCAGAATCTCGCCGTCGAGCAGCGCCTGGACCGCGGCGACGGCGATGTCGCTCGGCCGTGCCAGGCTGTCGCTCTCCAGATTCGTCGCGAAGCAATAGATCTCGGCCAGGACCAGAAGGGTCACCGGCACGACGGCGCCGCGCCATTTCCGCGTCATCGTGCCGATCCTCACGCCTCGGCATCCTTGATGAAGTCGAACAGCGCGCGGCGCAGCCGCAGGAACTCGGGGAGCTCCGGCGTCGAAAGCTGGTCGCGCGGCCGCGGCAGATCGACCTCGAAGGTCTCGGTGACGCGGCCGGGGTTCGCCTTCATCGCGATGACGCGATCGCCGAGGTAGATCGCCTCCTCGAGGTCGTGGGTGACGAAGAACGCCGTCGCGCCGCTGTCGGCGACGATGCGCAGCAGCTCGTCCTGCAGCGTCTGGCGGGTGATCGCGTCGAGTGCACCGAAGGGCTCGTCCATCAGCAGCACCTTCGGCTCCTGCGCCAGGCAGCGGGCGATCTGCAGCCGCTGCTGCATGCCGCCGGAGAGCTGGTTGGGAAACTTCTCGGCATGGTGAGTCAGCCCGACCTTGGCGAGCAGCGAGGCGATGCGATTCGCGCGCTCGCTGCGCGGCACATGCATCGCCTCGAGCGCTAGGCTGACATTGCCCGCCACCGTCCGCCACGGCAGCAGCGCCTTGCCGTAGTCCTGGAAGACGATCGCGAGCTCGCGGCTAGGTCCGGTGACGAGCTTGCCGTCGTAGTGGACCTGACCACGAGTCGGCAGGAAGAGGCCGGCGATCAGCCGGAGCAGCGAGGTCTTGCCGCAGCCCGAGGGGCCGACGACGCAGAGGAACTCGCCGGGGCGGATCGCGAGGTCGATGCCTTCGAGGATCGGGCGGCCGGCGAGCTCGAGATCGACGCCCTGGAAGGAGATCAGGTTGCTCGACGCCGGCGGGCGCGGCTGAAGATTCTTTACGATGGCCGTCATTCACCTGCTCCCATTGCGCCGGGACGAGATGCCCGGCGCGAGCGACGGCTCGCCGCGGCGCGCCCGGCACGCACATTGTTCCTGAGGATAGCCATCGACCGCCCCTCGATCGAATCCGATTTGCCCGCCCGAAAGGGTGACGCGCCCCCGGGGCCGGACTTTTGCGGCGGGCGGGGACAAACGTCAAGCGCGACCTACGCTGCGCCGACGATCGCGCGTCCGGCTTGGGGCTCGGGCAGCGCCGTCAGGCGAAGTTCACTCGGCGGCCTTCGCCCGACGCGTGTACTGGCTCTCGGGCCGCGGCAGGCCGAGATGGTCGCGCAACGTCGTTCCCTCATACTCGGTGCGGAAAAGGCCGCGCCGTCGCAGCTCGGGAATGACCAGCTCGCAGAAATCGTCGAGCGCGCCGGGAATATAGGGCGGCATCACCGTGAAGCCGTCGCAGGCCTCCTTGACGAACCACTCCTCCATATAGTCGACGACCTGCTTCGGCGTCCCTTTGATGACGTTCTTGCCGCGCGCCCCGGCGACGCGATTGCCGATCTCGCGGATCGTCTTTAGGTTCTCCTTGCGCGCCATCTCGAGGATGGAGACGTAATGGCCGCCGTCGTGCTCCGGCAAATCGGGCAGAGGTCCGTCGATCGGATAGGACGAGAGATCGATGTTGCCGAGCATCGTCGACAGGATCTCACGCGCGACGATGGGATGGATCAGCGACTGCAGGAACGCGTAATCGGCATTCGCCTCTTCCTCGGTCGGGCGCACGATAACGCTGAGCCCCGGCAGGATCTTGCAGTGATCGGGATCGCGGCCGTATTTGGCCATCCGGCCCTTGACGTCGTCGTAATAGGCCTTGGCGGCGGCGACGTTGAGATGCGGGCTGAAGATCGCCTCGGCGAATTGCGCGGCGGTCTCGCGCCCGTCATCGGAGCCGCCGGCCTGCACCAGCAGCGGATAGCCCTGCGGCGGCCGCGGCACGTTGAGGGGCCCGCGCACCTGGTAGCGCTCGGTCTTATGGTTCAGGTAATGCATCTTCTCCTTCTCGAAGAACAGGCCGGTCTCCTTGTTGCGGACGAAGGCGTCGTCGTCCCAGCTGTCCCACAGCCCGAGCACGATCTTGACGACCTCGCGGGCGCGCTCGTAGCGGTCGTGGTGGTCGTAGGCCTTGTCGTGATTGAAGTTCTTCGCCTCGGCGTCCTGCCCCGAGGTCACGATGTTCCAGCCGGCGCGGCCGCCGCTGATGTGGTCGAGCGAGGCGAATTTGCGGGCGATGTGATAGGGCTCGTTCCAGCTCGTCGAGGCGGTCGCGACGAGACCGATCCGGTCGGTCACCATCGCCATCGCCGAGAGCAGCGTCAGCGGTTCGAAATGCGCGATGAACTGGACCGAGCGGCAGATCGCCTCGATGTCCGCCTCGCGCGTCGCGTTGCCGTCGGCGAGGAACATCAGGTCAAACTTGGCGCGTTCGGCGGTCTGGGTGATCTCGACGTAGTGCTTGATGTTGGTCGAGGCGTCGGCCTGCGCCCGCGGGTGCCGCCACGAGGCGACATGGTGACCCGTCGGATTGTAATAGGCCGCCAACCTCATTTTGCCGTCGGAGTTCATGCCAAGCTTCCCCTTCGATCTTGCGATGGTCGACGATCGATCGACCGCTCGCATTCTCCCGTCTGCCCCATTAGAGCGCGGCGGCGGTCCGGGAGGAATGATTTTCTCGGGAAGGGCTCCGGCGGCGGATCGCGCCGGCCCGGGGTTGCCGGGCCGGGCGGTCCAGCGCGCCCTATTCGGCGGCCGAGAGCGTCAGCTTGTCGAAGCTCTTGTCCTTCATGTAGTCGTCGAGGCCCCAGCGCTGCACCTGCGCGATGATCTCGTCGTATTCCTCCTGCGGCAGCGTCTTGTAGACGAAGCGCTCGCCGCGGCCGAATTTCGAGAAATCCCAGCTCTGCTGGGCGAATTCCTCGGGCACTGAGTTGCGCCACAGCGGCAGGTATTTCGCCGGATCGGCGTCCATCGCCTTCTCGGCGCGATCGAGGGCCCGGAGATAGCCGCCGACGATCTCCGGCGAGGCGGTCTCGGGGACCCACCAGAGCGTGTGGAAAGTGTCTTCGATGACCTTGCGCAATCCGAGCTGCTCGGCCATCGCGATCTGCGGCGGCAGCAGGCTCGCCGCCTCGACCTCGCCGTCGAGCAGCGCCTTGAGACGAGCGCCGAAGCCGCCGACGTTGACCGTCTTGATATTCGCCAACGGCATGAATTTTTCGAGCCGGTAGGGCACGTTGAAATGGCTGCCGGCGCGCATCCCGACCGCGACGGGAACGTCGCGCAGCTCCTCCGGCCTGCGGATCTTGGAATCCGGCCGCACGAAGATCGCCCAGGGCGAGACGCCGTAGGCATCTGGCACGAAGCGGCCCATGCCGGCGCCGGCGTTGCAGACGCTGCCCCAGGCGCAGGCGCCCTGGATGACCTCGGCACCCTCGGCATAGGGCTGGTCCTGCGGCCGTTCGAGATAGTTGAGATGCCGCCAGCTCGACTGCGTGCCTTTGAACGTTTTCCAATCGAGCTCGACGTCGAGTCCCTCGGCCGCGAAGAAGCCTTCCTCGAAGGCGACGAAATCGTTGAGGCCCATGCCCTTGGGGGCAATCTTGACGCGTTTCATGGCGATCGACACGGCCGGTTCTCCTTCCCTGAAGCGATTGCATCTCGTCGGCTGACAGGTGCGGTCCCGTCGCCTGTTGTCTTTTTATACGAGACGCGTATCGTAATACGGAACATCTCGATGTCAAGCGCGAGGCTTGCAGCTGCCGATGTCCGGAGGTAACCGACTGCCCATGGCACCACCGCGCTCCAATCACCTCATCCCCGCCGACGACCTTGACGCTTTGGAGAACGGCGAAGGCGGCGAGCGCGCTGCGGTGCAGTCGGTCGCGATCGCCGCGGAAATCCTCAAGACCCTGGCGGCGCAGGGCGGCGTCCTGCCGCTCCGCGCGCTGACCGCGGCGACCGGAATGCCGCGCGCCAAGGTGCATCGCCACCTCGCCAGCCTGCGCGCCGCCGGGCTCGTCGCGCAGGACCCGGAGAGCGGCCACTACCGGATCGGCCCGGCGGCGGTGACGATCGGCCTCGTCGGGCTGCGCCTGATCAGCCCAGTGCGCCAGTTGAACGAGGCGCTGCCGCGGCTGCGCGACGAGATCAACGAGACGGTGACGGCCGCGATCTGGGGCGATCGCGGCCCGACGATCATCGCGATGGAGGAAAGCGACCACGTCGTGACGATGAACGTCCGCGTCGGCTCGACCCTGCCGCTGCTGACCAGCGCCATTGGCCGGCTCTTCGCAGCCTATCTGCCGGACGCCGTGACGAGCCGCGCCATCGCACGCGAGCAGGCGGCCGCCGCGATATCGTCCGCCGAGGTGGCAGGTCTCCTCGGCGAGATCCGCGCGCAGCGCCTCTCATGCGGTCACGGCGCGCTGCTTCCCGGCGTCGACGCGCTCGCAGCGCCGGTTTTCGATCACCGTGGCGCGATGCTGGCCGCCCTCTGCGTCGTCGGGCGATCGGAGAGTCTCGACACTAAGCCCGGCAGCAACGTCGCCCGCGCCCTCGGGGCGGCGGCGGAACGGATCTCACAGCAGCTCGGCTTTATCGAAGCGACGTGAGCGGACCCGGCGTCAATTCATAAAGCCGGGATGACGAATGCGGAGGGCCTACTTGGCCTTGCGCGCTTCCTGCGCCTTGAGCGCCTTTGCGACCACCTCATCCAGCTGCAGCGCCCGCAGCACGTTCTTGCTGTAGAGCTTTTCCAGCACCTGCGGCTTCAGCCCTTCCATCTCCCATTCGTCGGCGCATTGCCCAGGGTTCCAGCCGGGATAGTCGGAGCCGAAGACGATCTTGTCCTGCAGCCGGCGGTTCATGTCGTGCTTGAGCGCCGGCGGGACGTATTTCGGCGTCCAGCCGGAGATGTCGATGAAGACATTCGACTTGTGGATCGCGACGGCGATCAGCTCATCGGTCCACGGCCAGCCGGGGTGCGCCGCGACGATCGTCAGCCGCGGGAAATCCGCGGCGACGCTGTCGATGCCCGGGATCGGCCGCGCGTATTCCAGCTTGATGCCGAGCCCACCGGGCTCGCCGGTCCCGATCGCCGTCGTCCCGGTATGGATCAGCACCGGCGCCCCCAATGACTGCATCAGGTCCCAGATCGGGTAGAAGCGCCGGTCGCTCGGGAGGAAGGCCTGCATCGGCGGCTGGTATTTGACGCCCTTCATGCCGAGCACCTTGATGCACCGCTCGATCTCTTCGAGCCCGGCGCGGCCCTGCCAGGGGTCGACCATCGCCCAGCCCGGCAGGAAGACGTCGGGGAATTTCGTCGTAAGGGCGGCGATGTCGTCGTTCGGGACGGCGATGCCGCCCATGCCGTTGCGCGCATCGCTGCCGATCGCCATCGCCAGCATGTCGGCGCGGCGGAAATCCTCGGCGAGGCTCTCCTCGGTGCGGGCAGCGAACTTGCCGGGGAACATGCGTTCGGCCGCCGCCATGAACGGCGCCGCCGCCTCGACATAGGCCTTGGTCATCGGATGGACGTGGACGTCGATGGCGCGCATGAAGTGGGTTCCCTTTTGATTGATTGTCAGGCGGCAGCCGGGCGATTGAGCTCGTCCCAGCTCCGCCTCAGCTCGTCGGACGGCAGGTCGCGGGTGATGAAGACGAGGCGCGAGCGGCGGTCCTCGTCGGGCCAGCGCTTCAGCGCCACCGGGTCGTGAAAGACGTGATGGACGCCCTGGACGACGATCGGCCGCGGTTCCCCGGCGATGTTGAGGATGCCCTTGACCCGCAAGAGATTGTCGGCGCGGCGGATCTTGATGCGGTGCAGCCAGGCCCGGAAGGAGTTCCAATCGAGCGGCGCCTCGGCGGTGAGGCAGAGCGTCGCGATCGAGCCCGCATAGTGCGGTGCGGGAGCGGCGTCATGCGGATGGTCGTGCGCCGCGCCTGCGGCGTGTTGCGCCAGGAGATCCGCGACCGCCGGGAAATCGACGGCGGGATCGAAGAACAGCGGCGAGAACAGCGCCGCAACGTCGGTCTCGCCGTCGCGCGCCGTGACCATCGGCGCGGTCGGATTGACCCGGCGCAGCGCCTCGTGAAGCGCCTCGTGCTCGCCCGGATCGGCGATGTCGGGTTTCGTCAGGACGAGCCGGTCGGCGAGAGCGACCTGCTTCACCGCCTCGTCGTTGTCCGACAGCTGGCGGCGGCCGAAGACGCCGTCGACGGTCGTCACCAGCGTGTCGATGCGGAACAGCCGCGACATCACCGGGTTGTTGAGCAGTGCCTGCAGGATCGGCGCCGGATCGGCGAGGCCCGAGGTCTCGATGATCAGCCGCTTGAACTGCGGCAGCTCGCCGCTTTGCCGCCGCGTGAAGATCCGCATCACGGCATCATCGAGATCGCCGCTGACGGTGCAGCACAGGCAGCCGTTCGCCATGACGACGGTCTTGTCCTCGCCATGGTCGATGAAATGCTGGTCGAGCGCCATCTCGCCGAATTCGTTGATCGCGACGGCCGTCTCGGCGAGCCGCGGATCCCCGAGAATGCGGTTCAGCAGCGTCGTCTTGCCGCTGCCGAGGAAGCCGGTCAGCAGGGCGACCGGCAGGCGGTCGCGGGCAATCTCTTCCTCGACCCAGCTCATCGAACAGAAACCTCACGGAAAAGTCGACGGCGCATCCTAGCACCATCGCGCCGGGCGGCGTCGAGCGCCGCGCGCGCAAACTTTGCTGTACCCGATCCGCCGGCTTGACGTAGCATCGGGATAATTCATCCTTGCGGGAATTTGGGGAGGGATCAATGAAACTCGTTCTATTTCGGCAGGGCGCGGGCGAGCCGCAGCCGGGCATTCTCACCGAGCGCGGAGTCGTCAGCATCGCCGGCGCGACGCAGCAGAGCTACACGCCGCAGCTGACAATGCAGGGCATCATCGACGACTACGACTCGCTGCGCCCGGCGCTGGAGCGCTTGGCGGCCGAGGGCAAAGCCGTGGCGCTCGCCGATGTCAAGCTGATGCCGCCGCTGCCGCGGCCGGGCAAGATCCTCGCCTGCATCGCCAATTACTGGGAGCACGCGCAGCGCGAGGCGCGGCCGCTCTCGATGTTCCTCAAGAACCCGGATGCCGTCGTCGGCCCTGGCGATACGATCGTGCTGCCCGAGTTCACCATCCCCTGGATGTTCATGCACGAGGCCGAGCTCGCGATCGTCATCAAGGGCCCGGCCAAGATGGTCAAGCAGGCGAACTGGCGCGATGCCGTCTTCGGTTATACGACGATGATCGACGTCTCGGCGCGCGGCAACGGCCGCCACACCTGGCCGAGCGGCCCGCCGGCGAGCTGGCTCGGCAAGTCCTTCGACACCTTCGCGCCGCTCGGTCCCTGCATCACCACCGCCGACGAGATCACCGAGCCGAACGACCTCGTCGTGCGCTTCTGGAATGATGGCCAGCTGCGCCACAACTACAACACCGACGATATGGAGCACCGCGTCCCCGAGCTCATCGAGTTCGCGACGATGGTGATGACGCTGAACTCCGGCGACGTCATCGCCTGCGGCACCAACCACGAAGGGCTGGGCGCGATCCAGGACGGCGAGAAAGTCGAGATCGAGATCCAGGGCATCGGCAAGATGGCGCTCGACGTCACCGATCCGCTCAAGCGCACATGGGAGCGCGGCGTCTACATGGGCGCCGATTCGACGAACCCCGAGGCGGTGAAGCGGCATCGGCCGCAGTAGGAGAGTCGCAACACACTGGCGAGATCACTCGCTCCTGCCCTGGGCCGCACCGTTGTCTCCGACAAGGCTCGTCATCCTCGCGAAACAGCCTGTGTGAAAATTCTTTCGAGCCCGATTCCCAAATCGCATCGGATGGGATTCACTGTGTGTGGCGGACAGTGAGGGTTGTGATGGGCCACGTCGAAGGGGAGCCACGGACGCAGGGG
>JAQGID010000197.1 GCA_028291405.1 Rhodospirillales bacterium | reverse complement strand
AGCTTGACGACGTCGCCGATCTTCTGCGCCGCCGCCGAGAGTCCTTGCACCGTCGTGTTAGTGCGCCCCGCCTGGTCGACCGCCTGACCGGCGATCTTGCTCGACTCCGTCACCTGCCGGCCGATCTCGCCGACCGAAGAGGACAGCTCGTCGGTCGACGCAGCAACCGTCTTGACATTGACCGAGGACTGCTCGGCGGCCGCCGCGACGGTGGTCGCCTGGGCGCTGGTCTGTTCCGCCGTCGCCGACATGCCCTGCGACGTCGCGCGCATCTCAGTCGCCGCCGAGGCCAAAGTGTCGAGCGAGAGGCGCACCGAGGTCTCGAAATTCGCGATGTGCTGCTCGATCGCCGTCTGGCGGCGCGATTTCTGCTCGTGCTCGGCGCCCTGCTCAGTGGCGAGACGCTCGGCGCGGATCATGTTCTGCTTGAAGATATCGATCGCCTTCGCGATATCGCCGATCTCGTCGCGGCGGCCGCTCACCGGGATGTCGATCCCGAGATCCCCATTGCTCAGCCCGTGCATCAGCGCCGTGATGCGCCCCAGCGGCGCGATGATGCCGCCCTGTACCGCGACGAGAACGAAGCCGATGCTGGCCGCGAACAACGCGAGGGCGATCGCGAGATCGACGATGAGCGCGTTGCGGAATCCGGCGATCCGGGCGTCGAGCAGACGGGCGAGCTCCGTTGCGGCCTGCGCTCCCAGCGAAGATAGCGAGGCGAGCGTCGGGGCGATGAGCGACGACGCCCGCGCCGCGCCCAATCGGTCGTCGATGGCCGCGGTGCGCAGCGCGGCGAGGGAAGCCTTGGCGGCGACCTGCGCCGCCTTCAACGAATCGCCGAGCGCATTGCGGACCCGGTCATTGGCCTGGAAGGCGTTGTCCAACGACGCTCCCAAGCCGTCGAACACCGGCTCGATGCTGCCTGCCTGAACGAGGAACTCGGCTTGCTCGTCGGCGGTGAGGGCCGTCTTCCCGGCGAATCCCGCCGTCACGGCGGCGATGCCGTAGAGCCGGTCGACGGCATCGGGGATCTTGCCCGTGGCGACATCCATCACGTAGTAGGAATCGAGATCCGGATCGAGCGTCAGGTTCGACGCGTCGGTAACCTTGCCGATCAGGCTGCGCAGTGCCGTCCGTGCCTCGCTCGTCGAGGCCGACGAGGCTTTCAGCGCTGCCCTGGCGGCCGTTGCCAGCTCTTTCGTTGCCATGTCGCGGCCGAATTCCTGCTCGGCGGCGGCGACACGATCCGCCAATTGCGGGCCGGGGAGGGCGAAGTCGGCGCGGAGCACGGCGTCCTGCACCTGGCGCAGCGTCGCGACATAGTGCGTCCCGCGCAGCTCCTTCGCGGCGAAATCGATGTCGCCGAAGCTCTTGTCGAGGATGACGTAGAACAGGAACGCCACCGGCAGGACGAACAAGCCGTAGGCGATGAACAGCTTCGTGCGCGCCCGCAGGTCGTGCAGTTTTTTCATGACGGCGTCCTGTCACGCACAGATTGACGACAGAATGACCGACATTGGTTAAGAATTTCCCTCCGCGCTCGCGCCGATCGTCTCGCTGCATAACGACGCGTGCCCCACGATGTCGTTCGTCCCGGCGTGCATGCTTGGCGCGTGCCGAGCGATGTTCCAATCTAATGCTCGACGCAGCCGCGCGCGATAGGACGAATCCATGAGAAAGACCACAGAGCTCAAGCAATTGCTGCGAGACCGGAAGCTGCTGCTCGCGCCGGGTGCCTATGACGCGCTGAGCGCGCGGATCATCGAGACGGCGGGGTTCGGCGCCGTCTACATGACCGGCTACGGCACCTCGGCGAGCGTCCTCGGCCAGCCCGACGTCGGTTTGCTGACGATGAGCGAGATGGCCGAGCGCGCCCGCAACATTGCCGCGGCGGTCAAGGTACCAGTCGTCGCCGATGGTGACACCGGCTTCGGCAACCCGCTCAACGTCATCCGCACCGTCCAGGCCTATGAGCGGGCCGGCGCCGCCGCCATCCAGCTCGAGGACCAGCTCTCGCCCAAGCGCTGCGGCCACATGCTGGGCCGGCAGGTCATCCCGATGGAAGAGATGGTCCAGAAGATCCGGGCGGCCGTTGAGGCGCGGCAGGACGATGATTTCGTCGTCATCGCCCGCACCGACGCCCGCACAGGCCTCGGACTCGAGGAGGCGCTGCGCCGCGGCAAGGCCTACGAGGCGGCCGGCGCCGACGTCATCTTCATCGAGAGCCCCGAAACCGTCGAGGAGATGGCGCAGATCACCTCGGCGTTCCCGAAGACGCCGACCCTGACGAACATGGTCGAGGGCGGCCGCACGCCGATCCTGCCGGCGGCGGAGCTCGAGTCGCTGGGCTTCGCCATAGCCATCTACCCGACCGGCGCGCTCTACGCCGCGGCAAAGGCGGTCGGCCGTTATCTGGACGAATTGAAGCGGGCCGGGACCCCCGCGGGAATGGCGAAGGACATGATCGAGTTCGAGGCGTTCAACCAGCTCATCGGCCTGCCCGAGTACAATCGCCTCGAGAAGCGCTACGCCGCGAAATAGCGCCGCGCATGCTCGAACGCGAGAGATCGCTATACCGCGCGGCATGCGGTTTGCTAGGCTTGGGGCAACTGCGGGATCGCCCGGCGATGTCGCGCCATACCAAGCCGAAGGACAAGCACCATGTACCGGATGACTGCCAGGCGACCGCTCCGCACCGCAATCCTCGCGCTCGGCGCGCTCGGTATCGCCGCCGCGGCGCCGGTGCCGCAGGCGCAGGCCGCCGAGGAGATCATCTATCTCACCGCGGCGCCGATCGAGCTGCTCGCCTTCGCGCCCTGGGTGATGGCGCAGAAGCTCGGCTATTACACGGCGGCCGGCTACGACGTGAAGTTCCAGACGGCGCGCGGCGGCGTCGACGTCGCCAAGCAGGTCGGCGTCGGCAACGCGCCGATCGGCGGCGCGCTCGGCGATACCGCGATCATCGTCCGGCAGAACGGCGTCCCGATCAAGGCGGTGGCGCTGATGGGTGGCGGCGCGATGGAGGTCACGGTCGCGCGCAAGGACAAAGGCATCAAGGAGCTGAAGGACCTCAAGGGCAAGACCGTCACGGTGCTGTCGTACCAGGACACGACCTATTACGCCCTGCTGGGCGCCCTCGCCTCGATCGGCATGACCAAGAACGACCTCAACATCCAGGCGGTCGGACCCGCGGCGATCACCAGCCTGCTGATCGCCGGCAATGCCGACGCCTGCGCCTGCGTTCCGGATTGGGAGGTCGACGTCCAGGACGCGCTGCCGAACAACACCGTCTCCTTCCCGGCGCTCGACTATTTCCCCGCCACGGCGCAGGCGGTCGTCGCCTCGGACGACATGATCAAGAAGCGGCCGGAGCTGATCAAGGCGATCGTCCAGGCGACGCTGAAGGGCATGACCACGATCATGGACAACCCGGCCGAGGCGGCGAAGGCCTATGTCGCCGCCGTGCCGTCCTGGGCGGGCAAGGAGGACAAGGTCCGGCGCGTCTTCGAGAACTACATCCAGCGCGCCTACAAGGGCCAGAAGGTGGTCGGCGAGGTCGATCCCAAGCGGCTCGAGGCGCTGCAGGATTTCTACGTCGCGCAAGGCCTGATCGAGAAGAAGAGCCCGGTCGAGGAGCTCTACACCAACCAGTTCGTGCATTGAACCGGGGAGGGCGGCGATGATTCGCCGGATCGTCTCGCCCGCCGTGCCGGAGCCGGCGCCGGGCTCGTTCTCCAACTGCCTTGTCGTCGGCGACACGGTCTATCTCTCCGGCCTGCACGCCGGCGCCGAGGCGGCGGGCATGACCGTCGCGCAGCAGACGGCCAAGGTGCTGGGCATGATCGAGGCGCTGGTGAATGCCGCCGGCGCGACGAAGCAGGACATCGTCAAGTTGACGATCTATCTCACCGACGTCGGCACGCGCGCCGAGGTCAGCCAGGCCCGGCGCGAATTCTTCACCGGCGATTTCCCGTGCTCGACGCTGGTCGGCATCGCCGCCCTCGCCGCGCCGGGCGCTGCCGTTGAGATCGACGCCGTCGCGATCGTCGGCGCCAGTACGCACTAGCGGCCCGACGCAGACTCTATCGTGCCGTCGCCCAAGAAGCCGAGCGGTTCCGCGGGGGCGACCGACCGCAAATTCGCGGCTGCCGTTGCGAAGCACCAGGCCGGCGACCTGGCGGCGGCCGAGGCTGGGTACCGCGCGATTCTCGCGGCGCAGCCAAGGCATGTCGCTTCGCTGTGCAATCTCGGCGTGCTGCTGCGCGCCACCGGCCGCGCCGTCGATGCGGTTGCCTGCTATCTTAGCGCGATCGCGGCGAGCCCGAGCCACCCGCCGGCCTATGAGAATCTCGGAAACGCGCTGATCGAGCTCGGCGAACTCGCGGCGGCGGAGGCCGCGTTCCGCAAGGCGACGATGCTGGCGCCGCGCAGCGCCGAGGCGTTCCTCGGTCTCGGCAATGCGCGCCATCGCCAGGGACGGCTCGACGCCGCGATGGCGGATTACGAGCGCGCCCTCGCGCTGCAGCCCGGCCATCCGCAGGCGCTGCTCAACGCGGCGGCGATCCTGCAGTCGACCGGCCGGCTGCCGGCCGCCGCCGGGATCTACCGCCAGCTCATCGCGGCGCATCCGCGCTTCGCCAAGGCCTATTGCAACCTCGGCGCCGTGCTCGAGCCGCTGGGCGAGCTCGGCGAGGCCGCCAAGGTGCTGGAGACCGCCATGGCGCTGCAGCCGAACTATGCCGCCGCGATGATGAATGTCGGCACCGTGCTGCAGGTCGGCGGCGACGTCGCGGCGGCGCTCGCCGTGCTTCGCCGCGCGCTGGCGATCGCGCCCGAGCCGCGCATCCACAGCAATCTGCTGATGTATCTCAACTACCGGCCGGATGTCGGCGACGCAGCGATCGCCGCCGAGCATCGCGAGTGGGACCGGCTTTACGCGCGTCCCGTCGCGCCGGATCCGCCGGTCGCGCGCCCGTCGGATCCGGCGCGCCACCTGCGCATCGGCTTCGTCTCGGCCGATTTCCGGACGCATTCCGTCAGCTATTTCCTCGAGCCGCTGCTGGCGCATCGCGACCGTGCCGCCGCCGAGATCTTCCTCTATTCCGACGTCGCCGCCCCCGATGCGACGAGCGAGCGCCTTGCCGCGCTGGCCGATCACCTCGTCCCGATCCTCGGACATTCGGACGATGCGGTGGCGGCGCGGGTGCAGGCCGATGGCATCGACATCCTGGTCGATCTCGCCGGCCATTCCGGCGCCAACCGGCTGATGCTCTTCGCGCGCAAGCCGGCGCCCGTGCAGGCGAGCTGGCTCGGCTATCCGAACACGACCGGACTCGCGGCGATGGATTTCCGCATCACCGACTCAATCGCCGATCCGCCGTCCGCCGATGCGCTGCACAGCGAGACGCTGATCCGCCTCGCCGACGGGTTCCTCTGCTATCAGCCGCCGGCGGATGCGCCGGCTGTCGCCCCCCTGCCGGCGCTCGCCGCCAGGCAAATCACCTTTGGCTCGTTCAACAACCTCGCCAAGGTGACGCCGGAGGTGGTGCGCTGCTGGGCGGCGATCCTCGGTGCCGTGCCGGGCAGCCGCCTGATCCTCAAGTCCCACAGCTTCGCCGACGCCGGCACGAGCGAGCGCTATCGCGGGCTCTTCGCCGCCTCCGGCATCGCCGCCGAGCGGCTCGACCTGCTGCCGCGCATCCTCGCGACCGACGGGCATCTCGCCGCCTATCACCGCATCGACATCGGCCTCGATCCCTTTCCCTACAACGGCACGACGACGAGCTGCGAGGCGCTGTGGATGGGCGTGCCGGTGATGACGCTGGCCGGTACCCGCCACGCCGGGCGGGTCGGCGCCAGCCTGCTGAGCCGGCTCGGCCTCGATGCGCTGGTTGCCACCGACGAGGCCGAATATGTCGCGACCGCAGCGCGTCTCGCCGGCGATCTGCCGGGATTGGCGGCGCTGCGTGGCGGCCTGCGCGAGCGCATGCGGCGATCGAAACTGTGCGACGCCGCCGGCTTCGCGCGAGAAATGGAAGGCGCCTTCCTCCGGATGTGGCAGAGTCGGATCAAGCCATAACCGGAGGAAGCGTCAATTGCCTATGCTGCAGGAAGAAGCCGAGATCCGCGCCGCGCTCGCGGAGGGCGATATCGCGACTCTCGCAATGGTCCTCGTCCAGTTCACCGGCGACGAGACCTGGCTCGACAAGATCGCGCCCTATATCACCGGCGGCTGGGACTGGATGGAATGCGTCCCCGCGCCGCTGCGACAGGAGATCACCGGCGCGCTGCTGCCGCTGATCGCGGAGTATCGCGCCGGCCGCCGCCCGGCGCCGGCGGCACCGCCGGAGGCGCTGCTCAAGCGCATGATGGACGTCTGCGTCGGCGCGACGATCCCCGATGCCTATGTCGCGATGCTGCGCGAGCAGGTGCATTTCTCCGACGCCGACACCGCGGCGGTGTCGTGGTCCGGCGGTGTCGCGCCCGCCGCGGCGCAGGAGTTCAAGGTGGTGGTGATCGGCGCCGGCATGTCCGGCATCTGCAGCGCGATCAAGCTCGCCGAGCTCGGTATTCCCTATGTCGTGCTGGAGAAGAACGGCAGCGAGGGCGGCACCTGGTTCGAGAATTCCTATCCCGGCTGCGCCGTCGACATCCCGAACCACTCCTATCAATTTTCCTTCGAGCTCAATCCCGGCTGGAGCCGCTATTTTGCCGAGCGCAACGAGCTGCTGGAATATTTCCGTGGCTGCGTCGACAAGTTCGGCATCCGCCGGCACATCCGGCTCGAGACCGAGGTGATCGCGGCGCGGTTCGACGCGGCGGTCTCGCGCTGGACGGTCGAGACGCGCCGCAAGGACGGCACCACCGAGACCATCGTCGCGAACGCGGTCATCAGCGCGGTGGGTCAGCTGAACCAGCCGCAGATTCCGGAGTTTCCCGGACTCGCGGATTTTACCGGCAAGATCGTCCACACCGCCCGCTGGGAGCAGGGGATCGACATCGCCGGCAAGACCGTCGCGATGATCGGCACCGGCGCCAGCGGCATGCAGGTCGCGCCGAGCATCGCGCCCGATGTCGCGCGGCTGACGATCTTCCAGCGCTCGCCGCATTGGGTGAACTCGCACCCGAACTATCATCGCCGCGTCGGCGCCGGGAAAAAATACGCGCTCGAAAACATCCCGTTCTATACGAAATGGTACCGCTTCAAGCTGCTCTGGGCGGCCGGTGATGCGATCCACCCGTCGCTGAAGCGCGACCCCGACTGGCCGAACCCGCAGCGCTCGCTCAACGCCAAGAACGAGGAGATGCGCCTCGCGATCATCAAGAACATCGAGGCGCAGCTCGGCGACGATCCCGAATTGCTCGCCAAGGTCATCCCCGACTTCCCGCCATACGGCAAGCGCATGCTGCGCGACAACCACTGGTTCGCGACCTTGAAGCGCGACAACGTCGAGCTCGTGACGGACAAGATCGCGCGCATCGCGCCGGATGGTGTCGTGATCGCGACCGGCGCGCATTACCCGGCCGAGGTGCTGGTCATGGCGACCGGCTTCAAGGCGCGGCAGATGCTGGGGCCGATGGCGGCGGCGATCGCCGGAAGCGGCGGCACGACGCTGCGCGACCGCTGGGGCGAGGACGATCCCAGGGCCTATCTCGGGATCACCGTGCCCGGCTTTCCGAATTTCTTCATCATCTACGGGCCGAATACCAATCTGGCGCATGGCGGCAGCATCATCTTCCACACCGAATGCCAGGTCGCCTACATCCTGCGCGCGCTGGTCGCGATGATCGAGAAGGGGGCGGCCAGCATCGACGTCCGCGACGACGTGCATGATGCGTACAACGATCGCGTCGACGCGGCGCATGCCGAGATGGTCTGGGCCAACTCGACCGCGAGCAGCTGGTACAAGAACAGCAAGGGGCGCGTCTTCGCGACCTCGCCCTGGAGCCTCGTCGAGTACTGGACGATGACGCATACGTTCCGCGCGGAGGATTACGTCTGGCGGT
>JAQGID010000176.1 GCA_028291405.1 Rhodospirillales bacterium | reverse complement strand
TGGCGCGATCGTCGGTTTACTTCGAGACCGAAACATGCGACCAGATTTTACGCCGCGCGTGACGCTCGCAGCGGCGCATTCTTCAGGAGTCGACGCCAGTGGCGGATCGTACATCCCGCATCATCCTCGCGATCACGGGAGCGTCCGGGGCGATCTACGGCATCCGGGCCCTCCAGCTCCTCAATCGCGTGGCCGGGCTCGAGACGCATCTCCTGCTGTCGCCGGCCGCCGGCCGCACGATCACCGAGGAGACCGACTGGACGGTACCGCAGCTGCGCGAGCTCGCGACCGTCGTGCACAATTACCGCGACATCGGTGCCTCGATTGCGAGCGGGTCGTTCCGCACCCTCGGGATGCTCGTCGCGCCTTGCTCGGTGCGGACGCTGAGCAGCGTCGTCAATTGTATCTCGGACAATCTCATCGCCCGCGCCGCCGACGTCTGCCTCAAGGAGCGCCGCCGCGTCGTCCTGATGCTGCGCGAGACGCCGCTGCACCTCGGCCATATCGAGCTGATGGCGGGGGCGACGCGGATGGGGGCGATCGTCATGCCGCCGGTCCCCGGATTCTACAGCCGGCCGCGCAGCCTCGACGACATCGTCGACCAGTCGGTGGGACGGGCGCTCGACCTCTTCGACATTGATCTCGGCATCGTCAAGCGCTGGACTGGCGCGGCCCCGGCGGCGCCGGCGCCGCTCGCCGCCGACAGCGACGGCGACTAGGTCCGAGCCGATGCGCATCGCAATTCTCGGGGCCGGCCCGTCCGGCCTTTACCTGGCCTATCTGCTGCGCCGCCGGCGCCCGGACATCGCCGTCGAGGTCTACGAGCAGAACCCGCCCGATGCGACCTTCGGCTTTGGCCTCGTCTTCTCGGAGCGGGCGCTCGAGTTCCTCAACGAGGACGATCCCGAGACCTACGCGGCGATGGCGCCGGCGCTGGAGCGCTGGAACGACAGCGTCGTCGTCCATCGCGGCGAGGCGATCCGCATCGACGGCATGGGCTATACCGGCATCGGCCGCCTGCGCCTGCTCGAGATCCTGCAGGGACGCGCCCGCTCGGTCGGCGTCGCGCCGCGCTACGGGACCGTCGTCGACGATCTCGCCGCGCTCGGTCCGGCCGATCTCATCGTCGGCGCCGACGGCGTCAACTCGCTCGTGCGGCGGGCGCATGAGGCCGAGTTCGGCACGACGATCACGCCGCTTAATAATCGCTTCGCCTGGTTCGGCACCAGCAAGAGCTTCGATGCGCTCAGCCACACCTTCGTCGCAACCGAGCTCGGGCATTTCAACGCGCATCACCATCGCCACGCGCCGGACATGAGCACCTTCGTCGTCGAGATGGACGAGGCGACGTTCCGTCGCGGCGGGTTCGAGACGATGGATCCCGAGGCGGCTCGGGAACAGTGCGAAAGGATTTTCGCGAACGTCCTCGACGGCCATCCGCTGATCTCGAACAAGTCGATCTGGCGGCAGTTTCCGAAAGTCGTGAACCGACGCTGGTCGGTCGGACGCCACGTGCTGCTCGGCGACGCGCTGCACACCGCGCATTTCTCGATCGGTTCCGGCACGCGACTGGCGCTCGAGGACGCAATTGCGCTGGCCCGGGCGCTCGACCGCCACATCGATGACGTCCCGGCGGCACTCGCCGCGTATCGGGCAGCGCGCGAGCCGGTGGCCGCCAAGCTGGTCGCCGCGGCGAGCGCGAGCGCCGCCTGGTACGAGGGTTTCGCCGGGCACATGGCGTTGCCGCCGATGGAGTTCGCGATGCGCTACATCACCCGTTCCGGCCGCGTCGACCGCGAGCGGCTGCGCAAGCTCTCGCCGGGCTTCGTCGCGGCCTACGAGGCCGCGGAACGGGGGTGATCTCGCAGTCGTTTACCCCAGCGACGCTCCTCGCTCGCCGATGAGGTTCCGATGCGCTCCGGTGTTGCTCTCGCCCTGCTTCTGCTGTGCTCTGCCTGCGCCGGCTTCTGGTCGGATAAGACGGAACCGACGACGATGCGGCAAAACCCCCCGCGCGGCCAGTTCATCGAATCAGCCGACGACCCGCAAACACCCGTGATGATGCGGGGGACCCGCCGCAACGGACCCGGGCCCTCGGGCACGCCATGCGGGGTGACGTCGGCGTATCCCTGCTAGGCTGGGTACGACCTGCGGCGCATTCTGCGGTTGAGATTGGCGCACCCGACAAGATTCGAACTTGTGACCTCTGCCTTCGGAGGGCAGCGCTCTATCCAGCTGAGCTACGGGTGCCCGTGCGTGCGACGCGGCGCCGCGGACGGCAGAACCTAGCGTATCGCGAGGCATATTGGCAAACGGCTTGTGCGCTCGTGGCATCGCCGTCCCCTATCGTGCCGCGACCGGTTGCGGCACCGCCGCGAGCATCGTCGGGCCGAGCACCTGCGCGGCATAGCGGTCGGCGCCGGACGGTAGCGGCGACTGGCGCGATGCGATCCAACTGGCGATGTCGCCGTCCACCACCGCGGCGTCGAGGTCACGCAGCAGCATATGGTAGCCGTTGGCGTACCAGGCGACGCGCTGCGCGTCGCGCCAGGCGGCCGGGAGATGGGCGATCATCCGCTCGGTCGGCGCCTTCGGCACGATCTCATCGCGCTCGCCGTAGAGATAGAGCAGCGGCACATCGAGGCGCGGCGCCGCGGCGAGCGCCGAGTCCATCAGATCGACGAGACCGTAGATCGCGTCGACCCGCGTTTCCTTGATGACCAGCGGATCGCGGCCGAGGGCGCGCAGCATCGCGATGTTGTCCGACGGCTGGACGTGGACGATGCCGCGGCCGGTGACTTCCATGCGCGGCATGATCCTGACGCCGGCCCACAGGGCAGAGCGCTCGGCGAGCCCCATCGTCGCGCGGCCCCAGACCGCCGGCGCGACGAGGATGACGCCGTCGGCCTCGGGCTTGCGCATGCCGTCCTCACCGGCCATCGCGACGGCGACGATCGCGCCGCCCATGCTTTCGCCCATGAGGTAGAGCGGAACGCCGGGATAGCGGGTGCGCAAGACCCGGCTCGCGGCGCCGAGGTCCTCCTCGAGCTGCCATCGCCCGGGCCAGCGGCCGTGCAGCGGCGCTGCGCCGAAGCCGCGCTGGTCGTAGGCATAGGTCGCGATGCCGCGGCGCGCCAGCGCCTCGCCGGGGCCGGCGAAGGCGTTGGCATAGTCGTTGAAGCCGTGCAGCGCGAGAATCACCGCCTTGGTCTCGCCCTGTGGCAGCCAGGAGCGCAGCGGCAGGCGGGCGCCGTCGGCGGCGACGAAGGCATCGGCGGTGAGACGCGGCGTCACGCGCTCCGGCGCGGCCTCCTGGGCCAGCAGCGCCGTATAATCGGCGCGGTCCGGCGCGGCGCAGCCGGCGAAGAGCATTAGACCGAGCCCGGCGAGCAGATGGCGCCGCAGCGCTGTCGGCCTGTGCCGCGCCATCGCGATCAGGCGCCGCGCCGCGAGGCAGCGGTGAGCTGCAGGAAGACGTCCTCGAGATCGGCCTCGTCCGTCACGAAGTCGAGGATCGTGAGGCCGGCGGCCTGGATCGCGGCGAGCAGCTCGGCGAGGCCGGTGCGGCTCGGGCGATACCGGAACACCAGCTTGTTCGGCGCCGCAATCTCGAGATGAAAGCCGCGCAGCCCTTCCGGCAGCTCGTTGATCCGCTGGACGAGGGTGATCGTCAGCGTCTTGTCGTCGAGCCTGCGCAGCAGCACCTCGGTGCGCTCGGAGACGACGAGGCGGCCGCGATCGATGATTGCGATATGGTCGCAGAGCTCCTCTGCCTCCTCGAGGTAGTGCGTCGTGAGCAGTACCGTCGTTCCGCGAGCATTGAGGTCGCGGACATGCGCCCAGAGCTGCTGGCGCAGCTCGACGTCGACGCCGGCGGTCGGCTCGTCGAGCACCAGCACCGGCGGCGAATGGACCATCGCCTTCGCCACCATCAGGCGGCGCCGCATGCCGCCGGACAGGGTGCGGGCCCAGGAATCCGCCTTGTCCATCAGCCCCAGCGCGGCGAGGATCTCGTCGGTCTTACGCTCGGAACGTGGCACGCCGTAGAAGCCGGCGTGCAGGTCGAGCAGCTCGCGCGGCGTGAAGAACGGGTCGATGTTGAGCTCCTGCGGCACGACGCCGATCGCGGCGCGCGCTTGGCGCGGATCGTCGTCGATGTCGATGCCCCAGACCGCGGCCTTGCCGGCGGTCTTGAGGACGAGGCCGGCGAGGATGTTGATCAGCGTCGACTTGCCGGCGCCGTTGGGGCCAAGCAGGCCGAAGAGCGAGCCGCGCGGAATGACGAGGTCCACGCCCTCGAGCGCCGTCTTCGGCGGCATCTTGCCGCTGCTGCGGTAGATCTTGCCGAGGCCGGCGAGTTCGACCGCATTGGGCGGCCGCGCCGCGGCGAGCGCGGCGGCGACGTCCTCAACCGCGCCGGCGGCGGCAAGCGGCGTCGCACGGTCGGAAACCCGGGCTTGGTCGGCTGGAATGCTGGTCATCGGTCGTGCACGCGTCACCGCATCAATCCCACGTCGGAGGCGGACGCGCGTGCCAAGCCTCTGCTCTGCTTAGCCCTCGTGACGAGGCTGGTCGGCCGTTGTGGGGCGTCGCCGACCATGCCACCGACCTCTGCCCGCTGCAACAAAAAAGGCCTGGAAAAAACCCGGCAGAATGCCCAGAATCCTAGTTCCGCCGTCATGTCCGAAGATGGCGGGCGACACTCGGCCGACCGACTCTTTCTTGCTTGTGGCGCGTCAATGGTTATCATCCGGAAGCCCGCGGCCGACCGACGCCTGCCCGTAGCGCAGCACCTC
The DNA here is from genome assembly GCA_028291405.1 of Rhodospirillales bacterium. GTDB lineage: Bacteria > Pseudomonadota > Alphaproteobacteria > ATCC43930 > CGMCC-115725 > URHD0088. The sequence goes on along the minus strand of JAQGID010000176.1, from coordinate 3,956 downwards.
GTCGAAGCCGCCGGCGACACCGGCGAAAGCAGGATCCGATGCAGCCTTTCGAGACGATCTATATCGACAGCATGGTCGCTGCTTGCAACGGCGGCGGCGGGCCACTGGGTCACCCGAAGGTCTATCTCAATTTGGCCGGCGACGGGCAGGTCGAGTGCCCCTATTGCTCGCGCCTCTTCATCCACAAGTCGAAGTACGCCGGTCACGGCGTCGCCGGCCATGTCGTCGAGACGCCGGCCGCGACCGCGCCGCATGAAGCGCGCGGCGGCGATCACGCGCCGCCCGCGGCCGTAACGGCCGCCTCCTTGCGTGACGCAAAAGAAGGCGCGCCGGCGGCCGTCCCGGCCGCCTCTTTGCGTGACGCAGAAGAAGGCGCGCAACGCGCGCCGGTACCGACCCGGCCTTGAGCGATACGGTCACCGATACGTTGGTCCCGGCTGCGCCTGCCGGGGCGGCGCCGCGTCACGTCTATCTCGTCGACGGCTCCGGCTTCATCTTTCGTGCCTTTCACGCGCTGCCGCCGCTGAACCGCTCGGACGGGACGCCGACGAACGCGGTCTACGGCTTCACCAACATGCTCTTGAAGCTGGTGCAGGAGAGCGATGCCGACGCGATCGCGGTGATCTTCGACGCCGCCGGCACCAGCTTCCGCAACCGGCTCTACGACGGCTACAAGGCGCAACGGCCGGAGCCGCCTTCCGACCTCGTGCCGCAATTCGCGCTGATCCGCCAGGCGACCGAGGCCTTTAACATCTGCCAGATCGAGGCCGACGACTTCGAGGCCGACGACCTCATCGCCACATATGCGCGGCTCTTCAAGGAGCAGGGCGCGCGGGTCACCATCGTCTCCTCCGACAAGGACATGATGCAACTCGTCGGCGGCGACGTCATGATGCTCGACACGATCAAGACGCCGCCCAAGGAGATCGGCGTCGATCAGGTCCGCGAGAAATTCGGGGTCGGGCCGGAGCAGGTGATCGACGTCCAGGCGTTGTGCGGCGACAGCGTCGACAACGTCCCTGGCGTTCCCGGCATCGGCGTCAAGACCGCCGCCGAGCTGATCAACCAGTACGGCACGCTGGAAAACCTGCTGGAGCGCGCGCCCGAGATCAAGCAGCCGAAGCGGCGCCAGTCGCTGATCGATTTCGCCGAGCAGGCGCGCATCTCCAAACTTCTGGTGACGCTCGACGACAACGTGCCGCTGCCCTGCCCGTTGTCGGCGCTGACGCTGCGCCCCTCGGATCCGCAGAAGCTGATCGCCTTCGCGAAGGCAATGGAGTTCCGCAAGCTCGTCGACCGCGTCCAGAGCCGCCGCGTCCAGACGCCCGGCGTGCAGGGCACGACCGTCGCCGACACGGCGCCGATCGCCCAGACGGTGCATAAGGATTTCGCCGACCGGGCCTATGCGCTCGTGCAGAGTATCGAGGAGCTCGACCGCTGGATCGCGATCGTCGAGGCGACCGGGACCGTCGCGATCGAGACGATGACGCGGGCGCCGGAGGAGACGCTCGCCGAGCTGGTCGGGATCTCGCTCGCCGTCGCGCCCGGCCTCGCCTGTTATATTCCGCTCGGCCATCGTGGCGCCGGTGGGCAGGGGAGCCTGGACCTCGCCGGAGACCACGAGGCGCCGGTGCAGATCCCGCGCGATGCGGCGCTGGCGCGGCTGCGGCCGATCCTCGAGGATCCGGCGATCCTCAAGGTCGGTCATAACGTCAAATATCCGGCGCATATCCTCGCCGATTACGGCATCGACCTCGCGCCGACCGACTGCACGATGCTGATGTCCTACGTGCTCGACGGCGTCCAGCACAGCCATTTGCTCGACGAGTTGGCGAGCCTGCATCTCGGCCATGAGATGGCGAAGTACCGTGATGTCTGCGGCAGCGGCAAGACGCTGATCGGCTTCGCCGAGACGCCGCTCGACAAGGCGCGCGACTACGCCGCCGAATGCGTCGACGTCATGATCCGCCTGCATCCGATCTTCAAGCGCCGGCTGGTGCGCGAGAAGATGAGCGGCTTCTACGAGACGGTCGAGCGGCCGCTCGCCCCGATCGTCGCGGAGATGGAGCGCGCCGGCGTCAAGGTCGACAAGATCGAGCTGCGCCGCCTCTCCGAGGATTTCGCGCAGCGCATGGCTTCCTACGAGCGCGAGATCTATGTGCTGGCGGGCCACGAGTTCAACATCGGCTCGCCGAAGCAATTGGGCGACGTCTTGTTTGGCGAGCTCGGCCTTCCGGGCGGCAAGAAGGGCAAGACCGGCGCCTATGGCACCGACGCCGCGATCCTCGAGCAGCTCGCCCTGACCCATGATTTGCCGCGCCGCGTCCTCGAGTGGCGGCAACTCGCCAAGCTGAAGAGCACCTATGCCGATGCGCTGGTCGGGCAGATCAAGCCGGCGACCGGGCGCGTCCATACCTGCTTCCAGATGGCGGTGGCCTCGACGGGGCGGCTCTCCTCGACCGAGCCCAACGTTCAGAACATCCCGATCCGCACCGAGGAAGGCCGCAAGATCCGCCGCGCCTTCGTCGCCGAACCCGGCCACCTGCTGCTGTCCGCCGACTACAGCCAGATCGAGCTGCGCCTCGCCGCCCATATGGCGGACATCGACGCGCTGAAACACGCCTTCCGCACCGGCATCGACATCCACGCGCTGACCGCCAGCGAAGTCTTCGGCGTGCCGGTCGAGGGCATGGACCCCAACACGCGGCGCCGCGCCAAGGCGATCAATTTCGGCATCATCTACGGCATCAGCGCCTTCGGCCTCGCGGCCCAGCTCTCGGTGCCGCAGGGCGAGGCGGCGGCCTATATCAAGGCCTATTTCGAGCGCTTCCCCGGCATCCGCGCTTATATGGACAAGACCAAGGCGGAATGCCGCGAGACCGGCTATGTCGAGACGCTGTTCGGCCGCAAATGCTTCATCCCCGGCATCCGGGACGGCAACGTCGCGCGCCGCCAGTTCGCCGAGCGCCAGGCGATCAACGCGCCGCTCCAGGGCACCGCTGCCGACATCATCAAGCGCGCCATGGCCCGGCTGCCGGCCGCGCTGAAGCGCGCCGGGCTCGACGCCCGCATGCTCCTGCAGGTCCATGACGAGCTGCTCTTCGAGGTCCCCGAGGCGCAGGCCGAGGCGACCGGCGCGCTGGTCAAGGAGATCATGGAAGGCGCCGTCGCGCCGCGTGCCACCCTCTCGGTGCCGCTGGTCGTCGAGACGGGGACGGCGCTGAACTGGGACGAGGCGCATTAACCCTCTGCCGCTTTTCTGAGCAGCCCGTCCGACGCCTCCTGTAAGAACAGGCGATTTACAGGCTCGCGGTTGCCTCCCCGAACCTCCCGCGAAAAGTTTCGTCATTGCGACGCGCGTCGCGCGGAAGCAATCCAGACCGGTTCCGGCATGCTGGATCGCTTCGCTTGCGCCCGCGACAACGATATCGAGAGGCCTTGGCCGAGTACGCCAAATGATAGCGCCCCCCAGATCTCCTGCGCCCGGGTGTCTCCTGTTCTTGGCTTGATCCATACCGGATAAGATGGATAGCCGGACTGGATTTGCAAGCCCGGCTTTTCGGCAGCGGTATCGCCTTCGGGCAGCAACTCGGTGGCTCTGGCGGGCGGGCGTGGTCGCGCGGCGCTACAAAGGGCTCCGCCGCCCACGCCCATTATCACCTGTCAGCAACTTGCTGAACTCGACGCACACAACTTCCCCTAGCGTGGTGTAGGACGCCGCCCGGCCAACCTCCGCCAGACTCATGGCGGTCGCTACGGTTGACCGGGCGGCGTCCTACACCGCGGATTGGGACACGATCTTCCACTCTCCGGGAACTTAGGCCGCTACGCCACCGCCCACGCCCGCTCCACTGCGGGCCGGGCGGCGATCGTGTCGTGCCAGCGGTTCAGGCTCGGATAGTCGTCGAGGCCGATGCCGAGCTTGCCGTGCAGCCGCACGTCCGGGTAGCAGGCGA
>JAQGID010000166.1 GCA_028291405.1 Rhodospirillales bacterium | reverse complement strand
GGCGATCGCCGATCTTGTCGCCGCCGAGACCGCGGCGCAGCGCCGCCAAGCCTTGCGCCAGCTCGACGGCGCGCTCGGCCATCTCTACGGCGGCTGGGCGCAGCGCCTGCTGCGCGCCATCGCGCATATCGAGGCGGCGATCGATTTCCCCGAGGAGGGGCTGCCCGGCGGGCTCGACGCCGACGCCCGTGCCGAGATCGTGTCCTTGCGCGCGGCGATGGCGGTGCATCTCGCCGACAATCGCGCCGGCGAGATCTTGCGCGACGGCGTCTCGATCGCGATACTCGGCCCACCGAACGCCGGGAAATCAAGCCTTCTCAATGCCTTGGCGCGGCGCGACGTGGCAATCACCTCGTCCGTCGCGGGGACGACCCGGGACGTCATCGAAGTCCGCCTCGATCTCGGCGGCTATCCGGTGATCCTGGCCGACACCGCCGGGCTACGCGAGGCGCGCGACGCGATCGAGGCGGAGGGTGTGCGACGGGCGCTGGCACGTGCGGCGGCGGCGGATCTCCGGATCGTCGTCTATGACGCGACGCGACCCGACGAGCTGGCCGAACTCGCCGATTTGGTCGATGGCGCCGCGATCGTCGCCAATAAGATCGATCTCGGCAGCAGGCCGGTGACAAACGCCCTCGCCGTCTCGGTGCTGACAGGCGAGGGGATCGAGGCGCTGCTGGCAAGGCTGACGGCGCTGGTGAAGGAGCGCTTCGCCATCGGGGAAGCCCCGGTGCTGACCCGGGCACGCCATCGCAGCGCCCTGGAGGAGTGCGTCGCCAGCCTGAGCCGCGCCCTCGACGCCGAGCTTCCCGAGCTGGCCGCCGAGGACGTCCGCCTGGCGGTCCGCGCCCTCGGCCGGATCACCGGACGAGTCGACGTCGAAGACATCCTCGACGTGATCTTCCGCGAGTTCTGCATCGGCAAGTGAAGCGATGTTTCACGTGAAACACCGTTCTCTCCGTCGTCATTGCGAGCGCAGCGAAGCAAATCAAGAACGCCGGCACCGGGCTGGATTGCTTCGTCACCTCGTTCCTCGCAATGACGATGAAGGAGCTGCCGCTTCTTTTGACAGGGAACGGCGCCGCCCATAGAGTGCGCGCCATGTCAGGCCCCAATTCCTACGATGTCGTCGTGATCGGCGGTGGCCATGCCGGCTGCGAGGCCGCGGCGGCCGCGGCGCGGCTCGGAGCCCACACCCTGCTGCTGACGCACCGGCTCGAGACGATCGGCGAGATGTCGTGCAATCCGGCGATCGGCGGTCTGGCGAAGGGCCATCTCGTGCGCGAGATCGACGCGCTCGATGGCGTCATGGGGCGGGCGATCGACCGCGCCGGCATCCAGTTCCGCATCCTCAATCGCAGCAAGGGGCCGGCCGTCCGAGGCCCGCGGGCACAGGCCGACCGTAAGCTCTACCGTGCCGCGATGCAGGGGCTTTTGCAGACGCAGCCCGGCCTCGATATCCGCGCCGGCGCCGCCGAGGCGTTGCTCTTCGAGAGCAACGGCGCCGTTGCCGGGCTCGTCCTCGCCGACGGCAGCGAGATCGCGACCGGGCGCGTCGTGCTCACCACCGGCACCTTCCTGAATGGGCTCATCCATATCGGCGAGCGCCAGATCCCGGCCGGTCGGGTCGGCGAGGCACCGGCGATCGGCCTCGCCGAGGCGCTGCAGCGCGCCGGCTTCGCGATGGGCAGGCTGAAGACCGGCACGCCGCCGCGGCTCGACGGCAAGACGATCGATTGGCAAGGACTCGAGGCGCAGCCCGGCGATGTGCCGCCGCCGCCGTTCTCTTTCCTTACCGACACGATCACGACGCCGCAGGTGCCGTGCCACATCACGGCGACGACCAAGGCGAGCCACGCGGTCATCGCCGCCAACCTGCACCGCTCGCCGATGTATTCGGGCCAGATCGAGGGGACGGGGCCACGCTATTGCCCGTCGATCGAGGACAAGGTTGTCCGTTTCGCCGGCCGCGACCAGCACCAGATCTTCCTCGAGCCGGAAGGGCTCGACGACGACACGATCTACCCCAACGGCATCTCGACCTCGCTGCCCGAGGATGTCCAGGCGGCGCTGCTGCGCACGATCCCCGGGCTCGAGCATGCGCGGATGATCCGCCCCGGCTACGCCATCGAGTACGATTACGTCGATCCGCGCGAGCTTCGCCCGACGCTCGAGACGCGACGCCTGCCGGGTCTCTACCTCGCCGGGCAGATCAACGGCACGACGGGCTACGAGGAGGCGGCGGGGCAGGGGCTGATCGCCGGCTTGAACGCGGCGCTCGCCGCCGGCGGCGGCGGCGATTTCGTGCTCGACCGGGCCGACGGCTACATCGGCGTGCTGATCGACGATCTCGTGACGCGCGGCACGACCGAGCCATATCGCATGTTCACCTCGCGCGCCGAGTACCGGCTGGTGCTGCGCGCCGACAACGCCGATCAGCGCCTGACGCCGCTCGGCATCTCGCTCGGCTGTGTCGGGCGCGAGCGCAGCGACGCCTTCGCCGCCAAGCTGGCGCTCCTCGATGCGGCGCGCGCGCTCGTCCGCGGCCTCCGCCTGACGCCGCCGGCGCTGGCGCGCGCCGGACTGACGGTCAACCAGGACGGCGTCGCGCGCTCTGCCGCTGATCTCCTCGGCCATCAGGGCATCGATCTGCCGCGGCTGGCGGTGATCTGGCCGGAGCTCGCAGCGATCCCGCCCGCCGTCGCCGAGCAGCTCGAGATCGATGCGCGCTACGCCGGCTATCTCGAGCGCCAGGACGCCGATATCCGTGCCTTCCGCCGCGACGAGGCGCTGCGTCTGCCCGACGATCTCGACTACGACACGATCGGTAGCCTCTCGTCCGAGATTCGCCTCAAGCTGCGCCAGGCTCGACCGGCCACGCTCGGCGCCGCGGCGCGGATCAGCGGGGTGACGCCACCGGCATTGGTCGCGCTGCTCAAGCACGTACGTCGGACCGATCTGCGGCAGGCGAGTTGAATGCTGCCGCCGCTGACGCCGGGCCAGCTGCAGGCGCAGACCGGTGTTTCACGTGAAACAATCGCGCGGCTCGAAACCTATGTCGCGCTGCTGAAGTCCTGGAACCGCCGGATCAACCTCGTCGGTCCCAATACGATCGGCGACGTCTGGCGCCGTCACATCCTCGATTCGGCGCAGCTCTTTCCGATGATCCCGCCGACGGCGCGGCGCCTCATCGATTTCGGCAGCGGCGCCGGCCTTCCCGGTCTGATCCTCGCCATCATGGGCGTCCCCGAGGTGCATCTCGTCGAATCCGACCAGCGCAAGGTCGCTTTCATGCGCGAGGCGGCGCGGGTGACCGGGACCACCGTGATGCTGCATCCCCAACGCGCCGAGAAGCTGCCGGTATTCGCCGCCGATGTGATCACCGCGCGTGCCCTCGCGCCGGTCGAAAGACTACTAGATCTAGCGTCGAATTTCATCAATCTCCACAGCATCTTGCTATTCCTAAAGGGTCAGACAGCCCAAGACGAATTGACGCAAGCGGCTAAAGCGTGGAAGATGCGCGCGACGCTGCACCCCAGCCTCTCCGACCCCTCGGGGTCCATCCTGCGATTGGAACAGGTGATCCGTGCCGGCACAGCCGACGAAGTCTGACCAATCGCCCGCATCGTCCGCCGCCCCGACCGAGGGACCCGGACGCATCCTCGCGATCGTCAACCAGAAGGGCGGCGTCGGCAAGACGACGACGGCGGTCAACCTCGCGACGGCGCTGGCGGCCTGCGACAAGCGCGTCCTGCTGCTCGATTTCGACCCGCAGGGCAATGCCAGCACCGGTGTCGGGATCGCCCGGCAGAACCGCCGGTTGACGAGCTACGACGTGCTGCTCGGCGGCGTACCGATCGGCGAGGCGGTACTGCCGACGATGATCCCGCGGCTCTCAGTCGTGCCCTCCTCGGTCGAGCTCTCAGGCGCCGAGATCGAGCTCGTCGACGTCGAGCAGCGCGAGTTCCGCCTGCGCAACGCCCTCGAGGCGATGGTCGAGCGCTACGACTACGTCCTCATCGATTGCCCGCCCTCGCTCGGCTTCCTCACCCTCAACGCGCTGGTCGCGGCCGATGCCGTGCTGGTGCCGCTGCAATGCGAGTTCTATGCGCTTGAAGGCCTCAGCCACCTCGTGCGCACGGTCGAACGGGTTCAGAAATCGCTCAATCCACGGCTCGAGATCCAGGGCGTCGTGCTGACCATGTTCGACCGCCGCAACAATCTGTCCGATCTCGTCGCCGCCGACGTGCGCGATCATTTCGGCGACAAGGTCTATGACACCGTGATCCCGCGCAACGTCCGCATCTCCGAGGCGCCGTCGCACGGCAAGCCGGTGCTGCTCTACGATTTCCGCAGCGCCGGGGCGCAGGCCTATATCCACCTCGCCAGCGAGGTGCTGCGGCGCGAGCAAGGCATGGCCGGGCGGGGCGCGGCGTGAGCAAGGGGCGCGTGGCGAAATTGCACGTTGAGGGGGAGGCGGCAATGGCGGAGGAGGGACGCAAGCGCGGCCTCGGGCGCGGGCTGTCGGCGCTGTTCGGCGACGAGAGCGAGGAGAAATCCGGCTTCGACCGGCAGCGTCAGACGCGCGGCGTGCCGATCGAGCAGCTGCGCCCCGGCCGCTTCCAGCCGCGCCGCATCTTCGACGACGAGGCGCTGCACACGCTCTCGGAATCGATCCGCGACAAGGGCGTGCTGCAGCCGCTGCTGGTGCGCCGCCATCCCGACGATGCCAACGCCTATGAGATCATCGCCGGCGAGCGGCGCTGGCGCGCGGCGCAGATGGCGCGGCTCCACGAGGTGCCGGTCGTCGTCAAGGAACTCGACGACCGCAGCGCGCTCGAGATCGCGCTGGTCGAGAATATCCAGCGCCAGGACCTGACGCCGCTCGAAGAAGCCGACGGCTTCCGCCGCCTGATGGAGGAGTTCAGCCACACCCAGGAGGCGCTCGCCCAGGCCGTCGGCAAGAGCCGCAGCCACGTCGCCAACATGATGCGGCTCCTCAGCCTGCCCGAGCCGGTCAAGCGCCTCGTCGAGAGCGGCGAGCTGACCGCGGGCCACGCCCGCGCCCTGCTCAACGCCGCCGACCCGACCGGTCTCGCCCGCGAGATCGTCAAGCGCGGCCTCAACGTCCGTCAGGCGGAGTCCCTCGCCAAATCGGGCAAGGCGCCCCGCAAGCCGGCCACCGCCCCGGCCAAGGACGCCGACACCGCGGCGCTCGAGCGGGATCTGACGGAGCAGCTCGGCCTCAAGGTCGACGTGAGCTTCGGCGGCCGCGGCGGCTCGCTCACCATCCATTACCGCACGCTGGACCAGCTCGATGATGTGCTGCGGCGGCTGCAGCAGACGCCGGCCGGCAAGAATTAGGACGGCACTTTACGAGACAAATCTTTGATTTGCGAGAATAGCGCAAGTATATAAAGTATCGTCTTCCCCGCGAAAACGGGGATCCATTTGTCCACCTTATGAGGCGCCGGCCGGATGGATCCCCGCTTCGCGGGATAACGGTAAGTATTTGGTAACAATAGCGAAAAGCGAGTAAAATCCTACGCCGCGTTCTGCCGCCGTGCCGCCCTGGCGATCGTCAGCAGCGCGTCACGCACCACCGTCTCCTGCGGCAGCACCGTCCGCTTGCCGTCGAGCTCGGCGCGGGTGAGGGCGTCGAGGACGGCGGCGAGGCGGCGCACCGGCCAGTTGCCGATCTGGGCGCGGAAACGGTCCTGCAGCTTGAAGAAGATCGGCGGCCGCGTCGCGCGCATCGCTTCCTCCGGCGAGGCGCCGGCGGCGACCCGGCCGGCGGCGAGATGCAGCCGCTGGAAATGCCGCAGCGCGGCGCGCAGCAGCCCGATCGGTGACTGGCCCTCCTGCAGGCAGCGCTGCATGATCGCCTCGAGCCTGGCGAAATCGCCCTCCGCGACGGCGTAGATCAGCTCCTCGACGGACAGGGTGGTGGTATCGCCGACGCAGGCGATGGCATCGGCCAGCTCGATCCGCCCGCCATCGCCGGCATAGAGCGTCAGCTTCTCGAGTTCGGAGCGCGTCACCAGCCGGTCGCCGCCGAGATGCGCCACGAGATAGGCCACGGCGTCGCCGGCGGCGGCGATGCGATGCGCCGCGAAGGTGTCGCGCACCAGCGCCGCGACGTCGCGCGGCCCGTCGGAATAGCAGGCGATCGAGACGGCGTTGGCGGCGCTCTCGCAGAGCTTGCGAAGGCTCGATCGCGCCGGCAGGTCGCCGGCCTCGATCGCGACCACCGTATCGCCGCGCGCGTCGCGCAGCAGCGGCGTCAGGACCGCAGTGACGGCGTCGCCGACGTCGCGCAGCCGGACGACACGCCGGCCGCCGGTCAGGCTCATCGCCGCCACCTCGTCGCCGAGCCGGGCCGGGTCGCCCGCCAGCGAGCTGCCGGCCAAGTCACTGATCCGAAAGGGGTCCTTGAGGTCGGGGCAGATCGCCGCCGTGAGCCTGTCGGCACGCTCGCGGACCAGCCCGGCGTCGGGACCGTAGAACAGCGCCGCGCAGACCTGGCCGGACGGCGGCGCCCGCAGATACTCCTCGACGCGATTGGCCACAAGCTTCATGCCGATCTCCGGCTAGTCGTCCGCCGCCGCAGCAGGCGCGAAACTCACTTCGCTGCTTGCTGGTGAACGAAGAGGCCGACCTGCAGGGTGATCTGCTGCGCGATGTCCTGCGCGGCCCGCGTCTGCGCGTCGTCGTTGGCGACGACGACCGAGTATTCGTTCTCGCCGATGTCATAGGAGCTGTTCGAGCGCGCCGAGCCGCTGAGACTCGGCGCGCCCGCCGTCACGGGTACAAGCTGGAAGCCGGCGCTAGCGACGTAAAGCTCGCGCGACGCGGTTCCGTCGCGGCGGATCGCGAGGTCGGAGTGCGACGCGTTGACTCTAACCCTCAAGTTATAACGCGGCTCCACCGTCACGCCGGTCGGATTGAAGGTATCGCGCAACTCGTTGGCGACCAGCTGGCCGATCCGGTCGGCGATGGGCTCGACATGGATGGCGGCGAGGGCGGCATCGGCCTGGACCTCATGCGCGCCGCCGTAGAGCGGGTGGAAGCCGCAGCCCGACAGGAGCAGCGCCAGGGCGACGGGGATCGCGCGGTTGCGCCTAGCCGACGACATTGACGATCCGATTGGCGACGACGATGATTTTGCGCGGCGCTTTCCCGGCAAGCAGCTGCTGCACCGCGGGCACGGCGAGCGCAGCTGCCTCGGCCTCGGCCTGCGCGGCATCGCGTTTCAGCTCGATCGTCGCCCGCAGCCTGCCGTTGACCTGCACCGCGACGGTGACCGTCTCCTCGATGGTCAGCGCCGCGTCGGCGGTCGGCCAGGGCTGATCGACCAGCATCGTGTTGTCGCCGTGGCCGAGCCGCTGCCACAGCTCCTCGGCGAAATGCGGCATCATCGGGCCGAGCAGGACGGCCAGAGTCTCGTAGGCTTCGCGCCGCACCAAGCGGGCCCAGTCGTCGGTCGCGGTGAAATCCTCGAGCGCGTTCGAGAACTCGCGGATGCGCGCGACAGCCCGGTTGAAGCGGAAACCGTCGAGATGGCCGGTCGTGTCGAGGATCGCGCGATGCATCTCCCGCCGCACCACGAGGCTGGCGCCCTCGGGCTCGCCGACGGGCGCCGCGGCGCCGGGCGCGGCCACCGGGTATCGATCGTCCTCGAACAGCCGCCAGACGCGGTTGACGTAGCGCCAGACGCCGTCGATCCCGGCGTCGGTCCATTCCAGGTCGCGCTCCGGCGGGCTGTCCGACATCAGGTAGAGCCGCGCCGTGTCGGCGCCGTAATTCTCGACGATATGCTCGAGCCCGACGACGTTCTTCTTCGACTTGCTCATCTTCTCGAGGCGGCCGACGACGACGGGTCGGCCCGTCGCGTCGACCTGCGTGCCGTCGGCATCGATCGCGATCTCGTCCGGGAAGAGCCAGTTGCCGTCGGCGTCCTGATAGGTCTGGTGGACGACCATGCCCTGGGTGAAGAGCCCGGCGAAGGGCTCCTTGACCGCGAGATAGCCGGTCTTGCCGAGCGCCCGCGTGAAGAACCGCGAATAGAGCAAGTGTAGCACGGCATGCTCGATGCCGCCGATATACTGGTCGACCGGCATCCAGTATTCGACCTCGTCCCGGTCGAAGGCGGTCTCCGCGCGCGGCGAGCAGTAGCGCAGGAAATACCAGGAGGATTCGAAGAACGTGTCGAGCGTATCGGTCTCGCGCTCGGCCTTGCCGCCGCAGCGCGGGCAGGCGACGTGGCGCCAGGTGGGATGATGGGCGAGGGGGTTGCCCGGCTTGTCGAAGCTGACGTCCTCCGGCAGGCGGACCGGCAGATCGGCAGCCGGCACCGGCACGATGCCGCAGGCAGGGCAATGAATCACCGGGATCGGGCAGCCCCAGTAGCGCTGCCGCGAGACGCCCCAGTCGCGCAGCCGGTAGACGATGCTGCGCTGGCCGATGCCGAGGGATTCGAGCCGCTCGCCCGCAGCGCTCTTCGCCTGCGCGACCGGCAGTCCGTCGAGAAAGCGCGAGTTGAACAGCGTGCCGTCCTCGGTGAAGGCGGTGTCGCCGACCGTGAAGCGCGCCGGATCCTCGCCCTTGGGCAGCACGACGGGCGTCACGCTCAGCCGGTATTTGCGGGCGAAATCGAGATCCCTCTGGTCGTGCGCCGGACAGCCGAAGATGGCGCCGGTGCCATAGTCCATCAGGATGAAATTGGCGACGTAGACGGGCAGCTCGATCGTCGGGTCGAAGGGATGCCGCGCGGTCAGCCGCGTCTCGAATCCCTTCTTCTCGGCCGCCTCGATGACCGCCTCGCTGGTCCCCATGCGATTGCACTCGGCGATGAACTCGGCGAGCGCCGGGTCGTCGGCGGCGAGGCGCTGGGCGATCGGATGGTTCGGCGCGACGGCGACGAAGGAGGCGCCGAACAGCGTGTCGGGCCGCGTCGTGAAGACCTCGAGCCTCTCGTCGGGCGCGGCGCCGGGACCGGACAGCGGGAAGAAGACCCGGGCGCCTTCCGAGCGGCCGATCCATTTCTCCTGCATGAGGCGGACGCGCTCGGGCCAGCGCTCCAGCCCGTCGAGCGCCTCGCGGAGCTCGTCGGCGAAGTCGGTGATGCGCAGGAACCACTGCGACAGCAGGCGCTTCTCGACCGCGGCGCCGGTGCGCCAGCCGCGCCCGTCCACGACTTGCTCGTTGGCGAGAACGGTGTTGTCGACCGGATCCCAGTTGACCCAGGATTCCTTGCGATACGCGAGCCCGGCCGCGAGGAAATCGAGGAACATCTTCTGCTCGTGCCGGTAATAGTCCGGATGGCAGGTCGCGATCTCACGTTCCCAGTCGTAGGCGAGGCCCATGCGCTGCAGCTGGCCGCGCATCGTCGCGATGTTCTCGTAGGTCCAGATCGCCGGGTGGGTCTTGCCGGCGATCGCGGCGTTCTCCGCCGGCAGGCCGAAGGCGTCCCAGCCCATCGGGTGCATGACGTTGAAGCCCTGCGCCCGCTTGTAGCGCGCCACGACGTCGCCCATCGTGTAGTTGCGGACGTGGCCGACATGCAGCTTCCCCGACGGATAGGGAAACATCTCGAGCACGTAGTATTTCGGCCGCGCGCGATCGACGGCGACGTTGAAGCAGCGGCGCTCGTGCCAGATCCGCTGCCACTTCGCCTCGGTCTCACGGAAGTTGAAGCGCGCCATCGCGCCTTCCTATGCCGGGGTGGTGCGGCGCATCCCGAACCGCGGCATGGCTATTTCACTCCGGCGCTGCTGATGCGGAGCTGGCGCGCGCGGGTCAGGATCGCGTTCTCGAGGTCGGTCTGCGTGTTGCTGTCGGTCGCGACGTCCGCCCAGTCGCTATTGCCCTGGCGGCGCTGATGGAAGACCGCGGCGCGCAAGGCGTCGCTGCGCAGCACGCGGTCGAGGATGAAGATATTGACCTTGAACCGCTCGTTCGGCGTCTCGGGCGGCGAGTACCAATCGGTGATGATGACGCCGCCGAAGGGATCGGCCGAGGCGAGCGGCATGAACGACAAGGTGTCGAGCGAGGCGCGCCAGAGGAAAGAATTGACCGCGATGCCGGGCTGCGTCGTCTCGCTCGATTTGGCGCTGCTGCCGAACAGGCTGCCGAACATCGAGCCGTTGCCGGTATCGGGCGCCGGATCTACCTTCGGGTTACGATAGGCCTCCTGCTTGTTGTCGCTCGAGCAGGCGCCAAGAGCGAGCAGCACGACGATACAAAACCCGGCCAACGTTCTCGACATCGATCAACTCCCGAACCGGGCGGCACGGCCCGACATGTGGGCGCCAGTGATAGAGCAAAGCGGCGATGCCCGACAACCTCAATCGTGCCGTCGATTAGCCAGGAGTTTCGGGCAGAAACAAGGCGGCGCCGGGTCGATTCGCGGCGCGATCCGCAGGGTGCGATCCTCAGAAGGTGAGATCGGTCCCGGCCATCAGCGACAGGCCGCTGTAGTTTGCCGTGAAGTTCTGCGGCGACGGCGGCGAGCTCAGCGCGCTGTGCGAGTTGTAATGGCTGTACTCGATCGCGGCACCTAGCGCGATGCCAGGGCCCAGCATGTAGTTGCCCGACAGCACGACCTCGTGCAGCACCGGCGCGACGCCGTCGACTAAGTTGGTGTAGATGCCGCGCGACCATGCGAGGCTGAGCGCGTAGGGCCCTTCGGTCACCATCACGCCGACGTCGAAGACCTGGTTGCGCCGCCGCCCGGCGCCGACCACCATCGGCGACGTCGGATCGAGCACGTAGTCGTAGGCGCCGCCGAGCTTGAAGGGTCCCCAGCCGAGCACCAGCCCGCCGCCCAGGGCCGTCGGGTTGTTCCGGCCGATCGTCGATCCGATCGCCGTCTCGCGCGTGTTGTGCTCGCCCGCGAGATAGGCCAGGAGATCGAAAGGCCCGGCCTTGCCCTCGTAACTTCCGGCGAGCGAGAGATCGTCCTTCGTCTGGACCGTCGTCCCGGGCACGCCGGTCGTCTGCGCCGTGTTGCCCGGGGCGGTGGCGTCGATGTTGAGATTGCCCTTGGTGCCGGTCGGCGAATAGGAGACGGCGAAGGAGAAGCCGCTGACGACCGGCGTGAAGTACAGCAGCTTGGTGGTCCGCCTGTTGGCCTCGAGCGGCAGCATCGTCGAGTTGGTGCCGACCGGGTTGTTCGAGAAGCTGATAACCGGCGAGTTGCTGCCGAAAAGATTCCCGGCCTCCGGCGCCGCGACGGCAAGCTGGCGCCGCGCGCTGTCGTCGTCGCCGATGCGGATTTCGCCGAAATTGCCGCGGATCAGCGCATAGGCGCGCTTGATCTGGTCGGTGCCGCCGGCCGTTCCGGTCGCGTTGTTCGGGCTGTTGCCCTGATTGGTATTGGTGTTCAGCGCCCGCATCTGGACGCTGGCGGCGACCGTCAGCCCATTGTCGAGCTTGGTCGCCCCGTCGAAGCGGATGATGTTGTCCTGCTTGACCTCGTCGCGATGGCGGTTCTTGCCATTGGCGCCGCTCTCGCTGGCGATGTCGCCATAGGCTGAGCGGAGATAGCCGCCGAGCCGCAGCTTGATCGGATCGCCCGAGGTCTGGGCGAGCGCCGGCACTGCAGCGCCGATGGCGCAGATCGCGGTCGTTCCCAGCAGCAGCTTTCGCACGGATCCCCCTGACGCCGCCGATCCCGGCAGACACCGGTCAATCTATTGGCCGCGCGCTGCGGGTCAAGCGTCATCGCCGATCGCTGGCGCGCCGTGGCGAAGGCGCCACACGCATTACGGCTGTAGCGTTTTCCCCGGCCAAGGACATCGGGAAGTAATGCCGCCGGCCGAGCCTCGTCCAGCGACAAGCGAGGAGGTTCAGATGAAGCGAGATATCAGCGAGCACCGCCGTTCCGCGACGCGTTCCACGGTCATCGGTGCGCAGGCGGTCGTCGTCGGCGCCGGCATCGCCGGCCTGGCCGCGGCCGCGGCCCTCGCCGATTGGTTCGAGCGCGTGACCCTGCTGGAACGCGACTGCCTGCCCGATGCGGCGGCGCCGCGCGCTGGGACGCCGCAGGCGTGGCATCCGCACGGGATGCTGGTCGGCGGCCAGCTCGCGCTCGAGGAGACGTTTCCCGGCCTCGGCGAGGATTTCACCCGTGCCGGGGGTGTGCGGTGCTTGATCAATCAGGACCTCCGCGAAGAGCTGCCGAACCGCGATCCGATGCCGCAGCGCGATTTCGGCATGGTCGCGTATACCATGAGCCGCCCGCTGATCGAGGCCACAATGCGGCAGCGCGTCCTGCAACGTGCCAACGTCGTCCTCCGGCAGGATACCCGCGCCCTCGGCATCCTCGCAAAGCCCGGCGGGCGGCGCGTCACCGCAGTACGCTGCGTCACCGGCGCGCACGAGCGCACCGAGACCTTTCCTGCCGATCTCGTCGTCGACGCCTCGGGACGCGGCGATCTCACGATGGCCTTGCTGCAGTCGATCGGGCGGCCGCTGCCGCCACAGAGCGTGATCAGCATCGACCTCGGCTATACCACGGCCATCGTCGACATTCCCGAAGATGCCCCGTCCGGCTGGAAGGTGGTGCTGACCCATCCCGACATGCCGCGCGCCGCCCGTCGCGGCCTCGTTCTGCCGATCGAGGGCAATCGCTGGATCGTGTTGATGGCAAGCCGGGGCACCGATCGCCCGCCCGGCGAGTGGGACGCGGTGCTGGCCTTCGCCCGCGGACTCGCGACGCCGACGATCTACAACGCGATCAGGAAGACCACTCCGATCGGCCGGCTGGCACGCTACGGCTTTCCCGAGAGCGTCTGGCGGCATTTCGATCGCGTCGTCGGTCTGCCGGAGGGTCTCGTTCCGATCGGCGATGCGATCTGCCGCTTCAATCCGATCTATGGCCAGGGCATGACCGTGGCGGCGAAGGAGGCAAGGCTGCTGCATTGCCTTCTCGGAGAGCGCGCATCGCAGCCGGATCCATTCGTCGGGTTGGGCCAGGCTTTCCTGGCCGAGGCAAAGCCGCTGATCGAGACGGCCTGGACGATGGCGTCGATTCCCGATTTCGCCTTCCCCAACACGCGCGGCGATCGGCCGGCGGATCTGGAACAGTCGCTCCGCTTCGCCGCCGGTTTGTCGCGGCTCGCGGCGCGCGACCCGGTGGTGCAACGGCTGGTCGTCGAGGTCTGGCACATGCTGAGGCCGCGCAGCGACTATCGGGACCCGGAACTCGTGCGGCGGGTCGAGGCGGAGATCGCGGAGACCGTGTAGGCGACGGCCAGGGGCGGCGGGAACGGCGGTCATGGGCGATGCCTATAAGGGAGCATCGCGCCATCGACTTGCCGGAGACGAACCTTGGCACTGCCGTTCAGATCGATCGCCTGCGTCGCACTTGTCCTGGTGCCGCTGCTCGCCGCCGGCGTGGGTGCGGCAGCGCAGGAGTTTCCGACCATGCCGCCTCCGCCTCCACCTCCCGAGGCGGTGCCGCCGCCGCCCGGCCCGCCCGGCGCGGTGGTCTGGCTCCCCGGCCATTGGCGCTGGACGCGGCACGGCTACGTCTGGGTCGGCGGCCACTACGCCCGCCCGCCCCACCGCCGCGCCGTCTGGATTCCCGAGCATTGGGAGCCGCGGGACCATCGCTGGGTCCTCGTGCCGGGCCACTGGAGCTGAGGTACGCACAGGGCGTCGTCTCTCAGCCGTCAGCGCCTAGGCAGAGCCGTTGCCGACGATGGGAAAAACATAACGCAAGTGGGTTTGGTTGGCGAATAGTGGGCATCACCTAATTCGAAATCGTCCAATCAACGGAAAATTTGATCGTCGTCAAAGCGGCGCCCCAGGCAATGCCTAGTTTCTCACCCATGGAGGCCGAGACCGAAAGACTTCGCACCGAACTACAACGGTATCGCTTCCTACTCGGTCGCGTCACCGGCCGGCTTGCCCTCGAGGCCCTGAAAAGGCTGATCAGCGAGAGCGAGGCAAGATTGCGCGCTATCGAGGGCGGAGAGGTTCGAGATAGAGGATCACGCCTGAGTTCATCCTCGCGACCATCCTGATTGCTGCCAGTTCGCAGATGCGGCGACCTTAGCGGCACGTCGCTCAAACTCATCAGCGAACGCGAGCATCAACTGACGCGTATAGTAATCGTTCGCGTCTCTCGCGCGACGGCGGCATTCTGCGGCCTTTTGAAGGTAGAAGCCGGCCGATCGCATTGCCCCGATCGCCTCCAGGTCTTGCAACGTCTGCAGCGTAGCAAAAACGCTCCCGCCACCGGAACCAAACCTGCGGTAGCCCGTTCGCCACCGCTCTTCTGGCGCGGCGGTTGCGCAGCCGATCCCGATCTGATAGGTTCGTTCCAGCTTTGTTCTTTGACGTGTGGATGCTTTTTCGGTCGGCGCTCTGCGCGCTGGCGCTACTTGTAGCAGGCGCGCCTGCAAATCGCCTGTATTTGACCGCACCCGTCGCAAGATATAGCGTTTATCGGTGGGTCGGTGCAGGCAACCAGCAACCGGTTTCATTTCACCAGATCTCGTTGTCACCGCCTGCAATCGACCTGTATTGATCGCGTTTCGCCACAACATCTTGTATCAGGCCGCAGGATCTGATGGCCGGCATCATCTGGCTCGCCTCCTACCCGAAATCGGGCAATACCTGGGTCCGCGCCTTCCTCCACAACCTGATGCGCGATCCGGCGCAGGCTTACGACATCAACCGCCTCTCCGACCTGACGGCGGGGGACAGCCAGATCGCCTGGTATCGCGGTCTCGATCCGTCGCTCGGCGATGCCTACCTCGACGAGCGGGTCCGGACGCTGCGTCCGCTGGTCCACCGCGCGATCGCCGCGGCCTCGCCGGACACGGTCTTTGCCAAGACGCATAACGCTTTGCTCGAGGAGGAGGGCCAGCCGCTGGTCGCGCTCGAGGTCACCGCCGGCGCCGTCTATATCGTCCGCAACCCGCTCGACGTCGCGATCTCGTTCAGCCACCACAACGCTGCGAGCATCGACGACATCATCGCGTTCATGGCGACGCCGGCCGCGCGCTCGGTCAGCAATGCCGTCAATGTCTACGAGGTCTACGGCAGCTGGTCCGAGCATGTCGCGAGCTGGACCGCGACGCACAATCCCCGGCTCCATATCATGCGCTACGAGGACATGCTGGCGAATCCGGCGCGCAGTTTCGCGGCGCTCGTCGCCTTCCTCGGCATCGCCGCGCCGCGCCAGCGCATCGCCAAGGCGATCCGCCTCAGCTCCTTCGCGGTGCTGCGCGAACAGGAGCGGCGACACGGCTTCCGTGAGAAGCCGCCGGTTGCCGATGCGTTTTTCCGCCAAGGCACCGCCGGCCAATGGCGGCAACGCCTGACGCCGGCGCAAATCGCCGCTGTCGTCGCGGTGCATCGCGAGCAAATGACACGGTTCTCCTACCTGCCGGCCGGGTACTGACGCTCCTCGTGATTGTGCCGGGGCGCGCAGGTTCTCAACTTGGGCGTGGCCAACGAGCTCGTCATGCCGTAACCTTCCGGGCGATTTTCCAGCTATCCGGGCAATCAGGACAAGGCTGCGAGGCCGGAGAAAAAAATGGAAGTAGCGGGGCTTCAGCAAAGCGCGGCCGCGGCGTCCGAGATCCGCAACGCCTGCCCGGCCTGCGGCACCGGTGAAAACGAATTCTTCATGAACCGGAACGACTGTGATTTGTACAAATGCACGTCGTGTCGGACGATTTACATGTTCCCGTTTCTCGACACCGGCGCGGCCGAGGATCTCTATGCGGATTCTTACGAGAACGCGACGACCGGCTACTTCGCCAAGGTCGACAAGAAGCTGCGCCGCTCACGTGCCCGGGTCCGGAGGCTGCAGCGCTATACAAGTTCCGGCCGGTTCCTCGACGTCGGCTGCAATGGCGGCTTCGTCGTGGAGGCGGCGACGGAGGCCGGATTCGATGCGCACGGTCTCGACATCGACCCGGTCTCGATCGCTTACGCAAGGCAGCACTATCCGGAGAACTCGTTCTTCCTCGGCGTCGTCGAACGTTACGTCGACAATAATCCCGGCAAATTCGATCTGATCTACTCGTCCGAAGTCATCGAGCACGTCGGCAACGTGAAGTCGTTCGTCAAATCGATCGCGGAATTGATGGCGCCCGGGGGTGTGCTCTATCTCACGACGCCCGACATCTCGCATTGGCGAACGCCCCGCGACCTGACGAAATGGGACGCTTTCGGACCGCCGGCGCATTGCACGTATTTCAATCCGCCGAGCCTGATCGCCCTGCTCGAGGAGGTCGGATTGACCATCGTCTATCGCTATCTCGCGTTCAAGCCAGGCATCAAGATCATCGCCAGAAAGCCGAAATAGCGCGTGGCCGGCCACGCTCGCGTCAGGGCGCCGACAGAATCTCCTCGAGCGAGGCCGCGACGGTGTCCACCGCGATGCTCGTCATCTCGGCCTCGCCGAAATCACGCGCGTCGACGATCGCCAGACGCCGCGCCGCCGGGGCGAATTTCTGCGGACGCGTCGGGCCGAACAGCGACACCATCGCGCAGCCGCCGGCGGCGAGCAGATGACCGGCGCCGCTGTCGTTGGCGACAGCCGCGGCGAGGCGCTGCGCCAGCGCCACGGTAAGCAGCGGGGAAGGCTCCGCCGCGGCATCCTGTAGCGGGAAACGCGCCTGCGGCACGGCATCGCGCAGCTCGGCCAGAAAACCGGCTTCCATGGGTCCGACGAAGAAGACGGGGATATGGCCGCGATCGAGCTGCCGCCTGGCGATGGCGATGAAGCGGTCGAGCGGCCAGATTTTCGTCGCCATGCTGGCACCCGGCGCGATCCCGATGTAGACCGGGCCGTCCGGCAGCAGCGCCGCGGCCGCCGCCGTCCACTCCGGCGGCAGGGCGATGTCGCTGCCGCCCAATGTCGGCGTGCCGCCGGCGAGCGACAGCAGCGCCATCATCTGGCCGACCATCGACTCCGGCTTTTTGATGGGCCGCGGCGGCCGGCGGCTCGATAGCAGGAAGTCGGCGGCGCCCGAGATGAAGCAGCGCGTCCGGATGCGCCGCAGGATGAACGAGGTGAGGACGCGGCGCTGCGTATCGATGACGAGATCGAACCGCCGCCCCGGCAGCGGGCGCCGCCGCCACAGCTCGCTCGTCTGCGAGCCGATGCCGGCATCCTCGATGATCTCGTCGATGCATCCCTCGACGAGCGGCGCCAGGGTGCCGGAATAGACGGTCGGCCCCTTGCCGGCGAGCCAGGTGATCCGGGCATCCGGCCAGGACCGGCGCAACGCGTATACGAAGGGCAGCTTCATGACCCCGTCGCCGAGCACCTCCTGGCCCGAATAGACAAGGATCTCCATGTTGCCTAGGCTTCGCCTCCGTTAACCATTCGAGCGTACCATCTACCATGTCCACAGACAGCATCGCCAGCAGCCTCGCCACGATCCGCGGCCGCATTGCCGCCGCGGCGGGCGCCTGCGGTCGCGCCCCAGCGGAGGTGACGCTGGTCGCCGTCAGCAAGACGCATTCCGAGGATGCCGTCCGCGCAGCGTTGCAGGCCGGCCAGCGCGTCTTCGGCGAGAACCGGGTGCAGGAGGCGGCACAGAAATTTCCGGCGCTGCGCGACGACCACCCCGATCTCGTGCTGCATCTCATCGGCCCGTTGCAGACCAACAAGGTTCGCGAGGCCGTCTCGTTGTTCGACGTCATCGAGACCGTCGACCGGCCGCGTCTCGCCGAGGCCCTCGCCGGGGAGATGGCGAAGACCGGCCGACACCCGTCCTGCTTCATCCAGGTCAATACCGGCGAGGAGCCGCAGAAGGCCGGGATCGCGCCGGGCGATGCCGGCGCGTTCATCGCCGATTGCCGCGACCGGCTCGGCCTCACGGTTGCCGGGCTGATGTGCATCCCGCCGCTCGACGAGCCGCCGGCGATCCATTTCGCTTTCTTGCGCGAACTCGCCCGCCGTCATGGCGTCGCGCAGCTCAGCATCGGAATGAGTGCCGATTTCGAGACGGCGATCACCTTCGGCGCGACGCATGTCCGCGTCGGCACGGCGATTTTCGGCGCGCGGCCGGCAGGTGACGATCGGCTCTAATGTACCGTATCGAGCTGAGCGCCGCGCTTCTCGTCCGCGCGCTTCTGCTGCTCCATGCGGGCGTATTTGTCGAGCGCGTCGAGCATCTGCTGCGAGATGTTGATCGGCGGATTGCCGGGCATTGACGGCGTTGCGGCGGCCGGGCCGTCGGGCGTCGCCAGGCTGGCGCGGATCGCCGGCGAGGTCGCGGCATCGGCCGGCTGGACGATGCTGCGCGCCGGCGCGCCAGCGGGCGCGGCGGTGAAAGGACTGCCGATGACGCGCCGCTGCATCATCGAGCCCGCCGGTCCTTCGAGCGGCACGACGCGATTGCTGAGCGTGCGGCCGTCGCCGGTGCTCTGCTGGCGCTTTGCCTCGACGCGCGCGATGAACGCCTGCCGCGCGTCGTCGATCGTTGCTGCCGGAGTCTTTGCGGCCAAACGCGCGAAGGGCGCGGCGGCGGCCGGTGTCGTCGTCACCGCGGCGGTCGTGACCGGCCGGTCCGTCGGGCTCGCGGCAGCGGTCACGATCGGCGCCGGGCCGGCCGGGACATCGTCGCCGGTCAGCAGCGCGACGACGTGGTCGCCGATATCCTTGCCGGTCTCGATTTGCACGCCGGCCGAGACGACGCCTGCCGCCATGCCGATCGGCCCGCCGTAGAGCGCGTCGCCGGCGACGCGGGCGACGTTGCCGATCGTGTCGCCCGTCAGATAGCGGTAGACCGTCGCGATGATCGGAATGTGCTGCAGCGGGTTGATGATGTCGAGGAGGTCGTGAAAGCCGAACGACTTGTCTTTCCACAGATGCGCCGGGTCCGTCGACGCCGTGGCTTGCGGCGGTGTCGCTGGTAACGGTGGGGAAACTTGCGCGACGTCGGTCATGGGCGGCCTGCTCTCCTCGCCTCGATAAGAAGCAAGGACGGTGCCAACCGCTCAGCCGCAGAGATCCGCCATTTCGCGCCTCGTCGACGGGCCGCTTCGGCAAGATCTGCCGGCCGCGCCGCGCGTCCCGGCAAGGAGCGCCGCGGCGGCTAAAGCAGGTGGCCGCTGCGCGTCGCCTTGGTGCGGAGATAGCGCTCGTTGTGGCCGTTCGCCGGAAAGACGTGCGGCACGCGCTCGACGATGGTGATGCCGAGGCGGGTCAGCGAGGCGACCTTCTCGGGGTTGTTGGTGAGCAGGCTGACGCGCAGGAAATGCAGCTGCCGCAGCATCTCGGCAGCCGGCAGGTAGATCCGCTCGTCGGCGTCGAAGCCGAGCTGCTCGTTGGCGTCGATCGTGTCGAAGCCGGAATCCTGCAGCTGGTAGGCACGCAGCTTGTTGACGAGGCCGATGCCGCGGCCCTCCTGGGCGAGATAGAGCAGCACGCCGCCGCCGGTGCGGGCGATCTCGCCGATCGCGCCGCGCAGCTGGTCGCCGCAATCGCAGCGCAGGCTGCCGAGGAGGTCGCCGGTGAAGCACTCGGAATGCAGCCGCGTCAGCACCGGCCCGGCCGGATCCGGATTGCCGATCAGGATCGCGAGATGCTCGATGCCGCCGTCGCTCGGCCGGAAGGCGATGATCTGCGTGTCCTCGGCGCCTTCAAGCGGTACGCGGGCGTCGGCGACGCGCCGCAGCGAGCGGGCTGCGGCGCCCTGGTAGTCGACGATCTCGGCGGCGGTGAGGGTCAGGATGCTTTCGCGCGCCGCCAGCGCGGCAGCGGCATCGGCCGTCAGGGAGGCGATCAGCACCGCCGGGAGGAGCCGGGCCAGCTTGGCGAGCTCGACCGCCGCGTCGGCGGTGTCGCCGGGCCATGTCGGCCGCGCCGTGATGGCGGCGCCGGAGACGACGGCGAGCTCGGCCGGGTCGGCGAGATAGCGGAGATAGCGCGCCTCGACGCCCTCGGGCAGCGCCAGCAGCACAGTGCCGCGCGGCTCCTGCGTCGGCTCGGTGAGCTTGAGCGCGGCCGCCCGGCGTCGTGTGACGGCGAGGGTCGGCGTCGTGCCGGCAAGCTTGACGAAGCGCGCCAGGCAATCGGCGGTGATCGCCTCCGCCGCCTGGATCAGCACGATGCTCTTGGCGTCGCGCACGATGACGAGCCCGCCGCGCCGCAGGTCGGTGATGGCGCGATCGACCTCGATCAGCGCCAGCGAGGCGTTGATGACCGGTGATGCGGTACGTTTACCGTGCATTGGATTCGGCATGACGCCGATCTAAACCCTCTCCGGAATGGCGCGGTCTGCCGCCGGGGTCGAGCGCCATAGATGCCAAAGCCATAGGTAGTCCACCGTAAAGGAATAGACAAGGAAAGCCAGTGCGCCGGCGCAGATTGCGGCCGCCGCCGGCGCGCCGACCCAGGGCGACAGCGCGATCAGCATCGCGACGATCGCGGCGACGCAGATCGACTTCCGCCGCAGATTGTCCGGCAGTCGGCGGGTGAGCGGCGGCCACAGCCAGCCCATGGCGACGAAATGATAGCGGAGCATTCCGATCGCGAGGACCCAGGCGCCGGCTTGGCCGGAGCGGAGTAACAACAACGTGATGGCGACCATCGACAGCGCGTCGACCTCCATGTCGAAGCGCGCGCCGAAGCGGCTGGCGAGGCGCAGACGCCGGGCGGCCCAGCCGTCGACCCCGTCGAGCGCCAGCCCGGCAAACCCGATGATCGTCACCGCGAGGCGCAGCGCCGGCGACGGCGGCTCCTCGATTGCGGCGACGCCGGCGAGGAACGCAACCGCGGCGGCGCGCACCAAGGTAATGATGTTCGCCGCCCCGAAACGGCGGGGCGCATGGTGCCGCAGGCCGAGCAGGACGAGGATTCCGACCGCGGCGTAGAGCGTCATTGCGATCGCCGCCGGCCGACCCCAGAGTCCATCGACCGGCGCGCCGCGCAGGACGACGACGAGCACCGCCGCGACCGATAGGAGAACGCCGGTCGCCCCGGCGCGAGCCGGCGGCGATGCGGCGGAAGGTCTGGCGTTAGGCAAGCCGGTCAGCATGGGCGCCGCTCTCGAGGATCCGGGGGCACGTTCGGGTTGCGTTGCGGATCGACAGGGAAGAGTAAAACAGTGTATGCCGCAGCGCATCGCGTCAAGCAGCGCTCGGTCGCGGAACGGGCGTGAGGCCGAACGGAATTGGCATATCGACGCATGCTGGACCCCGATGACGCGTGGCGGACGATCCTCGACATCGCCGCCGTCGAGCGCGGCGCGGCCGACGTCCCGCCGCCGATTGTCCGCCAAGCGCCAGATTGGACCTTGACGGTCTCCGGCAGCGAATTCCGCGTCGAGCCGCCGATCTCGCCTGAAACAGACCTCCTCCTCGCGCTTTATATTCCCTATTGCACAACGCTCCGCCGCGGCTTCGTCGTCGGCCACCTCGGGCAAAGCCTCGACGGGCGGATCGCGACACGCGATGGCGCCTCACGCTGGGTCACCGGCGCCGCCGACATCGCGCACAACCACCGGATGCGGGCGCTCTCCGATGCCGTCGTGATCGGCGCCGCGACCCTGCTCCACGACGACCCCCAGCTCACCGTCCGGTGCTGTACCGGGCGCAATCCCGTCCGCGTCGTCATCGACAGCAACCGCACGCTCGCCGACGGCTACCGCGTGTTCCGCGATGGGGCGGCCCCGTCGCTGGTCTTCGTCGCGGCCGACAAGGCGGGCGAGGGGGAGCGTCTCGGCGCCGCCGAGATCGTCCCGTTGCCGCGGCGCGGCGA
The DNA here is from genome assembly GCA_028291405.1 of Rhodospirillales bacterium. Classification (GTDB taxonomy): domain Bacteria; phylum Pseudomonadota; class Alphaproteobacteria; order ATCC43930; family CGMCC-115725; genus URHD0088. The sequence continues at coordinate 17,469 of JAQGID010000166.1, read as the reverse complement.
GACGATCGCGCCGCGCGACATCCTCGCCGAGCTGGCGCGCCGCGGTCTCGCTCGCATCTTCGTCGAGGGCGGCGGCGTGACGGTCTCGCGGTTCCTCGTCGCCGATTGCCTCGACCGGCTGCAGATCACCGTCTCGCCCCTGATCATCGGCTCCGGCCGTCCCAGCATCACCCTGCCGGAGATCGCCGATCTGCAGCAGGGGCTGCGCCCGAAGATGCGGCGGTTCGACCTCGGCGAGGACATCATGTTCGAGTGCCTGCTGCATGAGTGAGGCGCGCGCCTTCTGGCTCGCCGAGCCCGGCCGCGGCGAGATCCGCTCGACGACGCTGGGGTCGCTGGCGCCCGGCGAAATCCGCATCCGGACCCGCGTCAGCGCGATCAGCCGCGGCACCGAGAGCCTGGTTTTCCGCGGCAGGGTTCCCGTGAGCCAATACGACGCCATGCGCTGCCCGTTCCAAGAGGGGAAATTCCCCGGTCCCGTCAAATATGGCTACGCCTCGGTCGGAAGCATCGGGGCGGGGCCGCCGGATCTTCTCGGCCGCCGCGTCTTCTGCCTCCACCCGCACCAGGATCTCTACGACGTGCCGGCGACCGCCGTCGCCCTCGTCCCCGAGGATCTGCCGGATTCGCGGGCAGCGCTGGCCGCCAATATGGAGACCGCGGTCAACGGTCTATGGGACGCGGCGCCGCGTCTTGGCGACCGGATCGCGGTCGTCGGCGCCGGTGTCGTCGGCTGCCTCGTCGCCTCGCTCGCGGCGCGGCTGCCCGGCGCCGTGGTCGAGCTGATCGACGTCGATCCCGGGCGTTCGGCGCTCGCCGCGGCGCTCGGCTGCCGCTTCGCCACGCCGGACCATGCGGCGGGCGATGCCGACCTCGTGATCCACGCCAGCGGCAGCGCCGCGGGTCTCGCGACCGCCCTCGGGCTCGCGGGCTTCGAAGCGACGGTTCTCGAGATGAGCTGGTACGGCGATGCCGCTATCGCGGCGCCGCTCGGCGAGGCGTTCCATTCCCGCCGCCTGACGCTGCGATCATCGCAGGTCGGCGCCGTCGCGACCGGGCAGCGCGGGCGCTGGAGCCACGCCAGGCGGATGGCGCTGGCGCTCGCGCTGCTCTCGGATCCCGTTTACGATCGTCTGCTGAGCGGCACGAGTCCTTTCGCCGAACTGCCGGCGACCATGGCGCGGCTGGCGGCGGCACCGGCCGGGACGCTGTGCCACATCGTCGCCTATGACTGATCCGGAGCCATCCATGTACAGCCTCGCCGTCAGCAGCCATTTCATGATCGCGCATAGCTTCGTCGGCGAGGTCTTCGGGCCGGCGCAGCAGCTGCATGGCGCGACCTACGCCATCGAGGCCGAGTTCCGCCGCGCCAGTCTCGACGCGAACGGCCTCGTCTGCGACATCGGCCTGGCGCTCGAGGCGCTGAAGGCGGTGCTTGGCGAGCTCGACTACCGCAATCTCGACGAGATCGACGCCTTCCGCGGCCGCAACACCACGACCGAGTTCCTCGCCGGCGAGATTTTCCGGCGTCTCGCCGGCCGCATCGCCGGAGGCGCACTGGGGGAGGGCACGGCCGGCAGCCTCGCCGGAATGCGCATCGTGCTCCGCGAATCGCCGGTCGCCTGGGCGGCCTACGAGGGCGCGATCGCGTGACGCGGCTGGATTTTCTGGTCCCGGGACGGCTCGATCAGATCACCGGCGGCTATCTGTTCGACCGGCGCATCGTCGAGGGTCTGCGCGCGTCCGGACGAACGGTCGTCGTCCACGAGCTCGCGGGAAGCCATCCCACCGCCGACCGCCTCGCCGCCGACGCCGTCGCGGCCGCGCTCGCCGCGCTGCCCGCCGAGAGCGCGGCGGTGCTCGACGGCATGGTGTTGCCCGCGGCGGCGGCGTGCCTGAAGCGCGAGGCGGCGCGGTTGCGGCTCGTCGCCTTCGTGCATCATCCGCTGGCCCTCGAGACCGGGCTCTCGGCCGCGGAAAGCGCGCAACTCGCGGCGCTCGAGCGCGATCTCTTGCCGCTGCTGCGCGGCGCGATCTGCCCGAGCCCGGCGACGGCGGAGGCGCTGATCGCCTACGGCGTCGCACCGAGCCGCGTCGCCGTCGTGCCGCCCGGCACCGGCCACGGGACCTCGCCCGGCGACCGCGACGCCCCGACCGGCCCCGTCCGCCTGCTCACCGTCGCGACGCTGACCCCGCGCAAGGGTCATCTCGTCCTGGCATCCGCTCTGGCCGCCATCGCCGACCTCGATTGGCGCTGGCACTGCATCGGCAGCACCGACCGCGATCCCGCGACGACCGCGGCGCTGCGCGATTTCCTCGCCCACGAGAATCTCGCCGACCGCGTCACCCTGGCCGGCGAGTTTCCGCCCGACGATGTCGCGACCGCCTACCACGCGGCGAATTGCTTCGTGCTGCCGTCGTTCCACGAAGGCTACGGCATGGCCTTCGCCGAGGCGCTGGCGCACGGGCTGCCGATCGTCGCCTGCCGCGCCGGCGCGGTGCCTGATCTCGTGCCCGACAGCGCCGGTATTCTCGTCCCGCCGGGCGATGTCGCGGCGCTGGCGGATGCGCTGCGCCGGGTAATTGCCGATCCCGCGCTGCGCGGCCGCCTCGCGGCGGGAGCCGCCGCCTGCGGCGCCGCCCTGCCGGACTGGCCGGACTCGGTCGCGCGCTGGGCTGCAGCCTTCGATCGCCTCGTCGCGGGGCCGGCGCGATGATCTATCGCGGCATGGACCAGGCGGCGCTCGATGCCCAACACGATCTGCGTGCCGCGGTGCCGCGCTTCCCGGAGTACGCAGCCTCCTGGGCCGCGCGCAGCGAGGCGGCTCGCAGCGCGCAGGAATGCCGTCTCGATATCCCCTATGGCGACGGCCCCGACGAGACGCTCGACCTTTTCCCGGCCGAGCCCGGCGCCGCGCTCGTGATCTTCTTTCACGGCGGCTTCTGGCGTGCCCAGGACAAGCGCGATTTTCTCTATCCGGCGCCGGCCTTCCTGGCGCGCGGTATCGCCTATGCCTCGGTCGACTATACTTTGGCGCCGGCGGCGAGCATCGACGAGATCGTCGCCCAGAGCCGCCGCGCGGTCGCCTTCGTGGCACGGAATGCCGCCGGTCTCGGCGTCGACCCCCGCCGTCTCTTCGTCGCCGGCCATTCGGCGGGCGGCCATCTGACGGCCATGCTCGCGCTGACCGACTGGTCCGTCCTCGGGCTCGCCGAGGCTCCGATGTGCGGCGGCTGCGCCGTCAGCGGCGTCTACGATCTGGAGCCGATCCGCCTCTGCTATCTCAACGCGGTTCTCGGCCTCGATGCCGCGGCCGCGGCGCGCAACAGTCCGCGGCGCCTCCTCGTGGCATCGTCCCGGGCCGCGCCGCCCCTGGTCTTCGCCGTCGGCGGCAACGAGACGGCGGAGTTCCGGCGCCAGCAGGACGAGTTCGCCGATGCGTGGCGGCAGCGCGGCCTGAAGCTCACCGTGGTTTCGCAGCCTGGCGAAGACCATTTCTCCATCATGGATCGCTTCGCCGAGCCGACGAGCACGTTGTTCCGCGCCGTCGCCGACGCGATCCCGGCGGCGGGCTGACCATACCGGGCATCTGGAGAAGCTTTCCGCGGCATGGTATGACGCCGCGGCGGCGCAGGAGAGAAGAGCATGGCGGTTGGTCGCAAGATACTCATCGTCGACGACGATGGCGATTTGCGCCACGCCCTCGCCGAGCAGCTGAGCCTGCACGAGGAGTTCCTGACCGCCGAGGCCGATACCGGCGGAAACGCGCTGGAGTGCGTTGGGCAGCAATATTTCGACGCCATCCTGCTCGACGTCGGCTTGCCGGACATGGATGGGCGGGAGCTCTGCCGGCTGATGCGCCGGTCGGGCGTGCGGGCGCCGATCCTCATGCTGACCGGCGCCGACAGCGACGCCGACGCGATCCTCGGCCTCGATTCCGGCGCCAACAGGACGAGTTCGCCGATGCGTGGCGGCAGCGAGGCCTGGAGCTCACCGTGGTTTTGCAGCCCGGCGATGACCATTTCTCCATCATGGATCGCTTCGCGGAGCCGACCAGCCCGTTGTTCCGCGCCGTCGCCGACGCGATCCCGGCCGCGAATTGACCATCCCGGGCATCTGGAGAAGCTTTCCGCGGCGTGGTATGACGCCGCGGCGGCGCAGGAGAAGAAGAGCATGGCGGTTGGTCGCAAGATACTCATCGTCGACGACGATGGCGATTTGCGCCACGCCCTCGCCGAGCAGCTGAGCCTGCACGAGGAATTCCTGACCGCCGAGGCCGATACCGGCGGAAACGCGCTGGAGTGCGTTGGGCAGCAATATTTCGACGCCATCCTGCTCGACGTCGGCTTGCCGGATATGGATGGGCGCGAGCTGTGCCGGCTGATGCGCCGGTCGGGCGTCCGGGCGCCGATCCTCATGCTGACCGGCGCCGACAGCGACGCCGACGCGATTCTCGGCCTCGATTCCGGCGCCAACGACTACATCACCAAGCCGTTCAAGCTCTCCGTCCTGCTCGCCCGGCTGCGCGCCCAGCTGCGCCAGCATGAGCAGAGCGAGGACGCCGTCTTCACGATCGGGCCCTACAGCTTTCGGCCGAGCGCCAAGCTGATGATCGACGGCAGCGGCCGCAAGAAGGTGCGGCTGACCGAGAAGGAGACCGCGATCCTCAAGTACCTCTATCGCGCCGGCGAGCGGGTGATCGGGCGCGACGTCCTGCTCGGCGAGGTTTGGGGCTACAATGCCGGCGTCACGACGCATACGCTCGAGACCCATATCTATCGGCTGCGCCAGAAGATCGAGCGCGAGCCGTCGCGCGCCGAGATTCTCATTACCGAGCCCGGCGGCTATCGGCTGGTGCCGTGAGCGGCCCCGATACGCCTGTCTGTGACGCAGCGCACAGAGTGGCATTGTTATTTTCTTTAGGTAGATTACCCTAAAGAGATGCGGCGCCCTCTCGACGTAACTGCCGGACATCGGGAATGGACGAGGATTAGGCGCGAGCCAGCAGCCGCGATAGGAATGACATAGTGTCAACCGGGGGTTTCTCGATCCGATTCTGGGGGGTGCGAGGCAGCATACCGTGCCCCGGTCCAGGCACGGTACGCTATGGCGGCAATACCTCGTGCGTCGAGGTTCGCTGCGGCGATCGGACCCTCATTCTCGACGGCGGCACCGGCCTGCGCGAGCTCGGCAACGAGATGCTGCGGAACGGCGCGCCGATCGACGCCGATCTCTTCTACACCCACACGCATTTCGATCACATTTGCGGCCTGCCCTTCTTCGGCCCGTGCTACGTGCCGGGCAACATGTTCCGCGTCTGGGCCGGCCATCTCCTGCCCGACAACGGTCTCGAGAACGTGCTCTGCGGCATGATGATGGCGCCGCTGTTCCCGGTGCCGATGAAGCTGCTCGATCCGCAGCTCGACTTCCGGGACTTCCGCCAGGGCGAGACGCTGACGCCGCATCCCGGCATCACGCTGCGGACGGCGCCGCTCAACCATCCGAACGGCGCGACCGGCTATCGCATCGAGTACGGCGGCAAGTCGATCGCCTATATCACCGATACCGAGCACAAGCCGGACGGGCTCGACGCCAACGTGCTGTCGCTCGTCGACCATGCCGACGTGATGATCTACGACAGCACCTACACCGACGAGGAATACCTCAAGCACGTCGCCTGGGGCCATTCGACCTGGCAGCAGGGCGTCCGCCTCGCCGACGCCGCGAACGTCAAGACGTTGGTTATCTTTCATCACGACCCGGCCCATGACGACGCCTTCATGGACCGCGTCGGCGCCGAGGCCGCGGAACGCCGCCCAGGCACCGTCGTCGCTCGCGAAGGCCTCGTCCTGACGCCCTGAGCGTCCCTTACCCAACGGGAGAGAAACATCATGGCAATACCGCCGTTCAAAGCGGATGTCGTCGGCAGCCTGCTCCGCCCGGATGCGATCCACGCGGCGCGGCGCGAGCGCGAGAGCGGCGCCATCTCGGCACAGCAGCTGTGGGACATCGAGGCGCGCTGCGTCGCCGATGCCGTCGCCCTGCAGCAGGCGGCCGGGCTCAAGGTCTGCACCGACGGCGAGTTCCACCGGCGCCACTGGTTCCTCGACTTTCTCGAGAAGATCGACGGCGTCGCGCTCGCCGGCGGCCTGCCGTCGAAATTCCACAACGAGGCCGGCGAGATCGAGTTCGCGCCGCCGCGCTTCGAGGTCGTCGGCAAGCTCGGCCGCTCGCGGCGCCTCGCGGTCGACGATTTCGCCGCGCTGCGCCCGGTCGCCGAGCGCGCCGGCCTCACCGCGAAACAGGCGATCCCGTCGCCGACGATCGTTCATTTCCGCGGCGGCCGCGCCGCGATCGACATCAAGGCCTATCCCGAGATCGAGTCGTTCTACGCCGATCTCGCGCGCGTCTATCGCGAGGAGATCGCCGATCTCTACGCCGCCGGCTGCCGCTATCTGCAGATCGACGAGACCAACCTGCCGTTCCTCTGCGACCCCAGCCTGCGCGACAACGTCCGCAAGATCGGCGAGGACCCCGACAAGCTGCCGCGGATCTACGCCAAGCTGTTCAACGACGCGCTGCGCGACCGGCCGAAGGACATGACCGTCTGCATGCACCTCTGCCGCGGCAACCACGAGAGCTCGTGGGTCGCCGAGGGCGGCTACGACCCGGTCGCCGAGGTCATGCTCGGCGAGATCGAGGTCGACGGGTTCTTCCTCGAGTACGACAGCCCGCGCGCCGGCAGCTTCGCGCCGCTGCGCTATCTCAGCGGCGACAAGGTCGCGGTGCTGGGCCTCGTCACCACCAAGAAGGCGCAGCTCGAGAACAAGGACGCGCTCAAGCGGCGGATCGAGGAAGCCGCGAAGATCGTGCCGCTCGACCGGCTGGCGCTCAGCCCGCAATGCGGCTTCGCCAGCACGATCAAGGGCAACGCGCTCACCGTCGACGACGAGAAGCGCAAGCTCGCGCTGATCGTCGAGACGGCGGCGGAGGTCTGGGGCACCGCCTGAGATCCTTCCTGCGCCCGCCGCTCCCTCGCGGATCGATGGAGCGGGCGGTGCCGGGGCGTCCGCGGGCAGGTCCGGACTGGGCCTGTTATCCCTGATATCTACAGGAAAATAACAGGGCCCCGCGCCATCGATGACCAGCCGATGCGGCCGCAAGCCGCTGTTTTGTAAGCTCGCCCGCCTGGACGGAGACCGCCGCGCGGGATGGTTCTCGCTCATCTTGCCCATATCGGGCAATATGACGACCCAGAACGGACTTTGCAAGACCATTCAGCAAACCGGCACGAGATGGGTGGTGGGAAACGGACACCGGGAGGGCCGTCCTGGAGGTCCGTTCCCGACCCCTCCACGCATATCGTGCCGACCGCTGCTCATGACGGGGGTTGGCCGTTAGCAGAACGACCGCTTAAGGAACGAAAATAAGCGAGAGCCGCCGTTCAACGCAGGCTTCCCAACCGCGGCAGAGAATGGGCTGCGGTCAGGAGGGAATCGAACACGTTCTGTTGCACACATCGTTTTGTGTGTTATGACACATCAAACACTGTGTTGGGACGAGCAGTGCGGTGCCTTACCCTGAATTCCTCGCAGAGCTTGAGCGCACGGGGCTTAGTGTGCGCAGCTTTGCTGAACTTATTGGTATGAACCCCAATTCGATCACGAACTATGCGAGTCGGGGCGAACTGCCGCAGCACATCGCACTTGTTGCCGTGCTCCTTGCCGAAATGGCGGCGCGCGGGCTGGACTATCGCAGCGCGATCGCGAAGGTCGCGCCGACGAAAAAGCCGCGCGGCGCGACCCGTCGCGGCCATTTCGGCGGCGACCGGCAAGCGAGCCTGGATTTGCGGTCGTGAGCACGCCGATGCCCCACGGACACCGCCATGACTGACTGGCTGGCCCGGCTCGAACCCTTCGGCGCCGATCGGCAGGCGCTTCATGCGCTCGATGCCGACGGCCCCGAGCTGCTTCCCTATGCCACGCTGACCAACGCACGCCGCGACAGCGGCTCGATCCTGGGGGTCGTCGGCGCCGTCTATGAATGGCAGGACGCGCCGCTCGTCTTCCTGGTCGACGCCAACCAGATCGACGGCACCGGACAAATCCACCGGCTGCGGCGCCTCCTGGCGATGCGCCGTATCTCGGCATCGTCGCTCCCGGTCGGCTCGACGTCTACGCCATTGCGCTCGATCGTAAGACGCCCGCCCAGGCGCGCATCGCCACCGACGGGTCGAGCGAGGCGATCAAGGACCTGTTCCCGCATCTGGCCAACCGCCGGCCGCGCGCCGCGCGGACCAAGCAGGGCTGGATCTCTAACGTGGTTCTCCATCTCCTGACCGGCGCAATCGATCGCCTGATCGGTCTGGAACTCGATCATGGCGACGCGATCTCGCTGGTGGGCCGCGCGCTCTTCGCCCGATTCCTGGGCGATCGCGACCTCCTGCCAGACAATCTGGCGACGCCCGAACTTGCCGCCGCCCTGTTCGACAATGCCGACAATGCGCGCGCGGCATGCACCTGGCTCGACGACACATTCAACGGCGATCTGCTGCCCTTGTCCGGCAACATCTTTGAAGACCTGCCGCCAGACGCCTATCACGTTCTCGGCAACATCATGATGCGCGCGCCGGGCGGCCAGCTCTTCCTGGGATGGGCCGAGCGCTGGGATCGGCTCGACTTCGCCCACATCCCTGTTGGCGTGCTGAGCCAAGCCTACGAGCTTTATCTGCGCAGCCATGCGCCGGTGAAGCAGCGGCAGGAAGGCGGTTTTTACACCCCCCGGCCCATCGCTGACCTGCTCGTGCGCGCATCGTTTCGCGCGCTGGAGCGCGACGGCGCGAGCGCCGCAGCGCGCATTCTCGATCCGGCGGCCGGCGCAGGCGTATTCTTGCTTACGGCATTCCGCGAATTGGTTGCCGCCCGCTGGCGGGCCGACGGCAAGCGGCCGGATACGCAACGCCTGCGCGAGATCCTCTACGATCAGATCACCGGCTTTGACGTGAATGAGGAGGCGCTCCGGTTCGCGGCCCTGGCGCTTTACCTGATCTCGATCGAACTCGATCCAGAACCCCAACCGGTCGACAAGCTCCGCTTCGAAGATCTTCGCGGCAAGGTGCTCCACCGTATCGGCTCTGAGGACAAGGAGCCCGGCTGTGCGCTCGGCAGCCTGGGGCCATTGGTCGGCGACGAACATCGCGGCCGCTACGACATGGTCGTCGGCAACCCGCCATGGTCGACGGGGACCAAGCTGTCGGACTGGTCATTGGTCCTGTCGACAGTGGCGCGCATCGCCAGTGAACGGTCCGGCACGAAGGTCGCGCCGCCGCTTCCCAATCAAGGGCTCGATCTTCCGTTTGTGTGGCGCGCAATGGAATGGGCCAAGCCCGGCGGTCAGATCGCCTTCGCGCTCCATGCCCGTGTGTTGTTCCAGCAAGGCGACGGAATGGTCGACGCGCGCCGGATGCTTTTCCAGGCGCTCGACGTGACCTCGGTGATCAACGGCGTCGAGTTACGCCAAACCAAGGTCTGGCCGGAAATCTCGGCCCCCTTCTGCCTGCTGATCGCGACCAATCGCGTACCGGAGACGGGCGCGGGGTTCCGGTTGATTAGCCCGCGCTTAGAAACCTCGCTCAATGCGTCAGGCACCATGCGCATTGATGCGCATTCGGCCGAGATCATCGCGACGCAGCAGATGGTCGAGACACCCGACATCCTCAAAATCCTGTTCCGCGGAGCCAAATCGGACCTCGGCCTCGTCGAGCGAATCAGGACCAAGGAATTTCCCACCCTGGAGACATTCTGGCGTGACGCGATCGGCGTGTCCTCGCGCGGCCGTATGGCTGGGTCAGGGCAGGGCTATCAGCAGCTTCGGCTGAGCAGCCGGACCAGGAAGTATGGCGATGGCGAACCGGGTGCGGACGCGCGGTATCTGCACGGCCTGCCCGACGTCACCGTCGAATCTTTGAACGACGTCCTGATCGATACCGACCGCCTCCAATCGTTTCAGTATGAGCGCATTCACGATCCGCGTGATCCGCGCCTGTTCGAGGCGTCGGTCGCGATCGTCCACAAGTCGCCGCCCGCAGACCGCGGCCGAATTCGTGTCGGAGTCGCCGATCGGCCCGTCGCCTATAACGAGAACTTCTACGGCTATTGCCCGAGCGCTTTCGAGCACGCCGACATTCTGTCCCGCTATCTCGCGCTCGTGTTCGGCAGCAAGTTCACGCTGTGGCTTGCGCTCATCACAAGCGGCGAATTCGGGTTCGAGCGAGAGGTCATCGAAAAGGCCGCGCTCGACCGCATCCCCTTGCCCGATTTTCGCAAGCTGACGCCCGACCAGCGGGACGAAATTCTGCAGCTCTTCGAGGGGATCCGGCTGTCCGAAGGGGCCTGGGACGATGTCGATCGCTGGGTCGCGGACCTTTACGGCCTGGATCCGACCGATCTGCAGATCATCTCGGATACGCTTGCCTTCAACCTACCGTTCGCCGAGACCAAGATAGCGGCGCAGGCCCCGCCAGACTCGAGGGTCACCGAGGATTTTTGCTCGTTCCTTCAGGATGAACTTGAGCCTTGGGCAAAGCGCTTCAACATGCCGGTCAGCGTGCGCATGGTCGCCAACCGTCCGACATCGCCCTGGTTGGGTCTTTTGCTGCAGACGGGTGCAGATGCGCCCGACGTTCGCGTCCGAGCGGATTGGGAGGCGCTGCTCGCCGTCGCCGACGCCACCGCGGCGACCGAGATGATGGTGGAGGATGGCAGCGGCGCGCTCCTCATCGGTCGTTTGGCTCAGAGCCGCTACTGGAGCGAGACCCAGGCGCACCTCCTGGCCCAGCACATCATCTGGTCGCGTCTCGATTTCCTGAGAGGGTTCAACCGCGGATGAGCTCCTCGGCGCTTTTGCCCCGTCCGGACCAAATCGCGGAACTGACCCGTGGTCTCGATCTGCCGTTGGCGGCGATCGACGACGTCTACCTGCACATCATTGTTGGCGGCGTTGCCCAGGCATTCACGGACATCCGCGCGAGCGCCCCGACAACGGTGGCGACCGGGGACGAAGCGGAGGTCACCGCACTGTTGGAAGCGCGCCTCAACCGAATGATCGAGGAGGACAAGGTCTGGCGCCAGCTCGTCGCCTCTGTCGTGCGTGGCAAGGAGAGCTTGAGCTTCGATGGCTCGCACTTGGAGAAACGCCCCGACCTTTCCATCCATCTCTCGGCTCGAGCGCTGCGATTCCCGCTGATCGCCGAGGCCAAAATCATAGACGCCACGCGGGGCGAGAACCTCTATTGTAGCAAGGGCCTCAGGCGCTTCCTCAACGGGGAATATGGCTGGGGTGGGCGTGAGGCCTTTATGATCGCCTATGTCCGCGACGAATCCACGATCGCGACCCGCCTCGAGCCCTATCTCGCGCAGTCCGCGCAAGCCACGAGCTATGCTGTCCAAGACGCCCCGATCGCCATTACGTCCGGAACATGCGACGCCGCACGATCTAGGCACGGCCGGTCCTTTTTCTATACGCATACGGCGCCGCCCGCGAACGATCCGGGCGTTATTGCGCTCTGGCACCTCTGGGTCGACGCATCCCCGGTCGCGACTGTCTAAGCGCACGTGGAAGAACGCGACCGTTGTAAGACTTCCCGTAGCGGACGTCGCTCGGTCCAAGCTCATGAGCGGCAGCTTTCGCGATCGCCGCGCGCCGTGCTGAAGGGCGGACATGGGCGCGGAGCGGACCAAAGCGGCCCGCGCGCCTCGTCAGCGGTCGTCCGCCGCCTCAGTGATACGGGTCGGCGGCGTCGCGCAGCCCGTCGCCGAGGAAGTTGAACGCCAGCACCATGATGATGACCGGCACGACCGGCAGCATCAGCCATGGATAGAGCGCGACGACGTTGATGTTCTGCGCCTCGTTGAGCAGGACGCCCCAGCTGGTGATCGGCGGCCGGAGGCCGAGGCCGAGGAAGGAGAGGGCCGTCTCGCCGAGGATCATCGACGGGATGGAGAGCGTCGCCGTCGCGATGAGATGGCTCATGAAGCTCGGCAGCAGGTGGCGGCCGATGATCCGCGCCGGCGTCGCGCCCATCAGCATCGCGGCGGTGCAAAAATCCTCCTCGCGCAGCGCCAGCAGTTTCGAGCGCACGGCACGGCCGAGATGCGTCCACTCGATCATGCCGAGGATCAGCGTGATGCCGAAATAGACGAGGAGCGGGCTCCACGTCACCGGCAGGATGGCCGAGAGCGCCATCCACAGCGGCAGATGCGGGAACGACATGATGATCTCGATCAGCCGCTGGATCAGCACGTCGATCCAGCCGCCGTAATAGCCGGCGATGCCGCCGATCACGATGCCGAGGACGAAGCTGATGGCGACGCCGATCAGCCCGATGGTCAGCGAGATGCGCGACCCGTAGAGGATCCGCGACAGCAGGTCGCGGCCCAGCCGGTCGGTGCCGAGCAGGAAGAACTGGCCGCCTTCCGCCGGGCAGACGAGGTGGATGTCGCCGGGGATCAGCCCCCACCAGGCATAGCGGTCGCCATGACAGAAGAAGCGCAGCCGCTCGATCTTCGTCGGATTCGGCGTGTAGACCCGCTGGAGGTTGCGCAAATCGAGCCGGTAGTCGTAGCCGTAGACGAAGGGCCCGACGAAATGTCCTTTGTCGAAGAGGTGGATGCCCTGCGGCGGGGCGTAGATGAAATCGGCGTGGCGCGCCTGCTGATTGTAGGGCGCCAGCTGCTCGCTCACCATGATCGACAGATACATCGCGAGCAGGATCGCGCCCGAGATGACGGCGATGCGATGGCGCCGCAGCTTCCACCACATCATCCGCCATTGCGACGCCATGTAGTAGCGCTCCTGCGCCGCCGACATGATTTCGACGGAATAGGCGTCGAACGGCTCGGCGGAGGCGTAGTGCGGCAGCTTGTCGGTCGTCGCGATCTTGGCCTCGCTCATCGCGTGACTCCGCCGGACAGCCGGATGCGCGGATCGAGCGCCGCGAGCGCGAGGTCCGAGATGAAGACGCCGATGACGGTCAGGCTCGCCATGAACATCAGGAACGAGCCGGCGAGATACATGTCCTGGCTGCGCAGCGCGTCGAGCAGCATCGGCCCGGTGGTCGGCAGGCTGAGGACGACCGAGACCACCGCGGCGCCGGAGATGACGTGCGGCAGCAGGAGGCCGATGTCCGAGATGAAGGGGTTGAGCGCCATGCGCAGCGGATATTTCATCAGCGCCTTGAACGGCGGCACGCCCTTCGCCCGGGCGGTGGTGACATATTGCTTCTGCAGCTCGTCGAGCAAATTGGCGCGCAGCCGGCGGATCATCCCGGCGGTGCCGGCGAGGCCGATGACGATCACCGGAATCCAGAGATGCTCGAGGACCGAGAGGATCTTGCCGGCGCTCCACGGCGCGTCCATGTACCGCGGCTCCATCAGCCCGCCGATCGACAGGCCGAAATAGACGTTGGCGAAATAGAGCAGCACGAGCGCCAGCAGGAAATTCGGCGTCGCGAGTCCGAGAAAGCCGAGGAAGGTCAGGCTGTGGTCGCTCCAGCTGTACTGGTGGGTCGCGGAGTAGATGCCGATCGGAAAGGCGACGAGGTAGGTGAAGATGATGGTCGCGACCGAGACGATGACCGTCAGGTACAGCTTGTCGCCGACGACGGCGCTGACCGGGAGGTTGTACTCGAAGGAATAGCCGAGATCGCCCTGCAGCAGCCCGCCGACCCAGTAGAGGTACTGCTGCCAGTCCGGTTTGTCGAAGCCGTATTGCGCCTTGAGGAAGGCGATCTTCTGGAGATCGACCGCCTCGCCCTGGCTCTGCAGCTCGGCGATGTAGGTCGAGAAATAGTCGCCGGGCGGCAGCTTTATGATGATGAAGATGATGAGGCTGATCACGAGCAGGGTCGGGATCATGATCAGCAGGCGGCGGACGACGAAGTTAAGCATCGCTGGGGTCAGTGCTCCGCTGCCGCGGCTTGTGCGGGCTCGTCGAGCCAGAAGCGGTCGGGGTGATAGATCCCGAAATAGGCGCCGGGATCGAAATTGTAGATGCCCTCCTCAGGCACGTTGCGCAGCTTGTTGCTGACGACGACCGGCTGCGGCACGCCGGCGGCGATCCCGAAGCTCGTCACCTGCTCGGCATGGATCGTCAGGATATCCTGCCAGATCTTGCTGCGCTCCTCCATCGATCCGGAGTTGAACCATGCCTGCAGCAGGCCCAGAAGATCTTGGGCGAAGGGCATGTCGGGCGCCTCGCCGGCGCGTCCCTTGTTCTCGTAGTACTGGCCCCATTTCGGCCATTGTAGCTGCTGCTGGCTCGTGGGGACCATCTCGAGCGGCGGCATGAGGGCGGTGACGAGACCGTTCTCCAGCCCCTTGCTGATCGCCATCATCGCCTCGCCGGCGAAGACCCGTTCGCGGAAGACATGCGGCTGCGAAGGTTTCGAGAACAGCTTGACGCCAATCTCGCGCCAGGAATCGCGGACCAGCTCGAGGACGTCGGATTCCTCGGTCGATTCGCCGGCGCTCTCGACGATGATCTGGAGCGGCCTTCCGTCGGGCAGCAGGCGGATGCCCTCGCTGTCGCGCTTGACGAGGCCGATCTCGTCGAGCAGGCGTCGTGCCGCATCGGGATCGTAGCTCGCCCAGGCCTCGCGGTATTCCGGCCGGTAGAGCGGCGAGGCCGGCAGGATGGTATTCTGGCCTTCCGTGGCGAGGCCGTAGTAGATCGCCTGATTGATCTCGTGACGGTCGATCGCCAGGGACAGCGCATGGCGGAAGCGCACGTCGCGGGACAGCGCGCGCCAGGCGGGATCGTTCGAATTCAAATTGGGATAGAGCGCCACCTGGCTCCCCGGCGCGGTCTTCCACAGCCGCACGCTGTAGCCGTTGCGCTCCTCGGCGTCCTTGAGGAAGGTGTAGTTGTCGAAGCGCAGGTAGCGCGCCTGCAGATCGCTCTCGCCCGAGCCCGTCTTGGCCGGGATGATCTTGCTGTCGGCGATCGTCATCAGGACGCGGTCGATATAGGGCAGCTGGCGCCCGGCCGCGTCGACCCAGTGGAAATAGGGGTTGCGCTCGAAGATGAAGCGATCGGCGGGCGCCCGCGTCTTGAGGGCCCAGGGCTCGAGGGTGGGCAGGTCGGGATTGTCGTTGCGGTAGGCATTCGAGAGCTTGTTGAACAGCGCCCCCCAGTTGCGCTGCTTGCCGTCCTTGACCAGCGCGGCGAGCTTCGCCTTGTCGGCATAGCGCTCGTGGAACTGCTTGAGATAGGCCGCCGGCATGTAGATGTAGGTGGGGTTCGGCATCGCCAGCGCCGGCAGGAACAGCGGGTTGGGGCGCGACCAGCGATAGCGCACCGTCAGCGCATCGGGAAACTCGACCTGCGGCTTCTCGCCGTCCGGCATCATCTCGGGCGGCAGCCCGGACGGCGAGAGCTGCTTGTTCTGCGCGACATCCTCGAACCAGAAGCGGAAATCCTCCGAGGTGAAAGGCGATCCGTCGGACCATTTGTGGCCGGCGCGGAGGTGGAAGGTGAAGACCCGGTCGCCGTTCTCGATCTCGACCGACTTGGCGAGGTTCGGCGCCAGCTTGAGGTCGGGCGTATAGCCGATCAGCCGCGAATAGCCGAAGACGACCATCATCCGCGTGTCCTTGGCGCCGGCCATCAGGATCCGCAGGTCGCCGCCCGGCCGCCCCGGCTCACCGGGCGCGACGGCGGGCTCGCTCGGGATGCGCTCGCCGACCGGCGGCAACTGGCCGGCGGCGACGGCGGCGGCGAGCGACGGCGTCTCGATCATGGCGGCCGTGGCCGCCGACTCTTCCGCCCGCGCGGCGGTCGCCGTGAGCAGCAGCAGCAGCAAGGCGGAGACGTGCTTCATTGCGCGGCCTCGATCGCGTCGAGGGAGCTGGCTTGGACGAAATGGCCGCCGCCGATGTCGACGAGTTCGGGGCGATGCGCGGCATCGCAGCGGAAGGGAGGCGCCCAGGCGCCGGGACGCGAGGCCTTGTCCTCCATGAGCTGCGCGAAATCGAGCCGGTGCTCGAGATCGGGCGCCGGCACCGCGGTATAGAGGGCGCGGGTATAAGGGTGAATGGGATTGTCCGCCAGCAGCCGGCGCGGCGCCAGCTCGACGATGCGGCCGGCGCACATCACGGCGATACGGTCGGCGATGTAGTCGACGACCGCGAGGTTGTGCGAGATGAAGAGATAGGTAAGGCCGAGCTGCCGCTTGAGATCGATCAGCAGATTGAGGATCTGCGCCTGGATCGAGACGTCGAGCGCCGAGACCGGCTCGTCGCAGATCAGGAGATCCGGGCGCAGGGCGAGGGCGCGCGCGATGCCGATGCGCTGGCGCTGGCCGCCCGAGAAGCTGTGCGGATAGCGCTTGAGATGGCGCAGGTCGAGGCCGACTAGGCTCATCAGCTCGCGCACCATCTCGCGTCGCGACTCGCTCGTGCCGATGCCGTGGATGACGAGCGGCTCGCTGATGATGTCGAACACCGTCATCCGCGGGTTCAGCGAGCCGAACGGGTCCTGGAAGATGAACTGGACCTGGCGGCGATAGGCCTTCAGCGCCGTCCCCTCGAGGCCGAGGACGTCGACCGGCGTGCCGTGGCTGTTGAAGGTGATGCTGCCGGCGTCCGCCGAGACGGCGCGCAGCAGCACCTTGCTCAGCGTCGTCTTGCCGCAGCCGCTCTCGCCGACGAGGCCGAGGCATTCGCCGCGCTCGATCGTCAGGCTGACGCCGTCGACCGCCGTGAAGCTGCCGGCGTGGCCGCCGAACATGCCGGACTGGCGGATGCGATAGCTCTTGCTGACCTTGTCGAACGACAGCAGCGTCGGGCTCGCGTCTTCCGGCCATTCCGCCTTCGCCGCCATCAGATGGTGCGCCTCGCCGTGCGGGATCTCGCGGATCGGAATCAGGCGCTCGCCCGGCTCCATGTCGAAGCGCGGCACGGCGCGGAGGAGGGCCCGCAGATAGGGATGGCGCGGGTCGTGAAAGAGGTCGCCGACGGCGCCGCTCTCGACGACGGCCCCGTGATACATGACGATGACCTCATCGGCGATGTTGGCGACGACGCCGAGGTCGTGGGTGATCATCAGCACCGCCATGCCAAGCTCGTGCTGCAGGTCGCGGATCAGCTTGAGGATCTGCGCCTGCGTGGTGACGTCGAGCGCGGTGGTCGGCTCGTCCGCCACCAGCACGGCCGGCTCCAATGCGAGCGCCATGGCGATCATCGCGCGCTGGCGCTGGCCGCCGGACAATTGATGCGGATAGGCGCGCACGATCCGCTCGGGATCGGGCAGCCCGACTTCGCGTGCCAGGCCCAGCGCCTTGGCGCGGCGCTCCTTCGGCGTCAGCAGATTGTGGGCCTCGAACATTTCCATCATCTGCTCGCCGATCCGCATCAGCGGATTGAGCGCGGTCATCGGCTCCTGAAACACCATGGCGATGCGGCGGCCGCGGA